>NZ_JBHYWI010000058.1:0-33515 GCF_042751525.1 Kitasatospora sp. NPDC059408
GGGCTTTTCGGGTTCCGGGGGGCTTTGTTTCCCCCCCCCCCCCCGGGCTTTGGGGGGGCCGGGGGGGGGTTTGGGGTTTTGGGGGGGGGGGGGGGTCCCCCCCCCCCCCCCGCCCCTCGGCGTATCTTGAGCCGCATGCCTCCCAAGTCCCGCACGTACCAACCGCAGAAGGTCCGCGCCGCGCTGGCCGCCCAGACCGGGGCGCTGCGCGCCGCCGTGCGCGGCCTCACCGCGGAGCAGCTGGACCTGCCGACCAGACTGGGGAAGTGGACCGTCCGCGAGCTGCTCGCGCACCTCGCCGTCCAGCTCGACCACGTCCCCGCGCACCTGGACGATCCGCTCCAGGGGCGCCCGCCGCTGGACCTGACGGGCTGGGTGGCGGCGGTCGGTACGGTCGCGCCGCTGCTGGACGAGCAGGCCGGGGAGCGCGCCGCGGTGGACTTCGCCGGGGCCCCGGCCGCGGTGGCGGAGGCCTTCGGGCGGGCCGCCGACGCGCTGACCGGACTGCTGGAGCGGCCCGAAGCCGCCGACCCGGCACGGCGGTTCGAGATCCGGCTCGGCTCGATGACGCTCGCCGACATGCTGGTCACCCGGCTCGTCGAGACGGTCGTGCACGCCGACGACCTGGCCGACGCCCTCGGCCCCGAGGCCTTCCCGCACGACCGCCAGGCCGTCGCCGCCGTCACCCGGCTGCTCGCCGACGCCCTCGCCGCCCGGGCCCCCGGCGGCGCGGTCGAGCTGCGGATCCCGCCGTACGCCGTCGTGCAGGCCGTCGAGGGCCCCCGGCACACCCGCGGCACCCCGCCCAACGTGGTCGAGACCGACCCGCTGACCTGGATCCGGCTCGCCACCGGCCGCACCGCCTGGGCCGCGGCGGTGGACGCCGCCGCGGTCTCGGCCTCGGGCGAACGCAGTGACCTGAGCGCGTACTTGCCGGTCCTCGGCTGATCCGGCGGCTCTTCGCTCTAGCGCAGTTGCCCCGCCAGGGCCTCCGCGGCCTTGCGGAGGCCCTCACCGGTGTACGTCCGGTCCGGGGTGTCGCCCGCGGAGTCCTCGGACAGCATCAGG
The DNA here is from genome assembly GCF_042751525.1 of Kitasatospora sp. NPDC059408. Classification (NCBI taxonomy): domain Bacteria; kingdom Bacillati; phylum Actinomycetota; class Actinomycetes; order Kitasatosporales; family Streptomycetaceae; genus Kitasatospora; species Kitasatospora sp. NPDC059408. The sequence goes on from NZ_JBHYWI010000058.1 coordinate 1,069, forward strand.
ACGATGTCGCCCTCGCCCTTCGGGGCCAGCCGGGCGAGGGCGGCCGTGTCCGCCCCCGGCACGAGCACGGTCTGTCCGGGGCCCGGCTGGTGGTCGGCCAGTTGCCGGAGCTGGCTGACCGAGGCACGTGCCCGGCTCTGGATGCGCGGCAGCAGGAGGTTGACGGCCACTCCGGTCTTCGGGACGGCGAACAGCTCGACGGCGAGCGAGCTCCCGCCCGCCCGGTACGCGCAGGTGATGTCGGCGTTCGGGGGAGTGGCCGGGATCGACGGCATCTCCGGCGGGTGGGTCGCGCCCGTGGGCCAGGGCTGGGGCGGGCGGCCGTCACCGACCTCGCCGTCCACGGCGGACCCGTTGCCGGTGTCCGGGCCGACCGCGTCGGGGAGCCCGGCCGCCTTGAGGGCCTTGCCGAGGTCGAGGCCGAAGGGGCAGGTGTTCTGCCGGTCCTGGTGCAGCTTCTGGGCGGTGGCGCGGACGGTGTCGTACGAGAGCGCGTCGGGACCGGCCACGCCCGCGGGCGATGACGAGCAGGCGGCGGTGCCGAGCAGGACCCCGGCGGAGGCGAACACGGCGGTGAACGTGCGGCGTTGGGCAGCGGTCATGCTCGCAGGGTAGGGCGCGCTCATCGCGGGCGCGCGCCTACTCCGTCCCGATCCTGTTCCGGTACACGGGCTTTCGCGCCCGTCACGGCACCGAGGGCCCGCCCAGGTACGTCCCGTCCGCCGAGTACGGCCAGGCGTTGGGGGCGCAGCCCTTGAGGCCGTAGATCTGCTGCATCATCGCGGGCGCCGGCTTGCCGGGGCCGGGGCAGGTCTCGTGGCCGTGGCCGATCCGGTGGCCGACCTCGTGGTTGACGATCAGCGCCCGGTACTCGTCCAGCGGGCCGTCGAACTGCGGTGAACCGGTGTTCCAGCGCTTGGCGTTGACGATCACCTGGCTGCCGACGTCGCAGTTCACCTCGCCGTGGGTGTCCAGGCCGGCGGCGCCGCAGAGCCGGTCCACGGTGGCGGGCGAGGCGATCTTCACGGTGAAGTCGTACGGGCCGCTCGCGACCAGCTGGAAGCCGTTCTTGCGGTCGCTGGTCCAGCCGCGCTTGTCGCCGAGGATGCCGTGGATCTGGGTGGCGGCGGCCGTCGGGTCGATCCCGATGCCGTCCTCGACCTCGACCCGGTAGCGCCGGATGTTGCCCTTGCCGACCGGCTGGGCGGTGGCGGGGGCGACCGTGAACGTCCCGGCCCCCTTGGCGGGGCCGGGGTCGGACGCGGTGGGAGTGGGAGTCGGCGTGGGTGTCGGGGTGGCCGTCGGCGTGGGCGTCGGGGTGGGCGTCGGCGTGGCCGTCGGAGCGGGGGCGCTCAGCTCGGCCGCCGGCACGACCCGCGCCTGCGTCGTCGGCCCGGTCGCGGGCGCGGCGGAGTGGCGGCTCATCAGCACGACGACCGCCGTGGACAGGACGGCCACCGAGGCGACGAGCGCGATGAGGAGCGCGGGGCCCATGCGGCGACGCGGCGGGCGGCGTCTGCGGCCGGAGCGGGCACTCCTGCGCGAGGCGGTTCGAGCTGCGGGCACGCTCGACACCCTGACATGGAGAACGGGTGAATGTCCACATACCCGGTATGTAGCTTTCCGCCCGGTCCGGTCACCCGACGGCGGTTGACCCCTGCGGCTCGGATGGCAGACTGCACTCCATGGCGATTCACCGGAATCTACTCGACGGCCCCGAACCGACCCACCTCCCCGAGGACGAGCAGCCCTACCGCATGCTCGCGGAGGAGTCGGCCTCGCCGACCCAGGTCGCGGCCGACTTCCCGACCTTCTGCCTGGCCTGGGCCATGCTCGCCGACGACGCGTTCGCGGCCGGCCGCTACGTCGAGTCGTACGCCTACGCCCGCACCGGCTACCACCGCGGCCTGGACGCGCTGCGCCGCAACGGCTGGAAGGGCCACGGGCCGGTGCCGTGGGAGCACCGCGGCAACCGCGGCTTCCTGCGCTGCCTGGCGGCGCTGGCCCGGGCGGCCGGCGCGATCAAGGAGACGGAGGAGGAGGCCCGCTGCTGGCAGTTCCTGAAGGACAGCAGCGAAGAGGCGTACGAGGCGCTCAAGCAGTAGCCGGCCCGTCCGGTGTGAGTGCGTGAGCCTCCGAACGCGTGAGTGCCCCCGGTGGACGGACCACCGGGGGCACCGACGTTCGCGCCGCCGGGACCGGCGCCGCTACCGGGCTCACTTCAGGCGGTTGCCCGCCGAGCGCAGCTGCTGCGCGGCCTCGAGCACGCGGGAGGCCATGCCGGCCTCGGCCAGCTTGCCCCAGGTGCGCGGGTCGTAGGTGTTCTTCTTGCCGACCTCGCCGTCGACCTTCAGCACGCCGTCGTAGTTCTGGAACATGTGCGCCGCGACGGGGCGGGTGAAGGCGTACTGGGTGTCGGTGTCGAGGTTCATCTTCACGACGCCGTTCTCCAGCGCGGTGGCGATCTCCTCGGCGGAGGAGCCCGAGCCGCCGTGGAAGACGAAGTCGAACGGGTCGGTCTTGCCGTACTGCTTGCCGATCGCGTCCTGCAGCTCGCGCAGCAGCTCCGGCTTCAGCACGACGTTGCCCGGCTTGTACACGCCGTGCACGTTGCCGAAGGAGGCGGCCAGCAGGTAGCGGCCCTTCTCGCCCAGGCCCAGCGCCTCGGCGGTGCGCACGGCGTCGTTGACGGTGGTGTACAGCTCGTCGTTGATCTCGTGGGTGACGCCGTCCTCCTCGCCGCCGGTCGGGGTGATCTCGACCTCAAGGATGATCTTGGCGGCGGCGGCCTGGGCGAGCAGCTCCTGGGCGATCTCCAGGTTGTCGGCCAGGGTCTCGGCCGAGCCGTCCCACATGTGCGACTGGAACAGCGGGTTCAGGCCCTTGGCGACGCGCTCGGCGGAGACCGCCAGCAGCGGACGGACGTAGCCGTCCAGCTTGTCCTTCGGGCAGTGGTCGGTGTGCAGCGCGACGGTGATGTCGTACTTGGCGGCCACGATGTGGGCGAACTCGGCCAGCGCGACGGCGCCGGTCACCATGTCCTTGTTGTGCTGGCCGCCCAGGAACTCCGCGCCGCCGGTCGAGATCTGGATGATGCCGTCGCTCTCGGCCTCGGCGAAACCGCGCAGCGCGGCGTGCAGCGTCTGCGACGAGGTGACGTTGATGGCCGGGTAGGCGAACTTGCCCGCCTTGGCCCGGTCCAGCATCTCGTTGTAGACCTCGGGAGTTGCGATGGGCATGCGATCCGCTCCTGTCGGGTTGCGGCGTACGGACGGTGCTGTCCGACGCTGGGTACGCCTTCGTGACGACTCCGGGGTACCGGCCGCCGATGCGCGGCTCTGCGGGTCCGGCACACCGGTACCAAGGTTCGGGGCGACCACCGCGGCAGACAACGAGGGTGTTTTGCGACCGCGGACCGGACGCCTGTGTCATCTTCCCAGACTCGTGCTCGCAGGTCAGCAGGAGCCCGCCAGTCGGAACGGCGCTCGGGGGGGCGTACGCGGAGACCGCCCGCAAGGTACGACCGCTATCCTGCGCCCGTGGACTACAACCAGCTGGCCGTCAACCTGCTCGACGCCAAACAACTGATCTCGTCCCTCGGCGCCATCGGGCTTCTCGCGATCATCTTCGCGGAGACCGGCCTGCTGGTCGGGTTCTTCTTCCCGGGCGACTCGCTGCTGATCATCGCCGGCGTGGCCGCCTCGAACGCCGCCTCGTCGGTGCTCGGCGACGGCGCCAAGCTGCCGATCGCGCTCCTGCTGACCGGAGCCCCGATCGCGGCGATCGCGGGCGCCCAGCTCGGGCACCTGATCGGGGCGAAGGTCGGACCGAGGATGTTCGACAAGCCCGAGTCGAAGATCTTCCGCCGCGAGTACGTGATGAAGGCGGAGGAGTACTTCACCAAGTTCGGACCCGGCAAGGCCGTCGTGCTCGCGCGCTTCATGCCGATCGTCCGGACCTTCCTCAACCCGGTCGCGGGCACCCTGGAGATGCCCGCCCGGACGTTCTTCCTGTGGAACGTCATCGGCGGCGTGCTGTGGACCGAGTCCATGCTGCTGATCGGCTACTTCTTCGGTGACGCGCTCGCCCCGGTGATCGACAAGTACCTGATCCCGGCGGTCCTGCTGATCGTCCTGCTCTCGATCTCGCCGATCCTCATCGAGGTCCTGCGGGAGCGCAAGAAGAAGAAGGCCGGCGGCGGCGTGGAGGCCGTCGGCGACACCGCGCAGAGCGCCGGCGGGCGCCACCGGCGCGGCTGAGCGCACACCGGCGGAACGGCGGAGGGGCCCGGTCCTTGTTCCACGTGAAACACGTGGGACGGGACCGGGCCCCTCTGACGTTCTCGGGGTGCTGCCGGGGTGCTGCGGGGGTCCTGCCGGGCGGACTACAGGCCCAGGTCGGCCGCGGTGTAGGCGGTCACGTACGGCAGGCCCTGCGCCTCGACGGCGGCGGCGCCACCGCGCTCGACGATCACCGCGACGCCGACCACCTCGGCGCCCGCCTCGCGCAGCGCCTCGACGGCGGTCAGCACCGAGCCGCCGGTGGTGGAGGTGTCCTCGACCGCCAGCACCCGGCGGCCCTTCACGTCCGGGCCCTCGATCCGGCGCTGCAGACCGTGCGCCTTGCCCGCCTTGCGGACCACGAAGGCGTCCAGCGTCCGGCCGCGCGCGGCGGCGGCGTGCAGCATCGAGGCGGCGACCGGGTCGGCGCCCAGGGTCAGCCCGCCGACGGCGTCGTAGTCCAGGTGCGAGGTCGCGTCCAGCATCACCCGGCCGACCAGCGGGGCGGCCTCGCCGTCCAGCGTGATCCGGCGGAGGTCGACGTAGTAGTCGGCCTCCTTGCCGGAGGAAAGGGTGACCTTGCCGTGCACGACGGCCTTGTCCTTGATCTGTGCCAGCAGGGCGTCGCGGTCGTTGCTCATGAGCGTTCAGTCTAGGGCCCGACCCGCGGCGCCCGCCCGCCGGGCAGCAGCGAGTCGGCCCGCGGCCCGTGGACCTACTTGCGGCGCAGCGCCCGCACCAGCACCACGGCGCCGCCCAGCAGGGCCACCCCGCCGCCGATCACCCACGGCACCGCACTGCGGCCGCCCGGGCCGGGCACCACGATCCCGCCGGCGTCGCCGCCCCAGCGGGACGCCGCGCGGGCGCGGGCGCTGCGGGCCGGCAGGGCGGGGGCGTAGCGGCCGCGCGGCGGGGCGTGGTCGACCTCCTCGGCGGAGCGGCCGACGATGCTGCGGCGCACCGGGCCGGTCAGCACCGGCTCCTCCTCGTACTCGAACGGCAGCTCGGCGGGCAGCTCCTCGGCCACCGCGTCCTCGTGCTCGTCGGCGCCGCCGGTGGGGAGGCCGAAGCGCTCGGCGTCGGCGTCGGAGAAGGCGATCAGGTCGGAGAGGTCGTCGTCGAGGTCGTCGCCGGGGTGGTCCTGGTGCTCCTCGATGAACAGGACGCTGCCCCCGTCCTCCGTCCCGTCCGTCTCCTCCGTCTCCTTCGCTTCCTCCGGTGCCTCGTCCGGTGCCTCGTCCGGGGAGACGAGAGCCGCGGCGAACCGGTCCAGCAGGCGGCGGCCGGTGGCGGCGAGGGTCTCGTCGTCGCACTCGGCGAGGCGGCCGGTGGCGCTCAGGTCGCCGGTGAAGCGGACCACGGCGGTGCCCTCATCGGCCCCGGCCGCGACGCTCACCCGGACGGTGGCCGTCGCCTCGCCGGTGCCGCGCGCCTCCTGGCCCTCGGCGAGCACGGTCAGCACGCCCTCCCGGCCCTCGATCAGCGACAGCACGCCCTTGTACGTGATGGTGGAGCCGCCGATCCGCACCCGCAGCCGGCCCGCGATCTCCTCGGCCGGCCCGCCGCCGACGGCCGTCGGCTCGGTGCTCAGCCCCGGGACACTCCGGGCCAGCACGGCCGGATCCTGCAGCGCCTGCCGCACCAGCTCGGCAGCCATCGGGACGACAACCTCATGCTCCATGCCACGGAGCCTACCGACCCAACCGCACCCGGTCCCCACCTACCGCCCACCCGTTTTCCCTACCCCGCCGAACACCCCCCACCCGCACCCGCACGCCATTCGGCCATACGTGGTCCGGCTCACCCGCCCCGGCACCGTGATCCGGTCACAGTCCCGCAGGGAGAGCGGCCTGCACGGGAAGTCGATCCCGCCGACTTCCTGTGCGGCAGTGGCTTCGGGCGCTTGCTCTGCCGGGCGGCGCTGGAAGTCGACCTCACCGACTTCCTGTGCGGCGGCGGCTTTGGGCGCCCGTGCTGTTGGGCGCTCGTGGCTTCGGGGGCGGGGTTGTGCTGGCGCCTGGTGCCGCTTGCGCTGGAAGTCGGTCCTGCCGACTTCTTGTGCGGAGGCGGCGTCGGATGCCCGTGCTGTTGGGCGGTGCTGGAAGTCGACCTCGCCGACTTCCTGTGTGGTGGTGGCTTTGGGCGCCTGTCCTGCTCGGCACTGGTGGTTTCGGGGGCGGGGTTGTCCTGGCGCCTGGTGCCGCTTGCGCTGGAAGTCGGTCCTGCCGACTTCTTGTGCGGAGGCGGCGTCGGATGCCCGTGCTGTTGGGCGGTGCAGGAAGTCGACCTCGCCGACTTCCTGTGTGGTGGTGGCTTTGGGCGCCTGTCCTGCTCGGCACCGGTGGCTTCGGGGGCGGGGTTGTCCTGGCGCCTGGTGCCGCTTGCGCTGGAAGTCGGTCCCGCCGACTTCCTGTGCGGCGGCTGCTCTCCGTCGTGGTCAGCGGGGGCCCAGCAGGCTGAGGGCGGCTGGGGGGTGGGTGGGGCGGAGGGCGGTGAGGCGGGTGGCCGAGGTGTGCAGGGTGGCGGTGGTGAGGGCGCGTGGGGGTGGGGCGTCGGTGGCGAGGGCGAGTGGCGGTTCGGCGTCGGAGGCGAGCAGGAAGTCCTGGGTGCCCTCCGCCGCTGCGGCCCGGCAGCTCGCCGTGGCGCTGCCCTGGACGGCGTACGGGACGGTCCGCAGGCCGGCCGCCCTGAGCCCGGACTCGGTCTGCCAGAGCCCGTGCCCCTCGGCGCCGGCCCGGACGGCGATGCGGCCGCCGGGGGCGAGCAGCCGGGTGGCGAGGCCGTAGAACTCCTGGGAGTGGAACTTGACCGGCCCGCCGTCGTCGGGGGCCGGCAGGTCGGCGACGACGACGTCGTACGGGCGGTCGTCGGGGGAGCGCCGCAGCCATTCCAGCGGGTCGGCGGCGGTGGTGCGGACCCGGGGGTCGTCGAGGGAGTGCCCGGCGAGGGCGGCGAGGCCGGGGTCGGTGCGGGCGAGTCCGGTGAGGGTGGCGTCGGGTTCGACGACGTGCACCGTGCGGACCCCGCCGTGCCGGAGGACCTCCCGCAGGGCGAGCCCGTCGCCGCCGCCGAGGAGCAGCACGCGGGCGTCCGGTCCGGCGGCCATGGCGGGGTGGACGAGGGCTTCGTTGCGGCGGTACTCGTCGGGCCCGCAGACGGCGAGCCGGCCGTCGAGGTAGAGCCGGAGGGGGCCTTCGGCGGGCCCGGTGAGGACGATCTCCTGCTGGCGGCTGTGTGTGGCGTAGCGGACCCCGGGGCCGTAGAGGGCGTGCCGGGCGGCGTCCTCGATGGCGTCGGAGCCGGCGGCGGCGCCGGCGAGGAGGGCGAGGACGAGACCGCCGACGGCCCAGAGCAGCAGTCGTATCCGGGGGGCCGGTTCCTCCCGGAACAGCCAGAGCACGACGGCGGCCCCGGAGACGGCGTTGACGGCGCCGGTGACGAGGGCGCCGGTGCCCGGGCCGAGGCCGGGGAGGATGAGGAACGGGAAGGCGAGGCCGCCGATGAGCGCGCCCACGTAGTCGGCGGCGAAGAGGTCGGCCGCGGCCCGGCCGGCGTCCTCGCGGCGGATCCGCTGGATGAGGGTCATCAGGAGCGGGATCTCGGCGCCGATGAGGACGCCGATCAGGCAGGTGAGGCCGACCATGGCGGCCTGGTAGCGGCCGATCCAGGCCCAGCAGGAGTAGAGGGCGAGGACGGAGAGGCCGCCGGTGAGGGCGAGGGCGCACTCGACGAGGGCGAAGGCGGTGGCGGGGCGGCGGGTGAGGCGCTTGGCGAGCAGCGAGCCGAGTCCCATCGCGAAGACCATGACGGAGAGCACGACGGAGGTCTGGGTGACGGTGTCGCCGAGCAGGTAGTCGCCGAGCGCGACGAGTTCGAGTTCGTAGACGAGTCCGCAGGCCGCGCAGACGAACGCGGCCAGCAGGACGGTGAGGCGGGCCAGCCGGGGGCGGGAGCGCAGCCGGGACCGGCGGCGGGCGGGCAGCGGGGTGAGGTTCCGCCCGGGCCGGGGTGGGCTGTCGTCGTCGAGGTCGACGCCCGGGTGCGTGGGCGGACCGGCTGGATGATTGATCACGAACAAACGCTAGGGGACGTGCGGGACGGATAGCTGCACCCATCCGACGGACAGTGCGGGACACCCGGTTGACGAATCGTTCCTGCGTGCGATTCAAGGGCTATGGCGGGTTGGTCGCCGCCCACCGGGCCGGTGTGGTTCACGGCTGCGCGAGCACGAGCGAGGAGCGGGTGCAGACCAGCTGCCCCTCCTGCGGATAGGCGTGCCAGGTGCGCCAGAGCAGCCGGTCCGCGCCGCCCTGGGTGACCAGTGCGGTGAAGGCGCTCGGGTCGCCGGGGAAGATCCCGGCCAGGCCGCGGGGGTGGCCCTCGACGAGGGCGAGGAGCTCCTGGGCGCGGGCCGCGAAGTCGTGCGGCGGGAGGACCTCGATCCGGGCGGCGAACTCGTACTCCCAGCCGCCCACCTGTTTGGCCACCCGGGCGGGCAGCGGGGTGCGGCGGCCGGGCAGGCAGGCGACGGTCTCCAGGCACTCGCCCGGGCCGGCCGCGATGACCACCTGGTGGGAGGCGCCGAGCAGCCGCAGCTGGAGGGTGCCGGTCGTGCCGGGGCGGCCGTTGCCGTCGAGTCTCAGGTCGCGGACCGCGAGAGCGGGCAGCGGGTCGCCGCCCAGGCACCACGCCAGGTCACCGGCGCGGGTGTCCGTGTAGGAGGTCTGCAGTGTGGTGAGCATGCTCGGCTCCGCGTTTCAGCTCCGTGCGCGCCCGCCGAAGCAGCAGCGACTAGGCCTAGGCGATTGGCGAGGCTGTTCGTGGCTGTGCGGCGCTGGGCGCGGCCGACCGTGGAAGGAAGGATTCCGGCTGGAGATTCAGCAGCAGAGAAGCATGAATACGCCGGGTCCGTCGGTGATTTACCCAACTTTGTCAAGCATTCACCGTTTCGAGCACACCTGCTTCCCGGCTCTGATCGACCCGGTGTGCGAGTTTGCACAGCGTGCGCCCCATGCTCCGGGTTGTGCGCCGTGCGCGCGGGTTGTGCGCGGTCTGCGCGCCCGAATGCGCCACCGCCCGCCGGGTGGTGGATCCGGCGGGCGGCGGGGTGTGCCCGGGAGGCGGGGGAGGTTGCCCAACGGGCATCAGCTGATATCAACGAGGCTTATATGGAAGGCGAGTTGACGAATCATCAGCTCTCTCTCCCGCGCGGTCTCCGGCCTCCCGAGTACCTGTCGACGGGAGGTCAGAGCCGCTGGAGCCGCGCGACGGCCTCGGTGAGCACGTCGTCCCGCTTGCAGAAGGTGAAGCGGACCAGGCTGCGGCCGGCGTCCGTGTTGTCGTAGAACACGGCGTTGGGGATCGCGACGACGCCGCAGCGTTCGGGCAGGGCCCGGCAGAACTCGATGCCGTCCTTCTCGCCGAGCGGCGTGATGTCGGTGGTGATGAAGTACGTGCCTTCGGGGCTGAAGACGCGGAAGCCGGCCGCCGAGAGCCCCTCGGCGAGCAGGTCGCGCTTGCGCAGCAGGTCGGCCCGGAAGGTGTCGAAGTACTCGTCGGGGAGGCCGAGTGCCTCGGCGACGGCGTACTGGAAGGGGCCGGCGCTGACGTAGGTCAGGTACTGCTTGGCGGTGCGGACGGCGGAGACGAGGGCCGGGGCCGCCGTGACCCAGCCGACCTTCCAGCCCGTGAAGGAGAAGGTCTTGCCGGCCGAGGAGATGCCGACGGTGCGCTCGCGCATGCCGGGCAGGGCGGCGATGGGGTGGTGGGTGGCGCCGAAGACGAGGTGCTCGTAGACCTCGTCGGTGATCACCAGGAGGTCGTGCTCGACGGCGAGGGCGGCGATCGTCGCGAGCTCGTCGGCGGTGAGGACGGTGCCGGTGGGGTTGTGCGGGGTGTTGAGGAGCAGGAGGCGGGTGCGCGGGGTGATCAGGGCGCGCAGTTCGTCCAGGTCGGGGCGGAACGCGGGCGCCCGCAGGGTGAGCGGCACGCGCGTGGCGCCGGCCATGGCGATGCAGGCGGCGTACGAGTCGTAGAACGGCTCGAACGCGATCACCTCGTCGCCGGGCTCCAGCAGCGCGAGCAGGGCGGCGGCGATGGCCTCGGTGGCGCCGGCGGTGACGAGCACCTCGGTGTCCGGGTCGTAGGCGAGGCCGTAGAAGCGCTGCTGGTGCTCGGCGATCGCGGTTCGCAGCTCCGGGATGCCGGGGCCGGGCGGGTACTGGTTGCCCTTGCCGGTCAGCACGGCGTCCGCGGCGGCCCGGGCGATCTCGCGGGGCCCGTCGGTGTCCGGGAACCCCTGCCCGAGGTTGATCGAGCCGGTGGCGGTGGCGAGGGCGGACATCTCGGCGAAGATCGTCGTCCCCATGCCCGCCAGCCTGCGGTTCAGCAGCGGCCTCGTACCCATCACTGGAACCGCACGCCGGGCCGGGACGCCGACCTGCTCGCCCGCGGTGCGCGGTCGGGGGCCGGGCCCCCCCGGGGGGGGGGGGGCGGGCCGTCCCTGGTGCGCGGGGGAGGGGATCAGGCCTCGTCGGTGCCCTCGGGGGCCTCGCCCTGGCCCTCGTCGCCCTCGATCTCGTCCTGCAGGCCGAGGCGCTCGACGATCCACTGCTCGAAGCCGACCGAGGCCTGGGTCCAGTTGGCGGTGGTGGTGACGAAGTAGTCCAGGTTGACGCCGGTGCCGACGATCATCTGGGCCTCGCCGATCAGGCGGACCACGCCGTCCTCGTGGGTGTGGGTGTAGACCTTCGGCCAGAGGGTCTCGCGGTTCCACTCGTCGATCAGGTCGAGGATCTCGCCCTTCTTCTCCAGCGGGTACGCGCGGTCGTAGAACGCGCGAACCGCGAAGAGCTCCTTCTGCTCGCCGCGGAACATGTAGTAGACGCGGAAGCCCTCCCAGGGAGCGGTGAGGTCGCCCTCCTCGTCCACGACGTGCTTGAGCTGCATCTGGTCCAGCAGCTGGGTGACCAGGGCCTGGTCCGGGACGACGATCGGCGGCGGGCCGGCCGGTCGTCCCTGGCCGCCGGGCTGTCCGCCCTGGGGGACGCCGAACGACGGGATGGACGACGGGTCGATGCTCATGGGGTCCTCTTCCTCGGTGCACGTGGTGGCCGGCAAGAGAGGCCGCCCTTTCCACCTTCCATCCTGCCTCATCCCGGGCGCGCCTCACAGGGGTACCCGGCCGTCCGTCGATCTTCGTACCGGGTGGTGTTCCGGGCCCCGAGCACGGCGTTCTCCGACGTGCGGACGGGCCGCCGCCCCGGGGGAGCGGCGGCCCGTGCGGCGGTCCGGGCGAGGCCTCCGACTACTTCTCCAGCGGCCCGCGAGCGCGGACGGTGAGCCGGTCGTGGTCCTCGTCGCGCTCGACGAGGACGGTGTCGCCGTCGTGCACCTGGCCGGAGAGGATCGCCCGCGCCAGCTGGTCGCCGATCGCGGACTGCACCAGCCTGCGCAGCGGGCGGGCGCCGTACGCCGGGTCGTACCCGGTGAGCGCCAGCCAGTCGCGCGCGGCGGCGGACACGTCCAGGGTGAGCCGCCGCTCGCGCAGCCGCTCGCCGAGGCGGGCCACCTGGAGGTCGACGATCCGGCTGAGCTCGGTGGTGCCCAGCGGCTCGAAGACCACGATGTCGTCCAGCCGGTTGAGGAACTCCGGCTTGAACGCGGCCCGGACGGAGTCCAGCACCAGCTGCTTCTTGCGGTCCTCCGGGGTGGCCGGGTCCACCAGGAACTGGCTGCCCAGGTTGGAGGTGAGGATCAGGATCGCGTTGCGGAAGTCCACCGTGCGGCCCTGGCCGTCGGTGAGCCGGCCGTCGTCCAGCACCTGGAGCAGCACGTCGAAGACCTCGGGGTGGGCCTTCTCCACCTCGTCCAGCAGCACGACGCTGTACGGGCGGCGGCGGACCGCCTCGGTGAGCTGGCCGCCCTCCTCGTACCCGACGTACCCGGGCGGGGCGCCGACCAGGCGGGAGACGGAGTGCTTCTCGCCGTACTCGCTCATGTCGATGCGGACCATCGCCCGCTCGTCGTCGAAGAGGAAGTCGGCCAGGGCCTTGGCGAGTTCGGTCTTGCCGACGCCGGTGGGGCCGAGGAACAGGAAGGAGCCGGTCGGGCGGTCCGGGTCGGCGATGCCGGAGCGGGTGCGGCGCACCGCGTCCGACACGGCCTGCACGGCCTCCGCCTGGCCGATCAGGCGCTTGCCCAACTCCTCCTCCATGCGCAGGAGTTTGGCGCTCTCACCCTCCAGCAGGCGGCCGGCCGGGATGCCCGTCCAGGAGGCGACGACGTCGGCGACGTCGTCCGGGCCGACCTCCTCCTTGACCATCGAGGTCGACGTGTCCTGGTCCGCGGCGCGCTCCTGGGCGTCGGTGAGCTCCTTCTCGGCGGCCGGGATCTCGGCGTACATCAGCTTCGACGCGCGCTCGAAGTCCCCGTCGCGCTGGGCCCGTTCGAGTGCGCCCTGCAGGTCGTCCAGGCGCTCCTTGAGCTCGCCGACCCGGTTGAGGCTCTTCTTCTCCTGCTCCCAGCGCGCCGTCAGCACGCTCAACTGCTCGTTCCGGTCGGCGAGATCGCGGCGCAGCCGGGCGAGGCGGTCGACCGAGGCCGGGTCCGACTCCTTCTCCAGCGCGAGCTCCTCCATGCGCAACCGGTCGACGGAACGCTGGAGTTCGTCGATCTCGACGGGGGAGGAGTCGATCTCCATCCGCAGCCGCGAGGCCGCCTCGTCGACCAGGTCGATCGCCTTGTCGGGCAGGAAGCGGGAGGTGATGTAGCGGTTGGACAGGGTGGCCGCGGCGACCAGGGCCGCGTCCGCGATCTGCACCTTGTGGTGCGCCTCGTACCGCCCCTTGAGGCCGCGCAGGATGGCGATCGAGTCCTCCACGCTGGGCTCGCCGACCAGCACCTGCTGGAAGCGGCGCTCCAGCGCCGGGTCCTTCTCGATCCGCTCGCGGTACTCGTCCAGCGTGGTGGCGCCGACCATCCGCAGCTCGCCGCGGGCCAGCATCGGCTTGAGCATGTTGCCGGCGTCCATCGCGGAGTCGCCGCCGGCGCCCGCGCCGACCATGGTGTGCAGCTCGTCGATGAACGTGACGACCCTGCCGTCGCTCTGCTTGATGTCGTTGAGGACGGCCTTGAGCCGCTCCTCGAACTCGCCGCGGTACTTGGCGCCCGCGACCATCGCGCTGAGGTCCAGCGCGACCAGCCGCTTGCCGCGCAGCGACTCCGGCACGTCGCCGGCGACGATGCGCTGGGCCAGGCCCTCGACCACGGCCGTCTTGCCGACGCCGGGCTCGCCGATCAGCACCGGGTTGTTCTTGGTGCGGCGGGAGAGCACCTGGACGACCCGGCGGATCTCCTGGTCGCGGCCGATCACCGGGTCGAGCTTGCCGTCCCGGGCGGCCTGGGTGAGGTCGGTGCCGTACTTCTCCAGCGCCTTGTAGGTGCCCTCGGGGTCCGGCGAGGTGACCCGGCCGCTGCCGCGCACGTCCTTGAACGCGGCCAGCAGCGCCTTGGGCGTCGCGCCCTGGCGCACCAGCAGCTCGGCGACCGGCCCGCCCTCGGCGGCCAGGCCGACCATCAGGTGCTCGGTGGAGACGTACTGGTCGTCGAGGTCGTCGGCGCGCTTGCCGGCCTCGGTGAGCACCGCGATGGTGTCCCGGGCGAGCTGCGGGGCGGCGACCGTCGAACCGCTCGCGCTGGGGAGGGCGGCGAGCTGGCGGCGGGCCTCGGCGTCGATCCGCGCGGCGTCGGCGCCGACCGCCTCCAGCAGCGGCCCGGCGATGCCCTCGGACTGCTCCAGCAGGGCGATCAGGATGTGCACCGGCTTGACGTCCGGGTTCCCGACCGCACCGGCCTGCCGGATCGCGGCGGACAGGGCGTCCTGCGTCTTGGTGGTGAACTTGCTGGCGTCCACTGCTGGGGGATCCTCCCTCGTCGTCCTTCACTGCTGCTACCAACAGCATGCACTAAGTTGAGTCTATTCCGCTCAGGTTTGGGCTCTTCCGTGGGGCGGGGAAGCCGGCCGGTGCCCGGAGCCCTGCCGGGTCAGCACCAGCAGCTCCCGGGCCGGCCCGCCCGGCCGCTGCCCGGCCGGCCACACCGCCCGCAGCGGGCGCCGCAGGTCGAGCCCCGCCGCCAGCGGTACCTCGACCAGCCGCCGGGTCGCCAGTTCCTCCGTCACCACCAGCTCGCTCAGGCACACCGGCCCGGCGCCGGTCATCGCCGCCGCCTTCAGCGCCGTCGACGAGGCCAGCTCCAGCCGGGGCCGCGCCGCGCCCCCGTACGGCGCCAGCGCCGCCTCCAGCACCTCCCGGGTGCCCGACCCCGGCTCGCGCAGCACCAGCGGTGTCCCGGCCAGCTCGGGCCCGGTCAGCGGCGTCCGGCGGCGCGACCACGGGTGGCCGGGCGCCACCACGACCACCAGCCGGTCCACGGCCACCACGGCGCCGTCCAGCCCGGACGGGGTGGACGGGCCCTCGACGAAGCCGAGGTCCGCCTCGCCGGCCAGCACCCGCCCGGCGACCTCCGCCGAGTTCGCCGTCCGCAGCGTCACGGCCGTGCCCGGACTGGCCTCGGCGAGCGCCAGCAGCCAGCCCGGCATCAGGTACTCGGCGACGGTCAGGCTGGCGACCACCGTCAGCTTGGCGTCCCGCCGCCCGCGCAGCGCGTCGATCCCGGCGTCCAGCGCCTGCGCCGCCTCCACCACGTGCCGGGCCCACTCGACCACCAGCCGGCCCGCCTCGGTCGGCCGGCTGCCCCGGGGGGAGCGCTCCAGCAGCGGGACGCCGACCTGCCGCTCCATGCCCTTGATCCGGGCGCTCGCGGTCGGCTGGCTGACGCCCAGCTCGGCCGCCGCCCGGCCGACGCTGCCCAGCCGGGCCACCGCGAGCAGCAGCTCCAGGGCGCCGAGTTCGGGGACGTGCGGAGAGAGGGCCATAGGTTCAGGCTATGTCCTCATAGAGCGGCGGGCGCTACCGGCCGGGGCCGCGCGGAGGGACGGTGGTCCCATGTCCACCTTGGCCGATGTCCGCCCGCTCACCCGCCCCTCCGTCGCCCGCCCCCGGTTCGACCTCGCCCAGCTCGGCCCCAACTGGTACGCCGCCGTCATGGGCACCGCGATCCTCGGCAACGGCGCGGCCGTCCTGCCGGTCCGGCCGCCCGGGCTGGTCGCCTTCGGCGAGGTGATGTGGGCGCTCGGCCTGGCCGCCCTGCTGGTGCTCGGCGGCGCGCGGCTGGTGCACCTCACCCGGCACCGGGAGGCCGCCCGCACCCAGCTGCTGGACAACCCGGCCACCGCCGTCTTCTACGGCTGCCCGCCGATGGCCCTGCTGGCGGTCGGCCTCGGCACGCTGCTGCTCGGCTCGAAGGTGATCGGCACCGGGCCCGCCGTGGCGATCGACGCCGTGCTGTGGAGCGCCGGCACCGTCTACGCGCTCGCCGTCGCCGGCGGCATCCCCTACCTGATGATCACCCGGCACCGGCTCTCCGCCCTGGAGGCCAACCCGACCTGGCTGCTGCCCGTCGTCGCCCCGCTGGTCGCCTCGGCCACCGGCCCCGCACTCGTCCCGCACCTGCCGTCCGGCTCCTCGCAGCAGGCCATGCTGTACGGCTGCTGGGCCCTGTTCGGCATCGGACTGCTGGCCACCCTGGTGCTGCTGCCGGTGGTGTTCACCGGGCTCTACCACAGCAAGGTGCCGACCCTCGTGCTCACTCCCGCGCTGTTCCTGGTGCTCGGGCCGCTCGGCCAGTCCGTCACCGCCGTCCACCAACTCGCCGACGCCGCCCGCCCGGTGCTCCCCGAGCTGGCGCCCGCCATGGCCGCCCTCGCCGAGCTGTACGGCGTGGCCGTGATCGGCGTCGCGATGCTCTGGCTGGCCGTCGCACTCACCGCCAACCTGCGCGCCCGGCGGGCCGGCATGCCGTTCGCGATGACCTGGTGGGCGTTCACCTTCCCCGTCGGCACCTGCGTCACCGGCGTCTCGGCGCTCGCCCGCCACACCGGGTTCGGCGGGTTCACCGGGCTGGCGGTCGGGCTGTACGCGCTGCTGGCCGTCGCCTGGGCGGCCGCCGCGAGCGGCACGGTGGCCGGCCTGGCGCGCGGACGGCTGCTGGCACGCTGAGCGACGGCCGTCCGGGAGACGGACTCGCCGTGCCCCGGCTTCCGGTTCCGGAAGCCGGGGCTTCGGTCGTGTGCTGCGGGAACCGTCCAGGTGCAGGAATGCGCACCCGGAGCCTGACCGTCCACCGCCATTCGGGCCGGTCCCGGGCCTCCGCCGGGCACCCGACTGGCCTTGGCGTTCACCGGAATCCGGCCCACCACTCCGGCCGCGGGAACCGGCCCGCCGTGCGGATAGCTGCAATTGCGAGAACCTGCACTCGGGTGACACTTGTCCGCCGGGCGTCACGCTGTGATGGTGGAGTCACGCCAAGTCGTCCGGGCAACCGCGGCCCGATGGTGGCGACTTGCTCTTCAAAAGTGGATGCGGGACATCACGTCCCCGCACAACGGGGGGAAGAGCGCCGGCCGGGACGCCATGTGTGGTGATGGCCCCCGGAACCGGAGCCGGCGAGGCGTTGCTGCTCCGCCTCGCCGGAAGCGCCTTGGCATGGCGTGGCAAGGCGGCCCCTGGGCGTCCGGTGTGCGACGGCACCCGGGCCCAGGGGTCCGCCCGCCGCCCGGTACCGTGACCGCCGGGCCCTCGCGGCCGGAGACGACGGAAACGACGGGGACGCGGGACACGGGGGCGGGCCCGTCCGAAAGGCGTCCGGCAGGGAGAGTTCGACGTGACGGCGGAACCGGCGGTCGCACCGGACCACGGCCAGTACGCGGGTGGCTTCACCGGCGGCGAGGGCTTCGCGGCCGACGCGGGCTTCGCGGGCACCGGGGGCCTCACCGGAGCGGGCGAGCCCGACGACGCGGCCCGCCGGCTCTACCTCTCGATCCTCGCCGAAGGCGGCCGGATCCCGTTCACCGGCGTCCACGAGACCGACCACGCCGCCATCCAACAGCTCGTCGACATCGGCCTGTTGATGCCCAACGCGATGGACGCCTGCTACACCGCCGTCAGCCCGCGCTCCGTCACCGACCGCCTCGGCGCCGAACTGCGCAGCGAGGCCACCCGGCTCCTGGTCCGCGCCGAGAACCTGCCCGGCGCCCTCGACGGCCTCACCCGCGCCTACGACGCGATGCCCCGCCCGCCCGGCCGGGCCGGCGGCGCCGTCTACGTCGAGGGCCACGTCCACATCCGCCAGCGGATCTCCCAGCTCGTCTCCGACTGCCGCGCCGAGGTCCTCACCGCCCAGCCCGGCCACCGGCCCGCCGACACGCTCCAGGTCGCCCGGCTCCAGGACGTCCAACTCCTGCAGCGCGGCTGCTCGCTGCGCACCATCTACCAGCCGGTCGCGTTCGCCGACCAGTCCGCCCTCGCCTACGCCGACGAGGTCACCCGGCACGGCTCGCTCATCCGCGTCCTCGACGAGCCCTTCCAGCGGCTCATCGTCTTCGACCGCACCGTCGCCGTGATCTCCGCCAGCGAGGACAACAGCACCGCCGCCTTCATCACCGACCCCGCCGCCATCACCTTCCTGGTCGGCGCGTTCGAGCGGGACTGGGCCCGCGCCGACACCACCGAGGCCGCCGCCGCCCTCGGCCACGGCCCCGCCCGCAGCACCCCCGACCGGGTCGGCCGCCTGCTCGCCCGCGGCCTCACCCAGCGCGCCGTCGCCACCCGCCTCGGCCTCAGCGAACGCACCGTCGCCGCCCACATCTCCCGCCTGCGCGACCGCTACGGCGCCCAGACCCTCTTCCAGCTCGGCTGGCTGATGCGAGGCTCCCGCGATGACCGATGAGCGAGCTCAGCGAGCTCACGTTTCAAAGGATGCGCATGGGCGAATGCCCCTGCCGAGCGGTGGGGGTACCTCCCGGCCGCCGAGGCCGGGGGAGAGGTGGGCGGACGAGCCGACTGCCGCCGAGCGGGCGCTCTACCTCACCGCGGTCCGCCGCGGCGGACACCTGCGCCCCGACGACCTCGCCCCCGCGGACCGCCCCACCCTCGCGGTCCTCGTCGCCCGCGGCCTGCTCGCCCCGACGGCCACCGGCTACACGGCCGTCGACCCGCGCTCCGTCGGCGACCGCCTCGGCACCGAACTGCGCACCCGTGCCACCCGGTTGCTCGTCCACGCCGAACGGCTCCCGGCCGCCCTCGCCCCGCTCTCCCACGCCTACGACGCCGCACCCCGGGCGGCCTCCCCCACGGGCGGGGCCGCGTACGTCGAGGGCCAGGACGCCATCCGCCTGCGGCTCTCCCGGGTCCTGTCCGAGTGCGGCGAGGAGGTGCTCACCGCCCAGCCCGGCACCCGGCAGCCGGTCACCCTCGAACTCGCGCTCCACCAGGACGTCGCGCTGCTGACCAGCGGCCGCCGGATCCGGACGCTCTACCAGCCCGTCGCCCGCCGGCAGCCCCACGTGATCGCCTACGCGAAGGAGGTGACCCGGCACGGCTCGCTGGTCCGGGTCCTGAACGAGCCGTTCCAGCGGATGCTCGTCGTCGACCGGCGGACCGCCGTCGTCTCCGTCCACCCCGGCCACGACGTCGCCGCCTTCATCACCGAGCCCGCCGCCGTCGCCGCCCTGGTCGCCGTCTTCGAACGCGACTGGGCCAGGGCCGACGTCACCGACTGGTCGAGCGCCGCCCCCGGCCGCACCGCCGACCGGGTCACCACGCTGCTGAGCAAGGGCCTCACCCAGCGCGCCGTCGCCACCCGCCTCGGCCTCAGCGAACGCACCGTCGCCGGCCACCTCGCCCGCCTGCGCGAGCGCTACGGCGCCCGGACCCTCTTCCAACTCGGCTGGCAACTGAAGGGCGACGCCGATGGGTGACCCGACCCTGTCCGAAGCCCTCCCGGACGAGTCCGCCCGCGCGCCCTACCGCGCGATCCCGCGGGACGGCGGCCGCCTGCTGGCGCAGGGGCTCACGCAGCGGGCGATCGCGGGCCGCATGGGGTCGACGAGCGGACCGTGGCCGGTCACATCGCCCGGCTGCGTGAGCTGTACGACGCGGAGACGCTGTTCCAGCCGGGCCGGCAGATGCGGGGATCCCGGACGGGGGAGTCCGGTGGATGACCGCGGGTCAGCCGGTGGCGGCGCCCGACGGCCAGAAGCCGGCCCGGCCGGCCACGGGGGGCTGCTGACGGGGGACGTTGAACTGCTCGCCGGGGGCGGTCCAGAAGCCCTCGCGCAGCGACAGCGCCATGCCGGCCCAGTCGAGCGCCGTCTCCACGGTGTGGTTGAGCGCCTCCTGCGACCAGGTGTCGTCGAAGACCAGCGGCAGGACGGGGGCGACCTGCTCGATGGTGGCGATCAGCGGGTTGTGCGTGATGGCCTCGTCGACGAGGAGGACGATCGGCTTGCGCAGCGCGGAGGCCCAGCCCAGCTCCAGGCTCACCCCGGCCGACAGCGGGGCGCCGACGTAGGCGAACACCAGGTCCGCCGACTGCAGCGCCCGGAAGTCCGACGGAACCCGCGGTTCCGGCGCCCGCCCGGCGACGGTCCAGGCGTCGCTGTGGTGCGCGCTGTACACGGCGGCCCCGCTGCGGAGGAGCGTGGTGCGCAGCGTGGTCAGCCGCGTCCGGCTGGCGAGCGTCACCACGCTGTCCGCGGGCCCGGTCAGCCGCATCAGCGGTGCGGCCAGAAACACACGTGCACGCCGGCCTTCGGTGGCCTGGCTGTCGTGGTGACGCAGGTAGGGCTCGGTCATGTCGACTCCGGGGGAAGGCATTGGCACTCGGTTGCTCGCCGCCGACGCTTGGCTTGGAGATTGGAACGGGGGGAAATCGGACGGGTTTATCACTATTTCGACGCTTGTCCTGGCGCGACTGCCGAGAGGGAGGATCTTGGCAGCGTGGCGTGAGGACGTCAGTTGATCGTCCATCGAGCAGGGTCGGCAGTCCACCGATGCACGGTGGCATCCGTCTGCATGGCAGAGAGATGACACCCTCTTCCGCCTGGGCGCGACGGTGACAGTCAGATAGGGCGTGTGGCACGATCTGAGCGTTTGATTGTCTGCCGCCTGTTCATTCGACTGACAGGCCACTGAAGAGGATTGGGGTGTGCGCGTGTCTCGTCTGCGTCAGGTCGCCAAGACGGCTGCGGTAGCGATATCTGCGGGCGTCCTTACCGTGCTGGGCTTCGGACTGCTTGTCACCGGTCATGATGCCGATGGATCTGCCCATGTCAATCATGTCGGGCTTGGGGTCGATGTTAGTGCGACTTCGAATCAGGCGTCGGGTACCGCTTTGGACGGCGAGCACCAGTGGACATGACAGAATGAGACTGACGAATCGTTATGCGCTGCCGGAAGCGGCGGGGAGGCATGGCGATTCGTCGGTCTCTTGTGACGAACGCGCCAGCGCCCAACCGAGTTGGAACAGCGATTCGACGTTGTAGTCCTCCCGCATCTCGGCCAGATGGCGGGCGAGGGTGCGTTCGCTGATGCCGAGGCGGCGGGCGATGACTCTGTGGTTCGTGCCTTCGAGCAGGAGGTCGATGATGGTCTGGCGCATCCGTGACACGACCTGTTGCGGCACGGTTCGTCCACCGGTGAAGTCCAGTCCGCGGTTCCAGTTGCGCTCGAACACCTCGTGGACGAGGAAGTGGATGACGGCGGGGTCGTGGATGAAGGCCGCCAGATTGAGGTCCTCCGCGACCGGGATGACGGCCAGCTGCCGGTCCACGATGATCAGCCTGGTGTACGGCTCGTCGAGGGTGCGGAACCGCCCGCCGGCCTCGGTGATCTTCGCGACGTAGTCCCGGGTGGGGGCGTGGTACCTGGTGCTCGGATGGTAGATGGTCCGCACCGCAATACCGCGTTCGAGGTCGGCCAGGTCGTCGTCGAGCACGCGGGACAGAACGTCCGGCGGCCGCGGGCCGCCCGGCTGGGCCGCGAGTATCTCCTCTTTCGCAGTGGTCACGGCGTGGTTGATCCGTTGGCTGATCAGTGCCTTGCCGCGGACGTACTCGATAATTCCGCCGGACGGTTCCGGACGGTGAAACGCGTCCGCGAGACCCTGAAGGTCGCCGGGGACGGCTATCGCGCGGGACAGCAGCGCGAGTGCCTGGCGTTGCCAGAGGGCGCTCAGCCCGGTGGCGAGCTGTTGTGGATCGACCGCGACCAGAATCTGCGGATCATCCATGTCGGGAGTGAGGAGACCGATGTCCAACAGCTCGCTGAGGTGGCTGTAGTCGTGCTCCTCGATTTCACTGCGGGCTATCCGACCGTGCGCCCGGATTGCCGCGAGGTAGAGGTCGTGCGCTCCGGTGGAGAGAGTGCCCGGTGCACCGACACCCGGAATGGCGTCGTTCCTCCCGTTCATTCACGACTCCTTCTTGACGACCGAACCTGCCCTATGGCTGCACTCGAGCCCCATCGGTGATCCTAGATCCCGGCGCGGGATCCGGAACCGGGCATTGTTCCACCATTGCGGAGTGACGCTTCGATTGGCACCCTCTCACCACAAGTAAGCCGCCGGCACCCCCCGAACAGGAGGGAACCGGCGGCCGGGCTGGGTGTTCAGCCGAGTCAGCGCTTCGGGCGCCAGACGACCAGGGCGCTCGACTGGGGGGTCGGGGGCTGGTACGGGACGAGGTCGCGGCGGTAGGAGGCGTGGACGGCGGCTTCGCGCTGCTGGAGGGCGGCGGCGGCGCCCTCCAGGGAGTCCGCGAGTTCGGCGATGCGCGACTGGAGGGCGGTGACCTGGTTCTCCAGCTCGATGATCCGCTTGATGCCGGCCAGGTTGATGCCCTCGTCCTGCGAGAGCCGCTGGACCTCGCGCAGCTGCTGGATGTCGCGGGCCGAGTAGCGGCGGCCGCGGCCGGCGGTGCGGTCGGGGCAGACCAGGCCGAGGCGGTCGTACTGGCGCAGGGTCTGCGGGTGCAGGCCGGAGAGTTCGGCGGCCACCGAGATCACGTACACCGGGGTGTCCTCGGTGAGCACGTACTGGGGCGGCGCCGCGGCGCGCCGGGGGCGGCGGCCGTCGCCGGGCAGGCCTTCGCCGAGGCCCGGGCCGATCGGGCCGATCGGGCCGTCGGGGGTCATCGGGGTCATCGGGGACATCTGGTCGTCACGCTCCCTTCGCCGCCCGGAACAGGGCGGCTCGCGGGTCGTCGGAGGCGGTGGCCTCGCGGTACTGCTCCAGGGCGGACAGCGCGTCGCCGGTGACGTGCTGCGGCACCACGACCTCGACGGTGACGAGGAGGTCGCCGCGGGTGCCGTCCTTGCGGGTGGCGCCCTTGCCGCGGGCCCGCATGGTGAGGCCGTTGGCACTGCCCGGGGGCAGCTTGAGCTTCACGGCGGGGCCGCCGAGTGTGGGCACCTCGATGGTGCCGCCGAGCGCCGCCTCGGGGAAGGTGACCGGGACGGTCACGGTGAGGTTGTCGCCCTTGCGGCCGAAGACGGGGTGGGCGTCGACGTGCACGGTGACGTAGAGGTCGCCGGGCTGGCCGCCCCGTTCGCCCTGGGCGCCCTTGCCCTTGAGCCGGATGCGCTGGGCGTCCTGGACGCCGGCCGGGATGCGGACCTGCATGGTGCGGGCGGAGCTGGCCCGGCCGCTGCCGTGGCAGTCGGTGCAGGGGTCGTCGACGATCATGCCGCGGCCCTTGCAGTCCTTGCAGGGCTCGGAGAGCGCGAACGCGCCCTGGCCCCGGCTGACGGTGCCGGCGCCGACGCAGGTCGGGCAGACCCGCGGGGTGGTGCCGGACTTGGCGCCGGTGCCGTTGCAGACGCGGCAGGGGGCCTGGCTGGTCATCCGCAGCGGGACGGTCGCGCCGTCGACGGCCTCCTCGAAGGAGAGGGTGACCTCGGTCTCGACGTCGGCGCCGCGCCGGGGCTGGGCCTGCCGGCCGCCGCGGTTGAAGAGGCCGCCGAAGACGTCGCCGATGCCGCCGCTGCCGCCCTGGGTGCCGCTGAAGAGGTCGCCGAAGTCGAAGCTGTAGTTGCCGGTGCCGGGCCCGCCGGCGCGGAAGCCGCCGTTGGCGAAGAGGCTGCGGGCCTCGTCGTACTCCTTGCGGCGCTTCTCGTCGGACAGGACGTCGTACGCCTCGGAGATGTCCTTGAAGCGCTCCTCGGCCTTGGCGTCGCCCTTGTTGGCGTCCGGGTGGAACTCGCGCGCCAGCTTCCGGTAGGTCTTCTTGATCTCGGTGGCGGTGGCGTCCTTGGGCACGCCGAGGACCTTGTAATAGTCCTTCTCGACAAAGTCCTTGCCACTCATGGCTTGCGCCACCTCCCGATGTCCATCGTCACTGCCTTGTCAACAGCCCGCGGCACTGCGTTGTCAACAGCCCGGCCGCGCGGGCCTGTTGCCGACAGTGCGCTGCGGAGCCGATCGCCGTACTGACCGGCGTACGACTCCGCAGCGCACTGGTTCATCTACTGGGACGGGCGTGCGCCCGTCACAGGTCGTCAGCTGTCCTTGCCACCGTCGGCCTTGTCCGACTTCTCGGACTTGGCGGTGTCGGTGTCCGGCCCGGCCGTGGTCTGGGTGCCCGGCTGGGGCTCCGCGACCGCGACCATCGCCGGGCGGATGATCCGCTCGCCGATCCGGTAGCCGGGCTGGAGGATCTGCACGCAGGTGTCCTCGGTGACGTCCGAGGAGTAGCTGTGCATCAGCGCCTCGTGCATGGTCGGGTCGAAGGGCTCGCCCTCCTTGCCGAACTGCTGGAGGCCCAGCTTGGCGACGACCGTCTCCAGGGAGTCGGCGACGGACTTGAAGCCGCCGGTGACCTCGCCGTGCTCGCGGGCGCGGCCGATGTCGTCCAGGACCGGGATCAGGGACTCCAGGATGTTGGAGACCGCGATCTCGCGGACCGTGAGCCGGTCGCGCTCGACCCGCTTGCGGTAGTTCTGGTACTCGGCCTGGAGGCGCTGGAGGTCCGCGGTGCGCTCGGTGGCCTCGCGCTTGGCGGCGGCCAGCTCGTCCGACGCGTCGCCGGAGCCGGCCGCGGCGGCCTCCTCGGCGGCCTTGATCACGGCCTCCTCGGCGGCGGAGTCGTCGCCGGGCTTGCCGCCCTGCGTCTTGTCCGTCATGCCGCGCCGCCCTTGGGCTTGTCGTGCTTCTCGTCGTCCACGATCTCGGCGTCGACGACGTCGTCGTCCTTGCCCTGGGCGGCGGAGTCCCCGGCGGCGGCACCGGCGGCGTCGGCGTTGGCGTAGAGGGCCTGGCCGAGCTTCTGCGCGGTGGTGGAGACCTTCTCCGAGGCCTCGCGGATCTTCGCGATGTCCTCGCCCTTCAGGGCCTCCTTGAGCTCGCCGATGGCGGTCTCGACCTCGGTCTTGACGTCGGCCGGGAGCTTGTCGGTGTTGTCCGCGATGAACTTCTCGGTCGAGTAGACGAGCTGCTCGGCGGAGTTGCGGGTCTCGACGGCCTCGCGGCGCTTGTGGTCGTCCTCGGCGTACTGCTCGGCCTCGCGGCGCATGCGGTCGACCTCGTCCTTCGGCAGCGAGGAGCCGCCGGTGACGGTCATCTTCTGCTCCTTGCCGGTGCCGAGGTCCTTGGCGGCGACGTGCATGATGCCGTTGGCGTCGATGTCGAAGGTGACCTCGATCTGCGGCAGGCCGCGCGGCGCCGGCGGGAGGCCGGTCAGCTCGAACATGCCGAGCTTCTTGTTGTACGCGGCGATCTCGCGCTCGCCCTGGTAGACCTGGATCTGCACGGACGGCTGGTTGTCCTCGGCCGTGGTGAAGATCTCGGAGCGCTTGGTCGGGATCGTGGTGTTGCGCTCGATCAGCTTGGTCATGATGCCGCCCTTGGTCTCGATGCCGAGGGACAGCGGGGTGACGTCGAGCAGCAGGACGTCCTTGACCTCGCCCTTGAGGACACCGGCCTGGAGCGAGGCGCCGATGGCGACGACCTCGTCCGGGTTGACGCCCTTGTTGGCGTCCTTGCCGCCGGTCAGCTCCTTGACGAGCTCGGCGACGGCCGGCATGCGGGTCGAGCCGCCGACGAGGACGACGTGGTCGATCTCGGCGAGCGAGATGCCGGCGTCCTTGATCACGTTGTGGAACGGGATCTTGCAGCGCTCCAGCAGGTCGGAGGTCAGCTGCTGGAACTGGGCGCGGGTGAGCTTCTCGTCCAGGTGCAGCGGGCCCTCGGCGGAGGCCGTGATGTAGGGCAGGTTGATCGAGGTCTCGGAGGACGAGGACAGCTCGATCTTGGCCTTCTCGGCGGCCTCGCGCAGACGCTGCAGGGCCATCTTGTCCTTGGACAGGTCGACCCCGTGGCCGGACTGGAAGACCTTGACCAGGTGGTCGACGACCTTCTGGTCCCAGTCGTCGCCACCGAGGTGGTTGTCACCGTTGGTGGCCTTCACCTCGACGACCCCGTCGCCGATCTCCAGCAGGGAGACGTCGAAGGTGCCGCCGCCGAGGTCGAAGACCAGGATGGTCTGGTCGTCCTTGTCCAGGCCGTAGGCCAGGGCGGCCGCGGTCGGCTCGTTGACGATGCGCAGGACGTTGAGGCCCGCGATCTCACCGGCCTCCTTGGTGGCCTGGCGCTCGGAGTCCGAGAAGTACGCCGGGACGGTGATGACCGCGTCGGTGACGGTCTCGCCCAGGTAGGCCTCCGCGTCCCGCTTCAGCTTCTGCAGGATGAAGGCGCTGATCTGCTGGGGGTTGAAGTCCTTGCCGTCCAGGTTGATCTTCCACCCGGTGCCCATGTGGCGCTTGACCGAGCGGATGGTGCGGTCGACGTTGGTGACCGCCTGGCGCTTGGCCACCTCGCCGACCAGGACCTCGCCGTTCTTCGCGAAAGCGACGACGGACGGCGTGGTCCGCGCGCCCTCGGCGTTCGTGATGACGGTGGGCTCGCCACCCTCCAGAACGCTGACGACCGAGTTCGTCGTACCGAGGTCGATGCCGACCGCGCGTGCCATCGTAGATACCTCCACGGAAGAGTTGAGCTTTACGGGCTCAAGGATGCATGACCCGCCGGGCGGCGTCAACAGCTATGAGTCGGTAGCACTCAACTTTGCTGATGCCGGTCCTCTCGGGCGGCGGTCGCGGGGCCCGCGGTGTCCCCGGTCGGAGTGACGGCCGCCCCGGCCGAGGTGGCGGGAGTGGAGTTACGTGACTGCCGCCATACCTTGGGAACCTTCTGGAGAACTGTTGACGAGCGGTAATGTCCGGGCCGTCGGCCCGGCAAGTTACCGACGAGTACACTCCCTTGGTAAAGACGTAGAACCCGGACTGCTCAACCGCAAGCCGCAGGAGACGGAGCCGATGCAGCTAGCAGCGATCGTCATCTCGCTGGTCACGTTCGTGATCGGCACCGCGCTCGCCCTTCGTGCGGCGTGGCACATCTTCAAGGTGGTGCTGACCGGCGCGCCGGACACCACCCGCTTCGGCAAGCCCGCCCGGCGCGTGAAGACCGTCGCGGTCGAGTTCATCGGCCACACCAGGATGAACCGCTGGGGGATCGTCGGCATCGCGCACTGGTTCGTCGCGGTCGGCTTCTTCAGCCTGGTCCTGACCATCGTCAACGCGATGGGCCAGCTCTTCGACGCCGAGTTCGAGCTGCCGGTCATCGGGCACTGGATGATCTGGCAGCTCTTCGTCGAGCTCGTCGGCACCCTCACCACCCTGGGCATCCTGACCCTGATGGTGATCCGGCTGATGAGCCTGCCGTCGCGCTCCGGACGCAAGTCCCGCTTCGCCGGCTCGATCGCCTGGCAGGCCTTCTACGTCGAGTACACGATCCTCGGCATCGGCCTGTGCATCCTGATGCTGCGCGCCCTGGAGGGCGCCCTCAACGGCGTCGACTCGTACGGCCCGGCGCACCTCGTCTCGTACCCGATCACCTCCGCGCTGAGCGGCCTGTCGCACGGCACGCTGGAGAACCTGATCTGGCTCTTCGCGATGCTGAAGATCTGCATCTCCTTCGCCTGGGCGACCACCATCG
This sequence comes from Kitasatospora sp. NPDC059408, assembly GCF_042751525.1. Lineage (NCBI taxonomy): Bacteria > Bacillati > Actinomycetota > Actinomycetes > Kitasatosporales > Streptomycetaceae > Kitasatospora > Kitasatospora sp. NPDC059408. The sequence goes on from NZ_JBHYWI010000058.1 coordinate 28,296, forward strand.
GCCTCAACCCCTCGATGGGCGTGGCCTGGCACCGCTTCCTCGGCTTCTTCAACATCTACTTCAAGCGCGAGGAGGACGGCGGCACCGCACTCGGCGCCCTCCGTCCGATGACCTCCGGCGGCCAGCCGATCGACTTCGAGGACCCGGCCGAGGACGCCGTCTTCGGCGTCTCCCAGGTCGAGCACTTCTCCTGGAAGGGCATCCTCGACTTCTCCACCTGCACCGAGTGCGGCCGCTGCCAGTCGCAGTGCCCGGCCTGGAACACCGGCAAGCCGCTGTCGCCGAAGCTGCTCATCATGAGCCTGCGCGAGCACGTCTACGGCAAGGCCCCGTACCTGCTCGCCGGTGGCGGCAAGGACATGGAGGGCACCGAGAAGGCGACCGCCGAGCAGCTCAAGGACGTCCCGGCGGGCGCCCTCGCCGAGGCCGAGCGCCCGCTGATCGGCACCGCCGAGGAGAACGGCGTCATCGACCCGGACGTCCTGTGGTCCTGCACCACCTGCGGCGCCTGCGTCGAGCAGTGCCCGGTGGACATCGAGCACATCGACCACATCGTCGACATGCGCCGCTACCAGGTGATGATCGAGTCCTCGTTCCCGACCGAGGCCGGGACGATGCTCAAGAACCTGGAGAACAAGGGCAACCCGTGGGGCATGGCCACCAAGGCCCGCCTCGACTGGGTCAAGGAGCTCAAGAAGGAGACCGGCATCGAGGTGCCGGTGATCGGCGAGGACATCGACCCCGCCGAGGTCGAGTACCTCTACTGGGTCGGCTGCGCCGGCGCCCTGGAGGACCGCGCCAAGAAGACCACCAAGGCCTTCGCCGAGCTGCTGCACACCGCGGGCGTGAAGTTCGCGATCCTCGGCAAGGAGGAGTCCTGCACCGGTGACTCCGCCCGCCGCCTGGGCAACGAGTTCCTCTTCCAGATGCTCGGCGCGCAGAACGTGGAGACGCTGAACGCGGCCCTGGAGGACGCCCCGGTCAAGCGGATCGTCGCCACCTGCCCGCACTGCTTCAACACCATCGCCAACGAGTACCCGCAGCTGGGCGGCCACTTCGAGGTCATCCACCACACCCAGCTGCTGCAGCACCTGATCGACGAGGGCAAGCTCGTCCCGGTCAACCCGGTCGAGGGCCTGATCACCTACCACGACCCCTGCTACCTGGGCCGCCACAACAAGGTCTACAGCCCGCCGCGCGAGATCATGGACAAGGTCCCGGGTCTGCGCCAGCAGGAGATGCACCGGCACAAGGAGCGCGGTTTCTGCTGCGGCGCCGGCGGTGCGCGCATGTGGATGGAGGAGCGCATCGGCAAGCGGATCAACACCGAGCGCGTGGACGAGGCGCTGTCGCTCAACCCGGACATCGTCTCCACCGCCTGCCCGTTCTGCCTGGTGATGCTCTCCGACTCGGTCAACGGCAAGAAGAACGAGGGCGCGGCCAAGGAGCACCTGAAGGTGGTCGACGTGGCCCAGCTGCTGCTCGACTCGGTCAAGGCGACCCCGCCGGCCGAGACCGAGGAGCCCGCGACGGTGGACGCGTAGCGGCCCCTGTTCGACAGTTCTGCTACAACTGCCCGGCCCGGCGGCCGCCGCGAAAGCGCTCCGCCGGGCCGGGCTTTTGGGGCCTCGGCGGCGCTGCCCCGCAGGCCCCGGCGGCGGGCGAGTGATGCCAATCGCACAGCCGCCGGACGGGCATTCGGTTGGAAGGAAATACAGTAGGCCAGACCGGCCCGCGGGCCGGTCGACCCGTTCCGGACACCCGGACCACGGCCGGACCACGGCCGGACGGCCGGTGGGCGGACGGGTCCATACGGACGAAGAGAGGTGCGGCCCGCCGGGCCGGGCCGCAGAGACCACAAGGGGAACAGCGCAGACCATGACCGAGGCGATCATGCTGGTCGGTGGTAAGGGCACGCGACTGCGTCCGCTGACCACCCACACCCCCAAGCCCATGCTGCCGGTGGCGGGCGTCCCCTTCATCGCGCACCAGCTGGCCCGCGCCGCGGCCGCCGGAGTCACCCGCGTGGTGCTCGCCACCTCCTACCTGGCCGAGGTCTTCGAGGACCACTTCCAGGACGGCACCCCGTACGGCATCGAGCTGGTCTACCTGACCGAGCGCGAGCCGCTCGGCACCGGCGGCGCCATCCGCAACGCCGCCTCCGGGCTCACCTGCGGCCCGGACGAGCCGGTCCTCGTCTTCAACGGCGACATCCTGTCCGGCGTGGACATCGCCGCCCTGCGCGACGGCCACGTGGCCGCCGGGGCCGACGTCACCCTGCACCTCACCCGGGTGGAGGACCCGCGCGCCTTCGGCCTCGTGCCGACCGACGCGGACGGGCGGGTGCTGGAGTTCCTGGAGAAGCCGGAGACGCCCGAGCAGATCGTCACCGACCAGATCAACGCCGGCTGCTACGTCTTCACCCGGTCCGTCATCGACCGCATCCCGGCCGGCCGGGAGGTGTCCGTCGAGCGCGAGACCTTCCCCGAGCTGCTCGCCACCGGCGCGCTGCTGCGCGGCGTCGTCGACACCTCGTACTGGCTGGACCTCGGCACCCCGGGCGCGTTCGTCCGCGGCTCGGCCGACCTCGTCCTCGGCAAGGTCGACTCCCCGGCCGTCCCCGGCCCGACCGGCGACGCCCTGCTGCTGCCCGGCGCGACCGTCCACCCCGGCGCGGTGCTCAGCGGCGGCACCGTCGTGTCCGAGGGCGCGGTGGTCGAGGCCGGCGCGATCGTCGAGGGCAGCGTCATCCTGCCCGGCGCCGTCATCGGCCCGGACACCCTGGTCAAGGACTCCATCGTGGGTGCCTTCGCGACCGTCGGGGACCGCTCGGCCCTGGACGGCGCGGTGATCGGCGACGGCGCGATCGTCGAGTCCGACAACGAGCTGCCGAACGGCATCCGGATCGCCTGCGGCACGCTGCTGCCGGTCGGCGCCGTCCGCACCTCGGCCGGCCCGGGCGGCTGCCCGGCCGGCGCCTCGGCCGCGGCGGCCGTCCACGGTCCGACCGTCACCGCGCAGCGCTGACGCCCGCTTCCGGCCCCGTTCGTCTCAGGCTCGCTGCAAACCGGCCCCGGCTCCGTCCGGGGCGTACGCGGACTGGGCCGGACGGGTACCTTCGGAACGTGGCTGGTAATCGATACGACAGCGGTCAGGGCGCCGACCCCCACGGCGGGTGGTCGGCCCCTCCGCCACCGGCGGGGGCGCCCGGGGGGCACGGGCAGACGGACGGGCCGGAGTACTTCACGGCCCCGCACCAGGGGGTCGCTCCGCACGACCCGTACGCCGCCGACCGGCCCGGGAACACCCGGTCCTTCCCGACCGGCGGGGACCCGTACGCGGGGCAGCCCCCGTACCAGGACTACCCGACGCAGGGGTACCAGGGGCAGGGCCGGCAGGCTCCAGGCCACTACGACCAGGGCTACGGCGACCAGGGCTACGGCGACCAGGGGTACGGGGACCAGGGCTACGGCGAGCAGGGCTACGGATACCCCCAGGGGGAGCCGCAGCCGCCGTACGGCCACGACAACGTCGCCGTCTACCGGGCCGGCGGCCAGTCGTCGCCGCACGTCTCCGGGCCGCGCCCGCACTGGCGCGAGCTGCTCCTCGGCATCGTCCGCGCGCCGGCCGCGACCTTCGACCGCACCCGTGACCACCAGGTCTGGCTGCCCGCCCTCACCGTCTCGCTCCTCTACGGCGCGCTCGCGGTGCTCGGCATCGGCCTGACGCACAACGACATCGTCAACTCGACCTTCACCGTCGCGCTGACCGGCATGGCCGCCGCCGCGCTCGGCTTCACCGTCACCGGCGCGATCTTCGGCGCGGTCACCTACGCGCTGGCCCGCCAGCTCGGCGGGGACGGCCCGTGGAAGTCGACGGTCGGCCTGGCCGCGCTGATCGGCTGGCTGACCGACGCGCCCCGGCTGCTGCTCGCCCTGGTGCTGCCCTCCGGCAGCGCGGTCGTGCAGGTCGTCGGCTGGGCCACCTGGGCGTTCTGCGCGTTCCTGCTGACCACGATGGTCCGCCGGGTGCACGACCTGCCCTGGGGCAAGGCGGCGGGCGCCGCGGCCGTCCAACTGCTCGCGCTGCTGGTGCTGATCAAGCTGCCGACCCTGGGCTGACCGCCGGACGGCGGCGGGGCGGACGGCAGAATGGTGGACGGGCCCCGCGAACCGGGGTCCGTCCCCCGTCGGCCGCGACCACCCACCGGAGCCAGGCATGACCCTCCCCACCACCCACGTCAGCTTCCCGGCCGGGGCGGTGACCGGCGAGTCCCCGGTGCTCGCGGTGCACCCGCTCGCCGACGGCCGGTACGCCGTCGTCACTGCGGCGACGCCGTTCCACCCGCTCGACCACACCTGGCCCGACCAGCCCGCCGACCTCGGCACGCTCACCGTGGACGGCGCCGAGCTGGCCGTCGTCGACTGCCTGACCGGCGCGGTCGGCCCGGACGGCGGCGCGCCGCTGGTCGGCGCCGACATCCCGGTGCGGCGCGGCGACGAGGAGTGGTCCTGGCTCGTCCTGCACGTCGTCGCCGCCGACCCGGGCGACCTCGTCGGCCGCACGGCCGTGCTCGCCGTCGACGCCGAGCGCCGCGCCGCCCTCAGCGCCTCGCACAGCGGCTGCCACCTGCTCGCCCTCGCCCTCAACGCCGCGCTCGCCCCGCGCTGGCGCAAGGACCCGGGCCGCGCCGACGCCCTCGGCCACCCGGACTTCGACAGCCTCGCGATGGCCACCTCGGTGATGGACACCGAGGCCAGCACGGACACCTACCGGCTCGGCAAGTCGCTCAAGAAGAAGGGTTTCACGGCCGACGCCACCGACGAGCTGTCCGCCCTCGCCGACGCCCTGCCCGCCGTCACCGAGGCCGTCAACGCGCAGCTGGCCGCCTGGGTCGCCGCCGACGCCGCCGTCCGCATCGAGGTGCCGGGCCCCGAGCTCACCGCCCGCCGCCAGTGGCACTGCGAGCTGCCCGAGGGCGGCGCGCAGATCTCCTGCGGCGGCACCCACCTGCACCACCTGGGCGAGCTGGCCGAGCTCCGCACCGAGCTGCGGCTGTCCGAGGACGGCACCGAGCTCGTCGCCGTCACCCGCCCGAAGCGGGCCTGAGGACCGGGCGCACCGGCCGGGCCTGAGGACCGGGCCCCAGAACGCCACGGGCGGGGGCCCCCCGGGCGGGCGGGGGCGCCCCGCCCGGGGGGGGACCCGACGCGGGAGAAC
>NZ_JBHYWI010000058.1:33525-58076 GCF_042751525.1 Kitasatospora sp. NPDC059408
GGGGCCCCCCCCCCGGCCCCCCCCGGGGGCCCCTCCGCCCGGCCCCCCCCCCCCCCCGGGCCCCCCCCCCCGGCGCGGGGGGGCCCCCCCCGCCGTGCGTGCACTCCGTCCGGTTCAGACCCGGGTGCGGTGGAAGTTCATGAAGGAGCGCGACGGCGTCGGGCCGCGCTGGCCCTGGTAGCGCGAGCCGTAGCGCTCCGAGCCGTACGGGTGCTCCGACGGCGAGGAGAGCCGGAACAGGCAGAGCTGCCCGATCTTCATGCCCGGGTACAGCTTGATCGGCAGCGTCGCGACGTTCGACAGCTCCAGCGTGACGTGGCCGCTGAAGCCGGGGTCGATGAAGCCGGCCGTGGAGTGCGTCAGCAGGCCCAGGCGGCCGAGGCTCGACTTGCCCTCCAGCCGGGAGGCGACGTCCTCGGGCAGGGTGATGACCTCGTACGTCGAGGCCAGCACGAACTCGCCGGGGTGCAGGATGAACGCCTCGTCGCCGTCGGGCTCGACCAGCCGGGTGAGGTCCGGCTGCTCCTCGGAGGGGTCGATGTGCGGGTACTTGTGGTTCTCGAACACGCGGAAGAAGCGGTCGAGGCGCACGTCGATACTGGAGGGCTGGATCATCGTCGGGTCGAACGGGTCGATGACGACCCGGCCCAGGTCGATTTCGGTCCGGATGTCCTTGTCAGAGAGCAGCACGCTTCGAGGTTACGTGCACGACGGGGCCCCGGACGAATCCGCCCGGGGCCCCTTCCGTCCTCGCGCCGGCCGTCAGGCCAGGAACTCCGCGGCCTCCAGCCGCATCGCCCGGGCCAGTTGCGGAGCGGACAGCTCCCGCACGTCGGCCAACACCGAACTCCTCAGCCGTCCGCACTGCGGACAGCGGATCAGCCGGCCGGGCCCCAGCCGGCCGGGTCCGAGGTTCTGCATCGGGAACGTGGTGGTGCTGAACAGGTGCCCCTCGGCACAACGAACGACGGTGCGCTGCTCCATCGATCCCCTTCCCATCCCTAACCCAGTACTCACCCGTACTCGTCGCGCCCCGGGGAGCGGGCCCCGGGACAGCGTCACATTAGGGGATGTTCCGGACATTCCACACCATGGCTCGCCGCCCCGACCCCACCCGCCGGAGCACTCTCACGCGGCCCAAACAGTACGCCTCCCACCCCCGCCCCACCCCGCTCCGCCACGTCCCCGGGCCACCCGTGCAAGCGGCGTCACGCATGGGGTACAGTGAAGGCGATCGAGCGGTCACTGACGGCTCGTCAGGCGGGCGTAGTTTAATGGTAGAACATGAGCTTCCCAAGCTTAGAGCGCGAGTTCGATTCTCGTCGCCCGCTCCATACGGAAAAGCCGCAGGTCAGCGACCTGCGGCTTTCGCATTGTCTAGACCAATTCGCCCCTGCCGTGCCAGATCCGTGCCAGAAGCCCACCGGCGTTAGCTCAATCCTTCGGACTGCATGATCCGGGCTTGCCGCTTCATGGAGTTCCGGGCCACAAGCCTGCGATAAAGCGGAGGGCAAAGCCGCACGAGGCAGGGCAGGACTCCTGGCTCCTTCTGGAGACGTAGGGGCTTCATCGTCGGGTAGTCCCACGCCCACTCCGGATGTTCCTTGCGAAGCCGCACGGTCGGGTCATCGATCTTCCAGGCTGCAAGCTTCCAGCTGCGCCGTCCGTACCAGCGGCGCCAAAGAGGCCATGTCACAAGCTGCACGGTGTGATTAACAAGCATGTGCAGGTCCGAAGGCAGCGCGCGTGGATGGTCCGGGAAGTTGTCCTGTATCCGCAGGTTGGTGGCGCGCGCCACCTGCGCGATGTAGGCGTACCTGGTGATGCCCGCCGGATGGAGCTGGGCTATCAGAGCCGCGGACTCCAGCTCGGACAAGGCGCGCTGAAACTCGCGGTAGTCGGAATCTCCCCAGCGCAGGTTCTCGCAATTGAACAGAAGCTCCCGAACGCGAGCCCGCGCTATACGGCCTTCACGGCCAGATGCGATCGCGGTGGAGGTGAGGCTGCCGACAACACCACCGCCGAACGCCGACACCGCGATCTGCAACCACGCTGGCGTCTCGGCTGCTGCTGTGGCGAGGAGATGTATATGAGTCATCGGCTTCCTCTTCCGTGACGGGAAGGCAAGTTGTAGCAGAACGCGATGGCGCCCCGCCCTTTACGGGGCGGGGCGCCAGGTGTTGGGCTACCGTGACCCGCCCCGCAGGTGGACAGCCGATTGGCGTTACGCCTGGCGGGGCATGTCGAGCGTCTCGGATCCGTCCGTCGTAGCCTTCCAGCGCCGGGCGCTCCGGATGTCGACGACGGCGGCGCTTATGCCGTCGGAGATCTTGGTCTGCTGCTCCTCGGTGGAGTGCTGGTAGATCAGCGCGGCACGGGGGGAGTTGTGGCCCATGAAGGCAATGAGGTCCCGGAGGCTGGCACCGGTGCTGGCGGCGAGGACGTTGCCGGTGTGGCGGAGGTCGTAGAAGCGAAGGTGGTCGAGGCCCAGCTTCTTGCGGGCCTTACGCCACTTGCGGCCGAAGGTCGAGCGGCTGAAGGGGGGCGCCGCGTTCGCCGACGAAGAGCAGGCCGTCCTCTCCCTCCTGGGCGTACCAGCGCAGGTGCCGCTCGAACTCCAGCAGGAGCTCGGGAGGGATCCGGAGCGCCCGCTTGCCCGCCTCCGACTTGGGTCGCCCACGGCCCGTTCGCCGGTGCAGAGTTCGGAGGCCGCGCGGCGAATCCACACGACTCCCTTCTTCAGTTCGACGTCGCGGTAGCGGAGTTCGGCCTGCTCCTCCGGGCGAAGGGCCATGAAGGCTGCGATGAACACCATCAGCCAGGCCGCACGGGCCCTGGAGTACGCCCGCACCGCCCACACCCGCGCCGTCGGCGCGGACCTGCGCGCGATGTGCTCCGCCGCCCGCGAACTCCTCTACGCCGGTCCCGCCACCGGCCAGGGCGAGGACGGCACAGCCGCCGCCACGATCCTGACCAGCTTCGTGCTGCTCGCCATCGTGATCGCCAAGTGGCACGCCGCCCAGGGCCACCGTCACCAGGCCGACGCCGCCCGCACAGCGGCCGAACACCTTCGCGCCGCCTACACCCGGCACGCGGCCAAGCCGATCGCCCACCTCACCCTCGAAGGCCGACTCCTCCCAAAGCCCGACCACGACCGGCAGGCCGACACGGTCCGCCGCACCCTGCTTGCCGACCAGGCCACCCGCCTCCTCGCCGAGGACAACTGGGCAGCCCTCGCCGCCACCCTCGCCCAGGCCGAAGCCGCCGGCCACAACCCGACCACCCTGCTCACCAACGCCGCCGGACGACGCGAACTCGCCACCGCCGACTCACCCGCCGCCGTCCTCACCTGGCGCATCCGCCGCGACGCCAACCTCCCCACCCCCGCACCGGCTGTGACCCCGGACGAACTGCGCACCCGCGCAGCCCGGTCCAGGAGCACCACCACCAACCGCGCCACCACCCCCGTGACGACCACAATCGTGCAGCCGCCCAGGCCGCCGGCACCGCCCACGGCCGACACCAACCGCCACCGGCGGTAGTCGGTCTGGCGGGTGCGGTGCGGATCACGGGCGCGATTGGCACGTGGGAACTCGGCTCTCCCGGCATGGAAGGTGGTTGGTTGTGGGTGGTCTCATCGACTGAGCCAATGAGACCACCCAGTCGCACCCCTTCCAGGCCGACGATGCTGCCGACCAGGACATGGAGCCCACCCCTACCAGTCGGCAGCTATCGGGCGCCCGAACAGGAGTGGTGCTCCAATCGCCGCCGCGTTCCCGATCAAGCCGGCTGGCCCTCCACGAAGCAGCAGCGGAAGCCGGTGTCGTCGTCAAACATGGTCGCGTCGGCGTCGTTGAAGGCGGATGGGGTCGCCCGCGCGAAGGGGCTTGTGAAGGCGCCGGCCTTGAGTTCGCGCCGTCCGGGTTCGGATTCGTCCGAACACCACTCCCAGGTGTTGCCGCAGAGGTCGTAGACGCCGTACGCGCTGACGCCGCTGTGGAACCGGCTGACCGGCGTCGTCCGGCCGATGCCGCTCTCCCGGCTGTTGCACTTCGCCGGGGTGGGCTGATCACCCCAGGGGTGCGCGTCGCCACGAGGCCCACGAGCGGCCTTCTCCCACTGCTGACTGGTCGGCAGGACCTTGCCCGCCCAGAGCGCGTACGCGGTGGCGTCGTGCCAGGTGACGAACACAACGGGGTGGTCGAACAAGCTGTCCGGGCACTTCCCCTTGGGCCAGTGGCGGGGCGCCGGGTGCCCGGTGGCCGCGACGAAGCGGGAGAAGTCCGAGTTCGTGACCGGGAAGACGTCGATGTAGAAGTCCGGCAGCCAAATCGGCCTCTTCTCGGGGCCAGCGAGGAACACCCCGGCTTCGACAAGGGCCATCCGCTTGCCGTCGCCGGGGTGCGTGATCTGGTGTTGCCGGGGCAGCGCGTGTTCCGTCTCCGCGCGCTGGTCGGAGAGGACGGCGTCCGAGGTGCCGGTCAACCGGACGAAGCGTTCGTGGACTTCGGGGCCGGACGCGGCCAACGACGTGTCCAGAGCAGCCTGGTTGACCGGCCGGGGCGTGATATCGGCGCCCCTCGACTCCCACTTCGACACCATGCGATCACTGATGCCGAGGTGAGCCGCGAACGCCTCGATGCTCATCCGCTTCGCCTTCCGAAGCGCCTTGACCTCGATACCGGTCCATACCTCTACGGTCGCCAACGCGGCCCTCCACCCCACAGCCATTGCGCCCAGCGTCCCCTCGCTGGGGGCAACTACAGTAGATCGACTGGCACCTCCGCGTACTCCTTACGGAGTTGTCCGATCACAGGGTGTGTGTCCGGGAAGGTTACGCCGTCGACCGCGCTGATCGCCCGGACGCCGATGCCGATGTTGGTGGCGAAGGCGGCGTCGAAGTCGGTGAGGTCGCCCAGGCGCACGGTCGCGGTCGACGACGGGTGGGCCTGACGCAGCAGCTCCATCGTGGTGCCGACCAGGCACTCGGCGTCCGGCCAGACGACCTGATCTCCCTTGACGAAGCCGACGTTCCAGGTGCCGCCCTCGGAGATCACCGAGTCGGCGTCGGTGAAGAGCGCGTCGTCGAAGCCCGCCCGCTGGGAGTCGCGCCGGTGGCGGAGCGAGCCGAAGAGGCCGACGCTCTTCACGGCCGGCATGTCGCGGGTGTAGACGACGGACTGAACGTGCATGGCGGGAAGGGGCAGTGGCCCAGCCGGTCGGGTGGTCACCAGGACGTGGGGGTGGGCGTCGCTCCCGACGTGTCCGAGGTCGAGTGCGGGGTCGAAGATCGTCACCCTGACCACGCAGTCCCCGGAGGACGGGACGGCGCGGCGGGCGAAGTCCCGGACGAGGTCGAGGTCGAGGTCGGTGTCGAAGACGGCGCGGCAGTCACGGGCCAGGCGCGCCAGGTGGAGGGAGAGGCCGCGCACGTGGCCGTCCTCCACACGGATCGAGGTGAAGTGCCCGTAGTTCGTCAGGGCAAGGGCCTGGAGGTGGTCCAGGCTGATCGGGCTACCGTTCAGTTCCGCCATGGCGCTAAGCATGGCACCGGCCTCCGAGCGGCGATGCGTGGTTCCGGCCAGTCGCGTGCCGAAGTTCGGTGAAAGTTCAGGGTCGGGGCAGTGCCAGGACGTACCCGCTTGGTCACCTTGGGCGCCAGCATGGTCACACAACGTTGGCTTCCCGGTTGGACAGTTCAAGGTCTGCATCCTCGAATGGGGTGGGCGAGAACCGCGCGGCGAGCCTTCACCCCAGCAGCTCCCGACCTGGGAGGACTCCCCGTGTCACAAGCACGCCCCTGCATCAGTCAGTTGGTGCTGGCCGACACCCCGAACGCGGTCGGGTGGGCCCGGCGACACACCACTGACGTGCTCCGCCACTGGCAAGTTCCGTCCGACACGATCGACACGGCCAAGCTCATCGTGTCCGAGCTGGTCACCAACGCCATCCAGCACACGCACGCCGCCGAGGAAGTCTCCCCGTACTCGCCGCTGTCACCGGTGAAGGCAATCAACCTGGCACTCTGGCTCGAACGCGGGCGCCTGGTCATCTTCGTACAGGACAACGACCGCCACCCGCCCGTGGTCAAGGAGGTGGGCGAGGACGTGGAGAGCGGCCGGGGCGTCTTCCTGGTCGATGCTCTGAGCGAGAAGTGGGGCTACTACTACCCTCCCGAGGCCGCCGGCAAGGTCGTGTGGTCGGAGCTGCTGGCCGCTGGTCGAGACCCCAGATTCAGGAACGACGACGACGGGCGCGGCCACAGCGCCGACAGCCAGGATACGGCCGGACGGTCCTACAGAGACACGCCGTTGGTAGTGGCCCGCACCTTGGTCGCACTCCGCGAGCTCTGACCCGAAGAACGCCCACGTCCAGTGGGCCCACAGGCGAGTGGCCAACGCTGAACACCTCCGCAGCGACGACCACTCTGAGCACCCCGCGTCCCGAGCGGGGCGGTACCCGCCGGCCTCCGGCGGTTGTTCCAGCACATCCAGCACCCAGAAAGGATCAGACATGCCCCAAGCCAGGCGAGAGAAGAAGGACCACCTGATCTACGCGGACGTCGTGGACTCCAAGTCCAAGGCGGGCGTGTGGATGGGTGAGCGCGCCTCCTTCCAGGAGAAGCAGGGCCGCATCATCGAGGCGCTCAAGGAGCGCACCGACTGGGTCGACCTGAAGAACGCGATCATGGTCATCGGCACCGACCCGGCCGGCATCACGGTCATCGCGCCGAACCCGACGCTGCCCGGTGTGATCGTCCTCGCGGACGGTGGCTCCCCGGCCACCTCCGCGAAGCTCCAGGCCGCCACCGAGGAGAAGGTCCGCGAGGTCATGGGCGAACTCGGGATCGCCGAAGAGGAAACGGCGGCCTGACCACCATGGCCGTCCCCCGGATGCTGTGGGGGAAGTACTTCCAGTACGAGCGGGACGGGGAAGCGGTTCTCCTCGATCCGGTCACGCTGGACAGTGTGTTCATCGACTCCGGCGAGGTCCATGACCTCGCCGGGGTCCCCCCGACCGCGACCCATGAAGCCCTCGCAGGGCTCGGCTTCACCCCCGGTGGCCCCATGGCCGACCGGCGCGAAGCACTTCGTGACCGTCTTCGACTCCTCGGCCTCGACGCCAGCCCGTGCCGCATCAGCGGTCTGCGCGTGGTCCTCACCGACTCCTGCAACATGGCCTGCACCTACTGCTTCGTCGACACCAACACCGGCAAGCCGGACATGACGAAGGAGGAGCTCTCACATGGGCTGCAGTTCCTGTTCGAGCAGAACGCCGGGCAGGACGAGGTGTCCATCCAGTGGTTCGGCGGTGAGCCGACCATCCGCTTCGACCTCATGCAGTTCGGCGACCAGCTCGCCGACACCCTCGCCGAACGCTATGACGTGGCCAGGGTACGACGGACGGTCGTCACCAACGGTGCCCGCCTGACCGACGATGCCCTCGACCACTTCGTCGCGTACGAGTACGGAGTCGGCATCTCCATCGACGGCCCTCCGGGCATCAACTCCGCGCACCGCCTTCTGCTCGGCGGTCAGCCCGCAGACGACCGGATTCGCCGCAACGTCACCCGGCTCGTCGAGGCCGATGGGCTGCACGTGGGCTGCAATCTCACCCCGACCGCCGCGAACATCGGACGCCTCGCAGAGACCGTCCGGTGGATCACCGATGACCTCGGGCTGAAGTTCATCTACGTCAACACGCCCATCCCGACCGCGGGCCGCTGGCAAGTCAACGGCGCCGACCTGGCGCGCGAGTTGTACGAGGCCCGGCTGACCGCCCTGGCACGAGGCGGGATGCTGTTCTCCGTCCTGGACCGCGCCTTCCAAGCCCTGGACACCCGTCGGCCGATGCTGTTCGACCACATGCAGGGCGACCGCAGCCTGAACGCCGCTCTGCTGCCCGGCAACCGGGTCAGCCTGTGCGACATCAACTTCACCGAGCCGTCGTTCCTGCGCACACTCGATGAGCTGCGAGCCGATCCGGACAGCATGACCGGCGTGGCGAAGAAGGTCGCTCCCATCCACGAATGCGGGAACTGCCCGGCGCTCGCGATCTGTGGCGGCCCGTCCCGCAATGAGCAGGCCCTCATCGGTGGCGATACCCCGGACCCCGAGATGTGCGCGTTCTACACGAGCACCGTGGAGATCGCCGTGTGGGACAACACGGGGGTGCAATGAACGCCCACGTTCGCACGGCGCTGATCTCCACGGCAGGGCACTGCGAGGTAGCCTGCGGGTTCTGCTTCCGCGCAGACCGCGCTCACGGCTTCCTCGACACCGCGACCTACGCCCGCACCCTGTCCCGGTTGAAGGAGATGGGCGTAGACGGGGTGTGCCTGACCGGCGGCGAACCGACCCACCACCCGCACCTCAGGCAGCTCGTACGGCTGGCCCACCAGTTCGGTATGTCGGTGTCGATGGTGACCTCAGCTCGGACCGTGGCCGAGGTCGTTACTCTCGCCACGGTGGCGCATCTGTTGGCCAACGTGACCGTCTCCGCCGACTCGCAAGGCGCGATGCTGCTGGGACGCACTACCCGCACAGCTGCTTCGGGCATCGACACGCTGCGAACGATCAGCACTGAGACGAAGATCCTGCACGTCACCTGCTGGAGCCTGAGTGACAGCGAGTGCCGGGACCTGGCCAGCCTCGCATCCGGCGCGGGAGTGGAGGTCCAGTTCAGCCCGGTGGTCCTCGACGAGCGTGCCCTGCGCCGCGACAGCAAGTCTGTGCAGGACTATCTGGTCCAGCAACATCTCGACGTCGACGTGCTGGGCCGCTACTTCGATCTGTCCGACCGGTACCGGGAGTACCTCGGCGAGCTGCGGGATCTCCAGCTGCCATCCGCAGGGGGCGAGCGCCGGTCGTGCCGGTCGGCGACCGCGTACGTGTCCGCTGATGGCCGCATGCGGCGCTGCCCCTACGGCCAGGCGTCGGTCAGCGTCCGCGCGCCCCGTGCCGAGATCAGACAGTTCCTGACCGCTCCGGCGCAGGACCGGGTGACCCCGGACTGCGCTGCCATCTGCCGCCCTTCCGCCGCGTCCGACGAACGTAGTGCGTCGTGTCCCGTGCAGGCGTGAGGGCGGGCTGCCGGCACACGACTCCATGGACTGCCCCATGACGATCACAACGCCCGACGACTTCACCCATCGATGGCGGCAGCCACCGAATTTCCTGCTGGACGTCACTTTCGACTACACGTTCAGGCCCGCAATCGACGTGCTGAACCACGTTCGCAAGGACGAGGAGGTCCGGTTCACCATCGTCGGGGACGATGACTGGCAGGTGCGCATGGACCGTACCGCCGCCTTCCGCACCGCCCCTCTCGAAGAGATCGTCACCTGGCCGTTCCGACTGGTGCACTTCAACCTCAGTCGCTTCTACGACACCCTCCTGAGCGGCTTTCAGGAGGGTGTCATGATTCCCTGGCGCACCCACCTGTCTGCCCGGGGCTTCACCTGGCAGCGACTGGCGCCCATATTGTTCCTGTCCACCAAGGGTGCGTCCTCGACGTACCGCAGTGACAACTCGCACGGGCTGGTTTGGCAGGTCCAGGGCACCAAGACGTTCCACAGTTACCTCGCTTTCGACAAGCACCTGTCAGCCAACGCGGCCGTCCTCGGTGAGACGACCAGCGAGGAGCCGCCCGGGCACTACGAGGTCGATCGCCACTCCGTCACCATGCAGCCCGGAGAGCAGCTCTGGAGCCACGCTCTGACACCCCAGTGGGACACAACCGAGTCGGCGCTCGCCATGGGCGTCACCCTCGCCCACGGCGGCCTGTGCCACCAGGGACTCTTCTCCGAGCGGGAGTTGGCATTGCGGGCCTACTGGGACGAGAACCCCGCCGAGGCATGGATGCATGACCTGCGCAATGTCCGCTACTGAGACGGCGTCCCACGGCGCGGGCTCCTGCCCGTGCCGTGGGACGCGACCACAACCGGGCTACGGGGTAAGCCGGTTCGGCCCGCGGAACAAGAACGTCGCCTCTCGAATCGAGGTCAGGCCGAGCATGACCATCAGCACCCGGCCCAGGCCCATGCCGAGGCCCCCGTGCGGCGGGCACCCGTACCGGAACGCGTTCAGGTAGTCCTGCATCGGCTCCGTGCTCATGCCCTTCTCGGCGGCCTGCTTCAGCAGCACGTCGTGCCGGTGCTCACGCTGTGCGCCGGTGGTGACCTCCAGGCCGTTCCACAGCAGGTCGAAGCTCAAGGTCACGCTCAAGTCGTCGGCGGGCCGCATGTGGTAGAAGGGCCGGATGCCGATCGGGTAGTGCGTGATGAACACGAAGTCATGCCCGGTGGCCGCCTTGATGTGGGCCGAGATACCCCGCTCACCCTCCGGGTCCAGGTCTTCCTTGACCCCTTCGGGGTCCCAGCCGCCCTTACGCAGGATCTCCTGGGCCTCGGCCATGGTGATGCGGGGAAAGGGCGTCGTGGGCACGGTGACCTCGACGCCGAAGTGCTCAGCGATCGCCTCGCCGTGCAGGTCGGCGACCTTGGCGATCGAGTGGGCGAGCATCTGCTCCTCGAACGCCATCACGTCCTCGACCCCGTTGATCCAGGCCAATTCCACGTCGAGGCCGGTGAACTCGGTGGCGTGTCGGGAGGTGAACGACGGTTCGGCGCGGAAGACCGGCCCGATCTCGAAGACCTTTTCGACGCCGGCCGCGATCGCCATCTGCTTGAAGAACTGCGGTGACTGCGCCAGGTAGGCGCTGCGGCCGAAGTAGCCCAGCTTGAAGACCTCCGCGCCGGACTCCGAGGCGGTGCCCATCAGCTTGGGCGTGTGCATCTCGGTGGCACCCTGCGCGTAGGCGTACTCGCGCATGCCCTGTTCCAGGGTGGTCTGCACGGCGAACATCAGCTGGGTGGCGGGACGGCGGCGCACGTCCAGGAAGCGCCAGTCCAACCGCTGCTCCAGGCCTGTGTGGTCGTCGATCGGCAGCGGCGTGGCGGCCTGGTTCAGGACCTCGACCGCCTCGGGAATGATCTCCAGGCCGCCGAGCTTGACCTGGGCCGCGTCGACAACGCGGCCGGTGATCCTCACGGCGGACTCGGGCGTGAGGGCTTCGAGCTGGGCTTCCAGTGGCCCGTCGTCACGCTGGTGGGTCACCTGCACCATGCCGGTGTTGTCCCGCACGATGACGAACTGCATCTTGCGCTGCAGGCGGAGGGTGTTCACCCATCCGCAGACGGAAACGGTGTGGCCGACGTGTTCTCGCAGGTCGGAGATGCGTACGCGGCTGTGGATCATTGCGGTCCTCCGAAGGACATCGTCATGATCCCTTGGGAGTGCGGGCGAGAAGGGCAACTCGCGGTACCACCGCACTTTCGCCACCACAGAGTGGCGGCCTCATTTCGGCCCGGTGACGGGGGCTGACCGGCGGGGCATTGGACCACCAAGCGGGGTCGTTCCTCCCCGCGCTCAGGAGGGTCTTCACCACGGGGTGCGAGACCGCCTTCCCAGCTTCCGGCGGCTCTCTCTGCTCGCGTGATCCCTGGCTACTTGTCTCCGTCAACGCGTTGCCTAGCAGGATACGGAGAGTGTGGCAGCGATGGCAATCAAGTAACCCACATGGATGGGAGAACCTGCCGCGGGCTCGACCATGCGAGTGGCGATGGCGCCCTACCTCGGCACCAACGGCTACCAGTTCAGCGGCATGCCGTCAGGCCGACTTGGATCACCGACATCCTCCGGCGCTTCGGCACGGTGTGGACGCCGTGACGACCAATAGCGTGGTGAACAGCCGCAACGCGGTCTGCGTGATCATCCACGGCAAGGACACCGACGCAGTCGCGGTACTTGCTCGCAGGCATCGCACAACGGCCCCAAATCGTCGCGTGACGCGGCCGGGCGACTACGGTCGTCGCCATGAGCGAGCCCCATGAGGTCGTGGCCCAGCCCCACACTGCCGCTGGCGTGCTGTTCTTCGACGAGGACGACCACGTCCTCCTCGTGAAGCCGACCTACAAGCGCGGCTGGGAGATCCCCGGCGGTTACCTCCACGCCGGCGAGACCCCGAGCGAGGGTGCGGCCCGCGAGGTCAAGGAGGAGCTCGGCATCACCCCGCCGATCGGCCGCCTGCTCGTCGCCGACTGGGCACCCCACCCCACCGAGGGCGACAAGCTCCTCTTCGTCTTCGACGGCGGCGTCCTCCCGGCCGACGAGCTGGACAACATCACCGTCGACCACGTGGAGATCGGCGAGTAGGCCTTCCTCACCACCGACCAGCTCGACACACTCCTCATTCCGCGCCTCGCCCGCCGCGTCCACTCCGCCTGCGCCGCCAGGGACAAAGTCCGAGACCGTCTACTTGGAGCATGGAGCGACTCGTCCGTAGCCGGAGGCGCGATGGGTGCTACAGATCCTGCCCGGTTGCACCAACCTTGATCGTTCCCCTTCCATTTGGCCTTATCACTCCTACACTGAGCGCCAGCACGTCACAGCAGAGCGGCATAACGCCAAGCACCACGAGGACGGAGTAGCTGGGGGACATGGACGAGCGACTGCGAAATCTGGCCAAGTCCTCACCGAACTTCGGCATCCTGTACCAGCTGAAACCGCTTCTATCGCTCTACGGCGCCCAGGCCGAGGCGATCGTCTTCACCAACCCGAACTCCTCGCTCGTGCAAGCTGGCCAGTTCGGCGAGGTCCTGGCTGAGGAGTTAGTCACCCGGATCGGCATGCGGGTGGAAGGCGACCGCCAGATCGACCGCCTGACAGCTCTCACTCGAGCTGGCGTTCTGGTTCCCGAGATCCGCACCGACTTCGACCAACTGCGCCTCGACCGCAACAAAGCCGCCCATGCGCACCTGTTCGACACCTCGCGGGCACTGGCCGCTGTGCGTACTTGCTACAAGCTGGGCCTGTGGTTCCACGACGCCATCTCCGGCCGCCGGACGGTCGCAGAGTTCGTCCCGCCCACCGACCCGCAGGCAGCCGAGCGGATCGCCGACCCGGCCGAGCTTGCCGAGCTGAACGAGGCACTGAGCGGCCATCGCCAGGCCCTCACCCAGGCTCGTACTCGCCTCGCCGAGTCCGCTGACGAGCTGGAGGCCGAGCGCAAGGCCCGCGCCGAGGCAGAGCGCCTGATCGCCAGTGCCAGCGCCAACAACGCCGAGCTACTGGCTCAGCTCGAACAGCTGACAGCACAGGTTGCTGAGATGCGCGCCGTGCAAGTGGCAGCCTACGAGCAGGCAAGGCAGGCTCCCCGCACGGTGGACCCGGCGGCCCGTGACGCGATCATCCACCGCGCCCACCGGCCAGCTCCGCTCAACGAAGTGCAGGCCCGCGAAGAGATCGACAAGCTGCTGGCGGCTGCTGGCTGGGTTGTTCAGGATCGGGACGCGGTCAACCCAATGGCCGGTCGGGGTGTGGCGGTGCGCGAGTTCACGCTCGCCACCGGCCGTGCCGACTACGTGCTGTACGTCGACGGGTGCATCGTCGGCGTCATCGAGGCGAAGCGCGAGGGCACTCACCTGGCGAGCGCGGTCGCACAGAATGACCGCTACGCCGGCGGTGTCCTCAAGGAGCACCGACTGGCGGTCTGGCGAGAGGATGAGCCGTTCGCGTTCCGGTATGCCACCACCGGCACCGAGACGTACTTCATCAACCGCCTCGACCCCGACGCGCGCTCCCGGGAGGTCTTCGCCTTCCACCGGCCGGAGACCATGGCAGCGTGGATGCGGCGCGCCGACGTGCACCCCGAGGCACCCACCTTCCGCGCCGCCCTGCGCGAGATGCCGGTCCTACAGCGCAATGGCCTGCGCCCGGCCCAGATCGAGGCAATCACCGGCTTGGAGAGCTCGCTCGCCGTGGACAAGCCACGGGCCCTCATCCAGATGGCGACCGGCGCCGGTAAGACCTACACCGCCGTCTCCCAGACGTACCGGTTGCTGAAGCATGCCCGTGCCCGCCGTGTGCTGTTCCTGGTGGACCGCAACAACCTGGGCAAGCAGGCCCTGGACGAGTTCCGGAAGTTCACCACCCCGGACGACGGGCGGAAGTTCTCCGACATCTACAACGTCGAGCGCCTGGGCGCCGCTGGCCTGCAGGACAGCACGTCGGTGGTGATCTGCACCATCCAGAAGATGTACCGCCTGCTGACCGGCGAGCAGCTCGTCGATGATGACCCGGCCGACGAGGCGAACGACGACACCGCCTATGAGCAGTCGTACGCGGCCGAGCGGCCCGTCGAGGTCGGCTACAACCCGGCCGTGCCGCTCGAGTCCTTCGATCTGATCATCGTGGACGAGTGCCACCGGTCCATCTACGGCCTGTGGCGCGGGGTTCTCGAGTATTTCGACTCCCACCTGGTGGGGCTCACCGCCACCCCGACATTGCAGACCCTTGGCTTTTTCGGCCGGAACCTGGTCTCCGAGTACACCTACCCGCAGGCCGTCGCCGATGGCGTGAACGTCGACTTCGACGTCGTCCGCATGCACACAGATCTGCGGGAGAACGGCGGCGCAACCATAGACGAGGGAACGACGGTCAGGATTCGAGACCGTAAGACCCGCCACCAGCGCTACCAGGAGTTGGAGGACGACTTCACCTACACCACCCGCCAGATTGGGCGCTCGGTGGTGGCCGTCGACGAGATCCGGGCCGTCCTCACCGCGTACCGGGACAACTGGCAGAGCTGGTTCCCCGGCCGCAAGGAGGTCCCGAAAACGCTGATCTTCGCGGTCGGCGAGGACCACGCCGAGGACGTTCTCGCCCAGGCCAAGGAGGTCTTCGGCCGCGGCGACGACTTCGCCAAGAAGATCACCTACAAGAGCCGCCAGGCCGGCGAGGATCCCGACGAGCTGATCCGCGCACTGCGGACCTCCCCACGGCTGCGGATCGCCGTCACCGTCGACATGATCGCCACCGGGACGGACATCAAGGCCCTGGAGTGCGTGATCTTCCTGCGGGAGGTCCGCAGCGCGGTCCTATTCGAGCAGATGAAAGGCCGAGGCGCCCGCACAATCGACGCCACAGAGCTGCGCGAGGTCACCCCCGACGGAGACGAACGCGTCCGCAAGGACCGCTTCGTCCTCGTGGACGCGGTAGGCGTCACCGACTCCCCGCTCGTCGACGCCCGCCCGCTCGTCCCTGCAGGAGAGCGCCAGATCTCACTGGCCAAGCTCCTCGACAAGGCTGGCACGAAATCGATCAGTGCATCCGAGGCGGAGATCCTCGCCGGCCGCCTGGCCCGCCTCAACCAACAGCTCAGCGACCACGAGCGCGACCAGCTCACCCGGGCCGCCGGTGGCCGCACGCTCTCCGAGATCGCGGGCGCGATCGTTAAGGCCGTCGACCCCGACCGCCAGGACCGCGCCAAAGCGGAGGGCGGTGAAAAGGCGGCACGCGCCTTGGTGGAGGCGGCCATCGCCCCGCTCACCGCCAACCCCGACCTGCGAAAGCTGATCATCGAGATCCGCCGTGACAAGGACTACGTGATGGACGAGACCACAGCGGTCTCGGTCACCGAGGTCCATGCGATTCCTCGGGAGGAGCGCGCGCGGGAAGAGGTCGACCGCTGGAGTCGCCTGCTCACGGACCAGCGCGACCGGATCGCCGCCGTCTCCATCGCGCTCACCAGCCCGCGCTCGGTCGGCCCAACCGAGGCGTATGCGGCGCTGAAGGAGCTGGCCGACCAGATCCGCCGTCCCGACTTCGCCTGGACGCCGCAGGTCCTGTGGAACTACTACGAGGACCTCGGCCACGCCAGTCAGCAACCCGGCAAGCAGGCAGGCGTGCCCGACCTGATCTCGCTTATCCGTTACGAGCTCGGGGTGGATTCTGAGCTGAAGCCCTACCGTGAGACCGTAGAGGAGCGCTTCGAGGGCTGGCTGCTGCGGCAACAGCAAGCAGGCGCGGAGTTCACGGAAGAGCAGCTGTGGTGGCTGAATGCCATCCGCGACGTCGTCGCCAGCGACGTGGGCATCGCTCCGGCAGACTTCAGAACCGAGCCCTTCACTAGCCGCGGCGGCGGTAGGGGCCTCGCCCTGGCCTTCCCGGGGCGCGACCCGCATGACCTTCTGAATGAGCTGAATCGAGAACTGGCTTGAGTAACACGGAACTCCCGACGGGGTGGTGCCTCGCTTCCCTGGCGGATCTCGTTTCCCCAGATGGCATCTTTAAAGACGGCGACTGGGTAGAAAGCAAGGACCAGGATCCCGACGGAGAAGTTCGACTCGTTCAGCTTGCAGACGTTGGAGATGGATACTTTCGTGATCGAAGTAACCGCTCACTGACACGAGCTAAGGCCAGCGATCTTCGATGCACCTTTATCCAAAGTGGTGACATTCTTGTTGCCCGAATGCCAGACCCCTTGGGCAGGTCATGCATCTATCCTGGCTCAGACCGCCCTGCGGTGACCGTGGTCGATGTTTGCATCATCAGGCCCGGCGGCCATGGTGTCGACAATCGGTGGCTTATGTGGGCCATCAACTCACCACAGGTGCGAAAGCAAATCCATAGCTTTCAGACCGGTACGACGAGAAGGCGGATCTCCAGGAAGAACCTGGAGAAGGTACAGATTGCTGTGCCTCCGCTTACGGAACAGCACCGCATCGTTGAGGCGCTCGAAGACCACCTATCCCGCCTTGACGCAGCAGAAGCAAGCATCAGTCGAAGTTTGAAGCGTTCTGGCCATGTCTGGGCATCGGTACTCAACTCAGTGGCGCGAGGCAGCCTTAACGGCCGCAGCATTCAGTGCGATCTCAGCCCGGTGTCAGAGGTTGCCGAGGTGAGCGGTGGAATCCAGAAGCAGCAGAAACGGCGCCCCAGCCAAAACGCGTTCCCATTCCTCCGCGTGGCCAACGTCGCTCGCGGGCGCCTCCAGCTTGACGAAATTCACAAAATTGAACTCTTCGAGGGCGAGTTGGAGCGCTTCAGATTGGAGTGCGGCGATCTCCTTGTCGTGGAGGGAAACGGCAGTCTCGATCAGATTGGACGCGCAGCCACCTGGCGCGGAGGGATTCCAGATGCCGTCCACCAGAATCACCTAATTCGAGTTCGCCCAGGCGAACGACTCCTGCCCAGATACTTGGAGCTAGTCTGGAACTCTCCTCTCGTCATTGACCAACTTCGCGAGGTTTCCAAGTCGACGAGTGGCCTGCACACCCTTAACACTTCCAAGGTGAAGGGCATCAAAATTCCCGTGCCGCCACTCGCGGCCCAGGAAGTACTTGTGGATGACGCCGATGCTTGGGAGGCATACACCCAGGTCGCTCAAGGCGCACTACAAAGCGCAGCTACCCGCAGCCGACTTCTTCGGCGCTCCGTCCTTAGACAAGCCTTCAATGGCACTCTCGCGGCGCAGGATCCCGACGACGAGCCCGCTTCTGTACATCTGGACAGAATCCGGGCCGAACGGGAGATGAGCGCCAGGGGCAAGGCCGTCAGCACCCGCCGCCCGCGAAAGAGGGCCGCGGACATCGCAGCCGCGCCATCCCTGACCCCGCCTGGAACCACACCGCTGCCCAGTAACGCCACTCAGCAGGAGTTCGAGCTCTGATGAGCACCGCTGTCCCCGTCAACACCACTGCACAGACCAACTCGCTCGTCGCCAAGCTCTGGAACTACTGCAACGTCCTGCGTGACAATGGCTTGTCGACCATTGAGTACGTCGAGCAGCTCTCGTACCTGCTCTTCCTCAAGATGGCCGACGAGCTGGCTGCCGACCCCTTCGCCCAGGAGACGGCCGATCCGATTGTCCCGCCTGCCTTGGACTGGCAGTCGCTCGTCTCCAAGCGTGGCGAGGAACTGGAGGCCCACTACCGCAGGATCCTCTCCGAACTTGGCAGGCACCCCGGTACCACCCTGGGCACTGTGTTTGCCAAGGCCCAGAACCGCATCACGGAGCCCGCCCTCCTCGAAAAGCTGGTCGTCGACCTGATCGGCAAGACGGACTGGGTTCTGGAAGGCACGGACCTCAAGGGCGATGCATACGAGGGCCTGCTCGCCAAGGGGGCCGAAGATACCAAGACCGGAGCAGGCCAGTACTTCACGCCCCGCCCGCTGATCGACGCCATGGTGCAGGTGATGCAGCCGCGCCCGGACGACCGGATCACAGACCCGGCCTGCGGCACCGCTGGCTTTCTGATTGCGGCACACAGCTACATTCGCCAACACCACCTCAAGGACCTCTCCCGCGAGCAGCGTCTCGCGCTCGGTCAGGGCAGCATCTGGGGCAACGAGCTTGTTCCGGGAACCGCTCGTCTTGCCGCGATGAACATGTTGCTTCACGGCATCGGCGAAGCCGATGGAGACTCCCTCATCACCACCAGTGACGCACTCGCCGAGGCTCCCTCCCGCCGGGCCTCACTCGTCCTCGCGAACCCCCCGTTCGGCAAGAAGTCAGCGATCACGGTCGTGGGAACAGACGGGAAGACCGACCGCGAGGACATCACTTACGACCGTTCCGACTTCCGCGCGACGACCACCAACAAGCAGCTGAACTTCCTGCAGCACATTATGTCGCTGATGGAGATGGACGGCCGCGCGGCTGTCGTCCTGCCCGACAACGTGCTGTTCGAAGGCGGAGCTGGCGAGAAGATCCGCCGCCGTCTCCTCCAGGAGTTTGACCTCCACACAATCCTGCGTCTGCCCACCGGCATCTTCTACGCCGGCGGGGTCAAGGCCAACGTCCTGTTCTTCGACAAGAAGCCCCCGCGCTCTGACGATGTCCCTAACACCTCCGAGATCTGGGTGTACGACTTCCGGACCGGGATGCACTTCACACTGAAGCAGCACCCTCTGCGCCTCGCCGATCTAGCCGACTTCATCGAGGCGTACAAGCCGGACGACCGCTCGGCTCGCAAGGAGACCGAGGACGGCCGCTTCAAACGCTTCACGTACGACGAGCTCATCGCCCGCGACAAGGTCAACCTCGACATCACGTGGCTGACGGACCCCGCGCTCGACGACGCGGACAGCATGCTCGCCCCCGAGATCATCGCGCAGGAGATCGTGGAAGACCTCCAGGCTGCCCTTGCCGAGTTCGAAGCGATCGCCGAGGCTCTCGGCGGCGAGGTGAAGCCGGACATCACTGCTGAGGAGGTCATCGCCGAGGCGTGACTGCAGCCGCCTCTGCGGTATGTCACCTTCAGAGGTGATCGGTGCCCGTGTGTGCTCCATGTGGGCAGCACACGGGCGCCGCCCTGTGCCACCCCTCACCGGGGCACGCACGGTAGCGTGTATGGCCCGATGGACAGCAGGCAAGCCTGGGTGGGGTTGGGGTGTTAGAGCATTCCGGGGACGTCGGGGAACGTCCACCGACGTCAGCAACGGTTCGCAATGAGGTCTCCGGCCAGGTCTCCGGACCGGTGATCCAGACGGGATCTATCCACGGCGACATCAACATCACAACGGCTGCCAGCTCTGCAGACGCCGGGCCCACTGACGAGGACCTGGCCGAGGGGCTTCGCAAGTCGACCTGGCGGGCGCGATTCTCTTGTGTTGACTTCGTCAACCTGCCACGGATTCCGATGCTTTCGGATGGCGCCGCAGTCCTCGGTGCTGCCAGGAGAGCGGGACTCGACGTGGCCGCGCCTCTTTTTCTCCGGCAAGGGCTGGCAGCCGGCCTGTTCGTTCGTCTCGTCAAGCCCGTGTTCGAGACCTGGGGCACCGAGGCAACCGCACTCTGCGAAAGCACCATCGAGCGGGTGCACCCCGGCATGATGGTCTCCTTCGAGGCCCGCGTGCGATGCCGCAACGCGCCGAAGTCCCCTCCGAGGGAGCTCACCGGAGTCCCTGAGCAAGATCCCCACCTTTTCTTTCGCATTGGCGAGCGATCCGTCCTCATTAGCTTCGACCCGCGGTGGCTCACCACCTCGACGGCATCCGGCACACTGCACGATGCCGCACGCCACCCACTGGAGTATTCCGGCCTTGGCCTCGTACGTTCCGTCTCAGAGGACGGGCAGGTCCGAGTCTCCGCACTCGTCTTCGGCCAGCCTCAGACTCCGGCCCAGGCGCAGTTCAAGTACGCGAAGGAATCGACTCTTCGATCTCCCGCCGGCCTGACCGAGGCCGACTTTCGCAACGAGTTCGCGGCGAACAATCGGGAAGCTCCACGCCCTGCTAGCCCCCAAGAGAGGAAGACCGTGAACCGGCTGGACGTCACCCTGTTCTTCGACGAGGACAAGCTGCTGTTTCCGGGCCACCTCCAGCGCGAGGTAATGACCCAACTCGTGCGCGTCGTCCCTGAGTACCGACGTGATGTCGGGGTCGCGGTCGCCAGCCTAGTCGTCTACGGCGTGCTCGGCCGGGGCGTCAGGCCTGCGGACATCGCCGCACACATTCTTGCCCGGGAGCCCGGCCTGTGGAAGACCTTCACGGTCCCCGGGCTCACCACTCTGGTCGACTCCGTCAACCTCGCGGTCGCCACCGTCACCGGTATGGGCCAAGAGCAGGTCAGGGATCTCCACGAGGTCATGCAGGCGGAGGTGCCCAGCTATCTCGGCGGCGTGGAGCTGGACCGGAGCCTCCCGATGCATCGTCGGCTGCTTCCAGAACAGGACCAGTTCCACGTGGTCGGCGCCGAACTGCGGTTGAAGTACAGCGCCGAGAGCCGTTACATCGCTCAGACCAATGGCGACGACCTGGACGAACCGCTGGACGAGTGGCGAGAGAGAGGACTGTTCCGCAGCGTTGTTTGGGAAGAGGACGTAGCGCGGTCAACAGCCGAGGAGCAGGCAGCTGCGTCACTCCTTCGGGCATGGCGGAACGCCCAGTCCGAGTAGCCAGCTGCCTGTGCGGGCGGTGGACAGCGGCCGACGGCGCAGGCCAACTGCCGGGAAGCTGCAGTGCCCGAACCGGGCATGGCTACTGCGGGCACGCTGGTCGTGCCATGCTGGCTGACGTCAACGTTGACGCCAACCGACCCGGACGATGGCGTTCGACAGCGCCCTTCCGCGGGCGACAGAATCGCTCAAATCGCCGCCCTGGCTTGGCCTGAAAAGCGGAAGGTCGCCGGTCGACCCCGGCCCTGGCCATCGCAGGAAGGCCCCGCAGAGTTTGCTGGGCAGGATCAACGCTCCCAGGGAACTTGCCGGGTGGACTGGGCCGGCCCGTGCCAGATCCGTGCCAGAACGGGTGGTGAACGGCGGACAACAGCGGTCTGTGTCGGGTGCCCGAAGGGCTGGGTGGGTCGATATTCGCGCAGGTCAGGAGTGCTTCATGGCTCGAAGGGCCAAAGATTCCCAAGCTTAGAGCGCGAGTTCGATTCTCGTCGCCCGCTCCATACGGAAAAGCCGCAGGTCAGCGACCTGCGGCTTTCGCGTTCTCCGGGCCGGGCCGGGTCGGCTGCCCGGCTGTGGCGGCCCGGTCAGGGGTGTGGCTGGAGGAGTACCTGCCGGAGTTCGGCGGTGCACATCATGTAGCCGTCCGGGGTGGGCAGGCGGTCCAGGTAGTGGGCGAGGTCCGCGCCCAGCGAGAACACCCTCACCGGGGTGTCCGCCGCGCGCGCGGACTCCACCACGCTCCGCACTCCGTCGATGACGGCCGGGTGCCGGGTCTGGTAGGACCCGGCCACCAGGTGGTTGGTCCGGTCGGCGGCCAGGTAGAACTGCACGAGGTCCTTGGTGCCGACGAACAGCTCGCTGGCGCCCGCGGCGCAGAGCGCCCGGGTGGCGTGCACCGCCGCGGGCGTTTCGACGAACGCGGACACGGGCACGTCGGCGGGCAACGCGAGATGCGCCCTGAGCCGGGCGAACTCCTTCGCGTCGTTGAGGAAGGGAACCGAGAGGTGCACGCGGCCCGCGTCGTCGCCGAGCCGCTCGCGCAGGGACCCGAGCACGGAGTGCAGCGCGTCCCGGTAGGCGGCCGAGCCCAGCAGCCAGCGTGCGCCGTGCAGGCCCAGCTCGGGGTTCGGCTCGACCGCGACCGGAGCCAGCTCGGTGACGCCGGCGGCGTGGTCGGAGCGGAGGTCGAGGAGCCTCAGGACCAGCCGCTGGCCGGGCAGCAGCGCCTCGACGAAGGTGCACAGCCGGTCCGCGACGGCCCGCCCGTAGGCCGCGACGTCGGCGGGGCCGCCGTGGAGGGAGTCGAGCGGACGCAGGCCCGCCGCCAGGCAGAGGAACTCCTCGCGGATGAAGAAGGATTCGACCCGCTCCGCGTTCGGCCCGCACGCGTTGATCGTGTGGATGTCCTGCAGGTCCGCGATGACCGCGCACGCCGAGCCGAGGCGGTCCAGCGGGGAGCTCCCGGCCCCCGGGACCGGGGCCCCGGCGCCGCTCGCGTCGGACCCGATGACGATGGTCTCGCTCTCCAGGTGCAGCGTCACTTCCCCGACCAGGTCGGCGAGATCCGCCTGGTCGACGCGGAGCACGGGTATGCCCCTGCCGCGGCAGATGGACTGCATGTGGCCGGTCGGCCCGCCCGAACTGCAGACGACCGCACGCGCCGCCACGATCGCTTCGTATATTCCCGCTTCGAGGGAAGGGGCGACGAGGATGGATCCCTTGAGCGGACTTCTCGTGCGGTTACAGGTGCCCCGTAACACGCTCTGTGTGCCACCGGTCAATAGGAATCCTTGAATCCGTCGCCCGTTCACCTAGTCCTCCAGATCCTCGGTGTCCGTGATCCCCAGTTGTCGACGCAGCTGCCGTGGCGTCACGGTGACGTCGGTGAGCCGTTGGACGGCGGCCCGGTTGACGACCGCTCCCATCAGGCGGTCACGCCCGGAGGCGGCCATCGGGAGGGGCGGAAGTCCGCCCATGGATCGGATACAGGCGTCCAGGCGGAAACCGAGCACTTCCCGCTCGCTCCGATTGCGCGTGGCCAACCTCCGCACCTCCAGGGCTACAGCCTCGTCGAATCCGACCGGGGCCGCTTCCTCTGAATTGCTGACGTGGCCGTGGCATTGAGCCATGTCCCGGGCCAAACCGTCTTCGTGCGGTTCCAGTTCCAGTTCCAGTTCCAGTTGCTCGATCACTCGCGCGGCGACCGCGATCGACTGGTTCTTGATGGCGGCGAGATTGAAGGTGAACGCGCCGGTCCGGCCGTGTCGAACGATCTCGTCACCCTCCCTCGGTGCGCCGACCGCGGAGACCGGGCCGGCCGGCTCCCCGCCGGGGCTCAGCAGCGTCCCGTGTTCGTCGACTTCCAGGCCGCGCCCGGTGCGCTCGTGGGGCACCGCGATCCCCCGCCGGAGGAGATTCCTCCAGAGCGGCCGGCCGACCCTGCTGTAGTCCGACTCCCTGCCGAAGTTGGAGACCACCAGGTCGGCCTCGATGGCGTGTTCCTCCTCCGGGGCCGCCACCGAGACGACCAGCCGCCCCGACGCCGTCGGCGTGATCCCCTCCACCTTGCCGACGACCAGCTTCGCCGAGCCGTCCGCGGGGTGTATCGCGCGCTCGATGATCGCCATGGTGTACTCCACCGCGCCGACCCGGAGTGCGGCCATCGAGGTGCCGAACTCGTCCAGCAGGCTCCGCAGTTCCGCGGAGGGGATCCGCTCGATGGCCTCGGGAAGATGCGGTTCCCACGCCTTGGCCACCCGCTCCGCGACCACCGTCGGGTCGACCTCGGGGTGGTCCCGGAGCACCGCCTCGCGCGCCGTCTCCCACTCGGACCGGACCCGGGCGAGGAACTCCTCGCGGTTCCGATACGGTTCCAACAGCGCCTTCGGGCAGGGTAGTTGTAACACCTCGTGCTCGTGGCCGCCGGGATACGTCCGGAACATCGTCCCGGTCCTGGAGATCAGGTGGATCCTTCCGGTGTGGCCCCGGCGCAGCAGGAGGCCCGCCGAGTCGTACGCGCTCAGCACGGATCCGACGATCGCGACCGTTGCTTCGGGCGGGAGCGTTTCGAGCTTCCGGACGCCGGCCGCGGAGTACGGGTTCCTCACGAAGGACGCGTGGTCGCGCACGTCGGCGGCGAAGGGCGGATCCCTGAGTTCGAGGCCGGTCGCGAGGACGACGTGGTCGGCGCACAGTACGGTCGGTTCCGGGACCGGCCCGGCCTCCAGGTCGCTCGCGGAAAACCCACGAACCGTCACTTCGACGCCTGTGGCGCGTACTTCCAGGTCGACCGCCTCGCCGTCCGCTTCGACGAGCACGACGCCGGGACAGGCCTCACGCTCGGCCTCGGCCAGCCGGTCGATCAGGTAGTCCTGGAAGATCCGTCGGGGCGCCGGGCCCTGCTCGACGAACTCGAACCCGTCCCAGGGGGTCGGCCAGTCCCGGCGGTCGGCCTCGCGGTTGGCCCAGCGGACGAAGTCGAGGACGTCCTCCCGGAACACCGACATCCGACCCGCCTGGATGTTGAACACGTGGTCCCAGGGGTTGCCATCCCGGTGGTAGGCGACGCCGGCGGACCGGTAGTCGGAGCGCCGTTCGAGCAGGACGATCTCCAGCGGCTTGCGGGCGAAGCGGAGCAGTCGGATCGCCGTGGCGGTGCCGGCCAGGCCCGCCCCGACTATGAGCACTCGTGGACACGTACCTGTTCGGTTCCGGGGCTGCGTCATGAGCCCAGGATGGACCGGCGGCAGCTCGCCCGCCGGGCTTTCGGTGCAACGGCCCTCGGTGCACGCTCGGCGGCAAAGTCCCAGGT
>NZ_JBHYWI010000059.1:0-32505 GCF_042751525.1 Kitasatospora sp. NPDC059408
GCGGGCGGAAGCCCGACGACGGGCCCTACGCTCGATGCATGGCCCGGCAGCCCGACGGCAGGATCGTGGTCGGCGTGGACGGCTCCCCGGCCTCCCGCGCCGCCGTCCGCTGGGCGGCCCGCCTGGCCGGCCTGAGCGGCGCCCCGCTGGAGGCCGTGACCGTCTGGGACTTCCCCTGCCTGTACGGCGAGCACGGGTTCGTCCCGCCCGCCCTGGACGGCTTCGGGCCCGAGCGCCGCGCCGCCGAGATCCTCGACGAGACGCTGGCCGCCTGCCCCGAAGGGCTAGCCGTCCGCCGCCACCTCGCCGCCGGAGCGCCCGGCCCCACCCTGGTGGCCGCCGCCGAGGGGGCCGCCGCCCTGGTCGTCGGCAGCCGGGGCCGCCGCGCCCCGCCGGGGGCCGTGCTCGGCACCGTCTCCCTGTACTGCCTCCACCACGCGGGGTGCCCGGTCGTGGTCGTCCGGGCCTGAGCATCAGCCCCGGAAGAGGTCCCGGAAGTCAGCCCCGGAAGAGGTTGTGCCCCACGTCCGACGGCACCTTGTCCTGGACGGGCTTGCTGTCCCCGCCCGGCACGTGCTCGCCCGGGATCGGCTCGGTGCCCTCCCGGTGCAGCAGCACCACGCCGTCCTCGGCCCAGATCTGCCGGTACCCGTGGGCCAGCAGCAGCTGGATCCGCTCGGCCTGCTGCTTGTCCGTCTCGAACGGGAACGAGCGCTTGTCCGACCGCGTGAGCACGTACTCGCGCCCGCGCGGGGTGCCGTCCACCAGCACCACGTCCGCCCGGGCGGTGAGCCGCGGCGCGATCTGGTTGTCCGCCTCCACCGACGCGCCGTCGGGGACGAGCGCGGCCGCCCGGACGAGCGCCGCCTCGCTCGTCTTGGGCTGCCAGGAGGACGGCACGGCCAGCTGCGCGAGCCCGAGCGGCACGGCGGCGACCAGCGCGCAGCCCGCCGCGGCCAGGCCCAGGAGGCGGCCGCGGCGCGCCGTGCGCTCCTCGGCCATCAGCCGGCCGGTCACCTCGACGGCCGCGGTGAGCAGGATCGGCCACAGCATGGAGTCGTAGTGGCGGGCGATCGACCAGTGGTTGGGGTTGCTGGAGAGGATCCGCTCGGCCAGCAGCGGCACCGCGCACAGGACGGTCGCCGAGCGCAGCGGCAGCAGGAACATCGTGCCGAAGAGCCAGAGCAGCAGCAGCGGCTTGAGCGGCTGGTCGAAGGCGGCCTGGACCAGCAGGAACGGGTTGCCCAGCAGGTTGTGCAGGGCGTCCCCGGCGTCGCTGCCGATCGAGCCGTAGTTCCAGTAGTAGCCCGGCTCGCCGCCCATCGCCGGGATCAGCCACTTGATCGCGACGGCCGAGGCGAGCGGTCCGCCCACCAGCAGCCCGATGCCGGTGTACCGGCCGGCGCGGTCCCCGGAGCCGCGCAGGCGCAGCAGCAGGACCAGTCCGTACGCGGCCACCATCAGGCCGAGGTCTTCCTTGGTGCAGCACAGCAGGACGGCGGCCAGGGCCACCATCCGGTACTTGCGGGCCAGGCCGCGTTCCAGCATCAGCAGGGTCAGCGGCACGGCGAAGGCCACCTCGTGGAAGCCCACCCGGGAGGCGACCAGCAGCGGCCACCCGAGGGCGTAGACGAGGCCCGCCAGGTCGGCGGCGCGCCGGGCGGTGGTCGGGGCGGTGTACGCGAAGGCGTGGACGGCGATCCGCCGGATCAGCGGCACACCGGACGCGAAGAGCAGGGCCTGCCCGAGGATCAGCGAGCGCGGGTCGTCCCAGATCCAGTACAGCGGCGCGAGCAGCGCGAGGACCGGCGAGAAGTGGTCGCCGAGGAGCGAGAAGCCCGGCGGGAACTCGTGGTGGTAGCTCTTCAGCGTCGAGACGGGCAGCCCGAAGTGGGCGTAGCCGCGGATGCCCTGGTCGAAGATCCCGAGGTCGAAGCCGCCGAGCGCGACCGAGGTCCAGCCCTGCAGCCCGATGGCGCACATGACGGCGAAGCACAGGACGCCGAGCAGCACGGTGCGCCGGGCCGGGCTGCCGGCCAGCGCCGAGCGCACGGCGGCGCCGGGCAGCCGGGCGGGGGCGGGTGTCGCGGAGCGGGTGTCGACGGCCATGGTCACGCCTGCTTCGTCAGGGCCGCGTCCGCGCCGAGCTCGGCGCGGCGGAGCACCTCGTCCGCCTCCGCTCCGAGCTCGCCCGGGCCGCCGCGCAGGCGGTACAGCCGCAGCGCCACGACGACCAGCAGGGCGATGCCGAACGGCGCGTAGACCGAGGACGGCAGCTGCCAGTACCAGGCGACGCCGAGCCCCCAGCGGTGCGGCACGGTCCACATCGCGTGCGAGAGGAACACCGCCAGGGCCACCCCGAGCAGGACCTTGCGCCCGGTGGTCCTGGCCTCCACGGCCAGCAGGGCGAGCAGCGGGATGCACCACACCCAGTGGTGGGTCCAGCTGATCGGCGACACCAGGAGCGCCGTGAACGCGGTGCACAGGGCGCCCCACGCGTCGGCGCGCCGCAGCGAGCGCGAGCGCCCGGCCAGGACGGCCACGCCGAGGCCGAGGATGCCGACGGCCGCGCACGCGGCCAGTCCGGCGAGGCCGGGCTCGTTGCTGCTGAGCAGTCGGCAGACGGCGCCGCGCAGCGACTGGTTGTCGGCGATGACGGTGACCCCGACCCGGCTCGGGTCCCACAGGTACTTCGTCCAGAACCCGAAGGTCGCGTCGGGCAGCACGAGCCAGCCGACCAGTCCGGCCGCCAGGAAGGTGCCCCCGGAGACCAGCGCGGCCCTGATCCGGCCGGTCAGCAGCAGGTAGACCGCGAACAGGCCGGGGGTGATCTTGATGGCGGTGGCCAGGCCGATGCCCACGCCCTTGGCGCGGCTGCGGTCCGGGCGGGTCAGGTCCCACAGGACCAGGCACAGGATGCCGAGGTTGACCTGCCCGTACTGGAACGTGGTGAAGACCGGCTCCAGCCAGACGCCGAACCCGGTCGCGAGGAGCACGGCGGCGGTGCGGTGCCGCGCGGCCGGCCGGCCGACCAGGCGGAAGGAGAGGTGGGTGGCGAGCGCCAGCAGGCCGAGGTTGAGCAGCTGCACCAGGACGCGCAGCGTGCTCACGTCGAACCAGGTGCTCGGCACGAACAGCATCGCGGCGAACGGCGGGTACGTGGCGGGCAGGTCCCAGCCGGGCAGCCGCATCGCGTACAGGTCCTGGCCGTGCACGACGGCCGCGCCCTCGGCCCGGTAGACGAGCATGTCGACCATCGTCTGGCCGTGGAAGTGGCGCACGACGGCGTACACCGCCAGGGAGAGCGCCGCGAGGCAGCCCGCGACGACCACGCTCGGAGCCGGTCCTCCGGGGGCTGGAGTGGTGCCGCGGTCCTCCGCGTCCGTCCGTCGTGCCCACCGTGTCAGACCGAACTCGCGCACCGCGATGGCACCCCGTTGAGATAGACCAGATCGTTCCCTCGTCGCCGTCTGGGCCAACCCACCATAACCGACCCCCCTGAGGGCCGACCGTGGCTCCGGAACCGGCGGGAGCGGCGTCGTGTGACCTTCTTCACAGGCCGCCGGCGGGACCGGACCGACCGCCAGGACACCCGCCCCCGCGGGCAGTTGACGCGAACGCCGCCACAAAGCAGGAACCCCGCCCGGTCTTGTCGACCGGGCGGGGCCCTTGTTGGGTGGAGCTGAGGGGATTCGAACCCCTGACCCCCTCGATGCGAACGAGGTGCGCTACCGGACTGCGCCACAGCCCCAACGAGAAGAAACTTTAGCACCTTTCGGAGGGGGTCCGTGACCACCCCCCGATCCCGCTGCCGGCCGGGGCCCGCGGCCACTCACTCGTTGGCGGCGCGCGGGCGGGTCTCGGGGGCCGGCGGCTCGGCGTACTGATCGAAGAGCGGGGTGTTGCGCGACTCGGTCGGACGCCCGGCGGTCCACGTCCCCGGGGCCGTCAGGTCCAGGCCGCGGGAGACCCGCGGGGCGACCGGCGCCGTCACGTACGTCGGCAGCGGGACGGGCACCGGCTCCCAGGAGTCCGGGCCGGCCGCGCCGCGCTCGCGCATGCCGTCGACCCACTCGTCGTGCTCCGTCGCCTCCACGAGCGCCGAGGCCGACGACGCCGCACCCCGGACCTCCTCGGGCCCCGGGGCCAGCCGCAGGTGCGGACGGCGGGCGACCCGCGGCTCGGCCGGGGCCGACGGCTCCGGCGGGGCGACGACCGCGGTCTGCACCTCGTCGGCCGCCCGGGCCTCGGCGCGCTGCTGCTCGCGCTTGCGCAGCCGCTCGGCGGCCTGCGCGGCCCGGACCCGGTCGAGCTTCACCTCGTAGCGCTGGCGCTCCAGCTTGCGCAGGTGACCGATGTAGAGGGTCAGGAGGACCGCCGGGACGGCCGGCACCCACAGGAAGGCCAGTCCGGCCACCGCCGCGACCACCGCGCCGAGCGCGAAGGCCAGGAAGAGGGCGGTGACCATCCGGCGCCGGCGGGCCAGCAGGCGCGCCCGGCGCTCCGCCCCGCCCGGCGGCGCGGGGACCGGGGCCGGCCGCCCGGGCCGCTCGGGCCGCTCCGCCGGGGGCTCGGGCTCCCGGTCCGCGGGGTCGCCGGAGACGGCCTCGTCCCGTGCGGGAGGGCCGTCGCTGCTCTGCTCGTCGTCACGCGATTCGTCGCCCAGGGACCGGGCCGCCCGCCGCTCCAGCGCCGAACGCCCGGCCAGCAGGCGGATGGCGGTGCTGAAGCGTTCCGTCGGGCGCGCCTCGTTGAGTTCGTCCTGCCTGCGAAGCCACATGGGCACCAGATAGGCGGCCCAGGCCCCTACGATGACGGCGTAGATAAGGCCGCTACTGCTCACGATTCACACCGTACGGGCGACGGGGAAGGCCCGACAGCAATTTGACGCGGCGTGTCGTGTGATCAAGCTGATTCTCCGACTATTTTGACGGCATTTGTGACCGTCCGTCTCCACGTCGATGCCATATCGATATTTGATTCGAACATACATTCAATTATCGCGACCCGCAGCCGAACTGAGCGCCCGCCAGCGTTCCAGCATCCCCTCGGGGACCTCCTCGGCGGTCAGCGCGTACACGAGGTGGTCGCGCCAGTCGCCGTCGATGTGGAGATAGCGCGGGCGCATTCCCTCCGGACGGAACCCGAGCTTTTCCACCACCCGGCGGCTCGGGGTGTTCTCCGGGCGGATGCAGACCTCGATCCGGTGCAGCCCGAGGTTGCGGAAACAGTGGTTGACCGAAAGCGCCACGGCGGTGGGCATGATGCCGCGGCCGGCCACCGCCTCGTCGACCCAGTAGCCGACGTTGGCCGAGCACATCGAGCCCCAGGTGATTCCGCCGACGGTCAGCTGGCCGACCAGCCGGCCCTCGTGGAGCACGACGAAGGGCAGCATCCGCCCGGCCGAGGCCTCCCCGCGCAGGAAGCGGACCATCTGCCGGAAGGTCGGGCGCGGCCCGGCCGCCTGGCCGGCCGGGCCGGGCGGCACGGTGGCCTCCCAGCGCCGCAGCCAGTCCCGGTTGCGGCGGCTGACCTCCTGCCAGTCGCGCTGGTCGCGCACCCTGATCGGGCGCAGCGCGACCTCCCCCTCGTGGAGCTCTACCGGCCAGCCGGCGTTCAGTGCGCTCTCCCGGGTGCCGCGTCGTCGGGCCGGGGGTGGTCCCCTCCGCCGAGCTGGTCGACGGCGTGGGCGAGCAGCGGCTCCAGCACGGCGAGGCCGTCCCGGACGCCGCCGGTCGATCCCGGCAGGTTGACGATCAGCGTACGTCCGGCGAGACCGGCCAGCCCGCGGGAGAGCGCCGAGGTCGGCACCTTGTCGCGGCCGTGCGCGCGGATCGCCTCGGCGATGCCGGGGACCTGCCGGTCGATGACCCGGGCGGTCATCTCGGGGGTGAGGTCCATCGGCGAGATGCCGGTGCCGCCGGTGGTCAGCACGACGTCGTAGCCGGCCGCGACGGCCTCCCGCAGGGCCGCCTCGACGGGCTCGCCGTCCGGCACGACGCGCGGGCCGTCGGCGGTGAAGCCCATCGCGGTCAGCCCGGCGACCAGCAGCGGGCCGCCCTTGTCCGCGTAGACACCGGCCGAGGCGCGGTTGGAGACGGTGACGGCCAGCGCCTTCCCTGCCGACGCCTTCATGCGCCCACCCCCGGGGCGAACCAGTCGCCGCTCTTGCCGCCGGTCTTGCTGAGCACCCGGACGAACTCGATGGCGGCGCCCTTGTCCACCGCCTTGACCATGTCGATGACGGTCAGCGCGGCGACCGTCACGGAGGTCAGCGCCTCCATCTCGACGCCGGTGCGGTCGGCGGTCTTCACGGTGGCGGTGATCTCGACCGCGTCGTCGGCGACGGCGAGGTCGACCTTCACGCCGGAGACGGCGATCGGGTGGCAGAGCGGGATCAGGTCGGGCGTCCGCTTGGCGCCCATGATCCCGGCGATCCGGGCGACCGCGAGGGCGTCGCCCTTGGGCACGCCCTCGCCGCGCAGCAGTTCGACCACTTTCGGGGAGACCCTGACCCGGCCGGCCGCGACGGCGGTGCGCGCGGTGGTGGCCTTCTCGGAGACGTCGACCATCCGGGCCGCGCCCTGGTCGTCGACGTGGGTGAGGCGGTCGCCGGGGGGAGGTGTGGTCACGGGGGCTCCAGGGGCGCGCAGATCGAATACCGCGCTACCGTACAGCTCCCCCGCCCCGCCGCGTGGGAGGGGCCGGATCACGGGACGGGACGGACCTCAGGAGTCGAGCAGGACCACGTCCACGGAGCTGCCCGCGGGCAGCTCGGTGACGTCCTCGGGGACGGTGATCAGGCAGTTCGCCCGGGCCAGCGCGCCGACCAGGTGGGACTCGGCCCCGCCGACCGGCTCGACCGTGCCGTCCGGCGCGTACCGGCCGCGCAGGAACTGCCGCCGCCCTGCCGGGGAGCGCAGCGCCGCCGGGCAGAGCGCGCGGACCACCGGGCGGTGCACGTCGGGGGCGCCGAGCATGGTGCGGATGACCGGGCGGACGAACAGCTCGAAGGAGATGTAGGCGCTGACCGGGTTGCCGGGCAGGGCGAGCAGCGGCACGCCGGCCGAGCCCGCGGAGGCGCCGATCCGCCCAAAGCCCTGCGGCTTGCCGGGCTGCATCCGCAGCCGCCGGAAGTCGACGCCGCCGTAGGACTCGAAGACCTCCTTGACCACGTCGTACGCGCCGACGCTGACGCCGCCGCTGGTGACGATGAGGTCGGCGCGGCCGAGCTGGTCCTCCAGGACGGCGCGCAGCCGGGCGGCGTCGTCCGGGACCCCGCCGACCCGGTAGGCGATGGCGCCGGCGTCCTGGGCCGCGGCGGTGAGGGTGAAGCTGTTGGAGTCGGAGATCTGGCCGGGGCCGACGGGCTCGCCGGGCTGGACCAGCTCGCTGCCGGTGGACAGCACGACCACCCGGGGGCGCGGGCGGACCTTCACGGTGGCCCGGCCGATCGCGGCGAGCAGGCCGAGCTGGGTGGGGCCGAGCCGGGTGCCGGCCTCCAGGACGCGCGAGCCGGCCGCGACGTCGCTGCCGCGGCGGCGGATGTGGGCGCCCTCGGCGACCGGGCGCAGGACCCGGACCTCCTCGTCCTCGACGGCCGCGGTCATCGCGTCGGCCGCCTCGCCGGTGCCGGTGCCGCCGTCGGTCCACTCGACCGGGGCGACGGCCTCCGCGCCGGGCGGGACGGGGGCGCCGGTCATGATCCGGGCGGCCTGGCCCGGTCCGACCCGGGGCAGTTCGCCGGCGCCGGCCGCGATGTCGCCGACCACGGCGAGCACCGAGGGGTACTCGGCGGTGGCGCGGACGGTGTCGGCGGTGCGGACGGCGTACCCGTCCATCGAGCTGTTGTCGAAGGGCGGCAGGTCGCCGTCCGCGAGCACGTCCTCGTCGAGCCGGCAGCCGCGGGCGTCGAGCAGGCCGAGTTCGATGGCCGGCAGCGGGGTGACGGCGGCGAGGACGTCGGCGAGGTGCTCGTCGACCGTCCACAGGCGAGGAGCCGCCGGTACCGGGTCCGCGGTGGCGTCGCAGCAGGCTGCGGCGGCGCTGTGGCTGTGCTCGGACCCGGTCATCGGCGGCTCGCTCTCGGTCGGTGTGTCAGTCCTGCAGCTCGGTGGCGACGAACTCCCGCAGCCAGGAGCGGAACTCCGGGCCCAGGTCCTCGCGCTCGGAGGCCAGTCGGACGATAGCGCGCAGGTAGTCGGCGCGGTCGCCGGTGTCGTAGCGGCGGCCCTTGAAGAGCACGCCGTGCACCTGGCCGCCGGACTCCGCGTCGCGGGTGGTCAGCTCGCGCAGGGCGTCGGTGAGCTGGATCTCGCCGCCGCGGCCGGGCGGGGTCTCGCGCAGCACGTCGAAGACCGAGGGGTCGAGGACGTAGCGGCCGATGACGGCGTAGTTCGACGGGGCGTCGGCGGTGTCGGGCTTCTCGACCAGGTCGGTCACCTGGAAGACGTCCTCGCCGAAGCCGTTCGCCTTGACGGCGGCGCAGCCGTACAGGTGGATCTGGGAGGGGTCGACCTCCATGAGGGCGACGACCGAGCCGCCGAGCTCCTGCTGGACCTCGATCATGCGGGCCAGCAGCGGGTCGCGGGGGTCGATCAGGTCGTCGCCGAGGAGGACGGCGAAGGGCTGGCCAGCGACGTGCTGCTCGGCGACCGAGACGGCGTGGCCGAGGCCCTTCGGGTCGCCCTGGCGGACGTAGTGCATGTTCGCCAGTTCGACGGACTCGCGGACGCGGCGCAGGCGGTCCTCGTCACCCTTGCGGGCGAGGAGCTCCTCCAGCTCGTAGGCGCGGTCGAAGTGGTCCTCCAGGGCGCGCTTGTTGCGGCCCGTGACCATCAGTATGTCGGACAGCCCCGCGGCGGCGGCCTCCTCGACGACGTACTGGATGGCCGGCTTGTCGACGACGGGCAGCATCTCCTTCGGCGTGGCCTTGGTGGCCGGGAGGAAGCGGGTGCCCAGTCCGGCCGCGGGTACCACGGCCTTGGTTACCGGAATTCGAGTGTTGGTCGTCGTCATGCGCAAACCTTACTAAGGCACGTTTTCAGCCGTCCGGGCGCGGTCGGGCGGCTGGGGAAGCCCGTCGCCGGGGCCGGCCGCGGTGGCAGGCGTCTGGGAAATGACCGGCTGGGAGAGGGGGTCCCCGCCGGCACAGGGCGACAGACTACCCGGCTTTTCCGAACGGTCACGTTCGGCAGTCGGACCGCCCTCCGTACCGGAAGTGACGGGCGCGCGGTGCCCGGCCGGCAGGCTGCCGCGCCAGCAGTCGCCGCCCGCCGCGCGGGCCCCGGCGAGCGCCCGGTCGGCGGCCCGGAGCAGGACGGCCGCGTGGGTGCCGTCCTCGGGGAGCACGGCGACGCCGACGGCGGCGGTGAGGCCGTTGCCGCGCGCCGGGCGGGGCTCGCGGGGGCCGGAGGACCAGTCGAGCAGCAGGTGCCGGCGCACCGACCAGACCAGCCGCTCGGCGACCTGGGCGGCGCCCTCGGCGCCGGTGTCCGGCAGGATCACCAGGAACTCCTCGCCGCTGTAGCGGCCGAGGGTGTCGGACCGGCGGATCTCCATCGCCAGGCGCTGGGCGAGGTCGCGCAGTATGGCGCCGGCCCGCGCGCGCCCGTGCTCGGTGACGATCGCGTCGAAGCCGGCGATCTCCAGGAGCAGCACGGCCAGCGGGCGCGGCCCCTCGTGCTGGTCGGACTGCTCGGCGCGGCGGGCGCGCTCGATCTCGCGGTCCAGGGTGAGCTGGAGGTGCCGGTAGTTCCACACGCCGGTGAGCGGGTCGCAGGAGGCGGTGCGCTCCAGTTCGGCGCAGCGGCCCTCCAGCTCGGCGACCCGCTCGTGCAGCAGCGCCTCCCGGTCGGCGGCCTCGCCGTGCGCCCGGCGCAGCCGCAGGCCGAGCACGGTGGTGCCGGCCAGCGCGGGGACGCTCAGCGCGGCCAGGGCGTGGACCAGCAGCGGGGTGGGCAATCGGGGCGCCCTTTCGCGTGTCAGGCTCGGCCCGTCGGTGGCGGGGGCCATGGCGGGGTTCAGAGGACCTCGGAGCAGAGCAGGGGAGATCCCATGCACAACGAGAAGAGCGGGCTGAGGACACGGCTGCTGGCCGATCGCCGGGCACTCACCGGGGAACAGCGCACGGAGGCGGCGCACGCGCTGGCCGTGCACGCCGGGGGGCTGGCCGCGCCGGGGGCCACGGTCGCCGCGTACGTCTCGGTCGGCGCCGAGCCCGGGACGGGGCCGCTGCTGGACGGACTGCGGGCGCGGGGCGTGCGGGTGCTGCTGCCCGTCCTGCTGGCCGACAACGACCTGGACTGGGCGGTGTACGAGGGCGTGGACGCGCTGGCCCCGGCCGGGCGCGGGCTGCTGGAGCCGGTCGGGCCGCGGCTGGGGCCGGAGGCCGTCGTGGGGGCGTCGGTGGTGCTGCTGCCGGGGCTGGCGGTGGACCGGCGCGGCCTGCGGCTGGGCCGTGGCGGCGGCAGCTACGACCGGGTGCTGGCCCGGCTGGAGCGGGCCGGGGCGCGGCCGGTGCTGGCGGTGCTGCTGTACGAGCACGAGCTGCTGGCGGAGGTGCCGGCCGAGCCGCACGACCGTCCGGTGGACGTGGCGGTCACGCCGTCGGGACGCCACCCGCTCGGGTGATCCCGGACCGCGCGGCGGGCCCGGAGACGGCGGTGGCCCCGGAGACGGCGGTGGCCCCGCTCGCGTTCGAGCGGGGCCACCGGTGCTCCGGGCGTCAGCCGTTGGTCAGGACCAGTTTGTGCTTGGTCGCCTTCTCGACCGCGTCCGGCGTGTAGGCCCAGGTCAGCAGCTTGCCCTTGAGCCAGAGGTCGGTCTGGTCGTTGTAGTTCTCGTGGAAGGCGTGGCCGGAGGCGCCGCCGACGTTGACCCAGCGCGAGGAGTCGAAGTCGCTCAGGTCGACGACCATGCGCATCGACGGGATCCAGTCCACCTGGTAGCCGGCCGCCGCGTTCCAGCCCGCCGCGTCGACCGCCGCCGAGCTGCCGGAGAGGCGGTACGGGCCGCGGTTGAGCAGCTTGTGGACGACGCCGGAGGCGATCGACGAGTCGTCGGTGCCGAGGGTCTGCTCGCGCAGCGTCAGCTTGTGCAGGCGGCCCCAGCTCCAGCTGGAGACGTCCTTGCTGAGCAGCGAGGTCAGCTCCTGGCGGGCGTTCTTCATCGCCTCCTGGAGCAGGTTGTCCAGGCCCTTCTGCTCCTTGTGCTGCGAGTCGATGTACGTCCACCAGGTGCTGTCGGGCTTGCTCAGCTGCTGGCGCACGACCTCGGTCCAGCGGTCGCCGCCGTCGGGCTGGGCCTTGTCCGGGTCGCGGGTGCCGCACTCGGTGACGATCTTGCTGGAGCTGTCGGGCTTGGTCGGGTCGTCCTGCTGGCGGACCAGCAGGCAGTTGCCCTTGGCGCGGATGTCGGCCGGGAACTTCTGGCCGAACGCGAGGGTGAGCAGCTGGCGCCAGACCGCGTTGTAGTACGCGGCGGCGGCCGAGTCGGCGTCCTGGTGGTAGTTCCAGTCCTTCAGGAGGTCCTGGGCCTCGCGCACGTACGGGTCGTCGATCTGCTGCTTGAGCAGCAGCGGGACGAGCGTCTTGGCCATGACGCTGGTGTTGTCCAGCTGCAGGGTCTGCATGTCGTCCGGCGAGATCTTGCCGTTGTTCTTGAGCAGGCCGTCGATCTGGTCGGTGATCTCCTTGGCCCGGGTGCCGTACTCCCAGTCCTTGGTGATGCCGTACTTGTACGTCGGGTCGACCACGGCCTGGTTGGCGGTGACGATGTAGCCGGCGGACGGGTTGAAGCTGTACGGCAGGGCGGCGAAGGGGATCGAGCCCTTCCACTGGTAGGCGGAGTCCCAGCCCGGGGCCGGGAGCGTGCCGTCGCCCTTGCCGCGGACCGGGATGTCACCCGGGGCCTGGTAGCCGATGTTCTTCGCGTCGGCGTAGATCAGGTTC
Organism: Kitasatospora sp. NPDC059408; assembly: GCF_042751525.1. Lineage (NCBI taxonomy): Bacteria > Bacillati > Actinomycetota > Actinomycetes > Kitasatosporales > Streptomycetaceae > Kitasatospora > Kitasatospora sp. NPDC059408. The sequence continues at coordinate 11,952 of NZ_JBHYWI010000059.1, forward strand.
TGCGCGGGGACGGCGAAGTCCTTGGCGGCGTTGCGGAAGTCGTCCCAGTTCTTCGCCTTGTCCAGCTCGAAGACGGCGTCCATCGTCTTGCCGGGGTTCAGCGCCGTCCACTGCAGGGCGACGCCGTAGCCGCCGGTGCCGCGGTCGGGGGCGGCGCTGCCGTTCGGGGCGTACTTGCCGACGTTCTGCTGCTCGGTGCTCTGGTCGGAGATGAGCGGGGCGCCGGTCTGGGTGGTGCGGACGGTGATGGTGCGGTCCTCGCCGCCGGCGACCTTGATGGTCTCCTTGCGGAGGTCGAACTTCACGTCCTTGCCGTCCACCTGGTAGGTGTCCGGGCCGGTGACCTTCTCCAGGTACAGGTCGGTCACGTCGGCGCCCAGGTTGGTGAAGCCCCAGGCGACGTCCTTGTTGTGGCCGATCACCACGCCGGGCATGCCCGCGAAGGTGAAGCCGGTGACGTCGAACTGGCAGGCCGGCGAAACGGTGCGGCAGTGCAGGCCCGTCTGGTACCAGACCGAGGGCAGGCCGGGGCCGAGGTGCGGGTCGTTGGCCATCAGCGGCTGGCCGGTCGTGGTGTGCGAGCCGGCCACCACCCAGGAGTTGGAACCGATGCCCTGGCCCGGACGGCCGAGCAGCTGCGGCATCGCGTCGACCCGGTCGGTGAGGCCCTGCAGGAGCGCCTTGGTGGTGGCCGCGCCCTGCGCGGTGGGGACCGCGGGGTTGCCGGCGCCCGGCGCGGTGGAGCCGTCGGCCGGGCGGTAGGTGTCGCCCGAGACCGTGCCGGTCTTCACGATCGTGCCGTTGCGGGCGTACGGGTAGTCCGGGTACAGCTCGGCGATCTTGTCCGGGGTGAAGTCCTGGGACAGCAGCGAGCGGTCGATCTCCTCCTGGAGGTTCCCGGAGAGGTTCCAGGCCATCGCCTTGAGCCAGGCCACCGAGTCGACCGGGCTCCACTGCTCGGGCTTGTAGCCGCTGTTGACGGCGCCGAGCATCGCGTACTCCAGCGAGGCCTTCTCCCCGCCCGGGTGCTCGGCCAGCCAGGCGTTGACGCCGTCCGAGTACGCCTGGAGGTACTTCTTGGTCTCCGGCGAGAGCTTGGTGTCGAACTCCTTCTGCGCCACCTGGCGCCAGCCCATGGTGCGGATGAAGGAGTCGGTGTCGACCTGGGAGTCGCCGAACATCTCGGAGAGGCGGCCGGCGGTGATGTGCCGGCGGACGTCCATCTCCCAGAAGCGGTCCTGCGCCTGGACGTAGCCCTGGGCGCGGTAGAGGTCCTCGGAGGTGTCGGCGTAGATCTGCGGGATGCCGTTGGCGTCGCGCTTGACGTCGACCGGCGCGCTCAGGCCCGCGATCTTCACGGTGCCGTCGACCGTCGGGAAGGACGCGCGGACCGCGGCGACCCCCCGGTAACCGCCGTAGCCGACGCCGGCCACCAGCAGCACGACCAGCACGATCACGATCAGACGGGCGCGCCGGAACTTCTTGGAGCGGGGCATCTGGGTCCTTGCGGTCCTCGACTTCGGGGCGGGCGGGCGTGTCCAGGGCCTGCGGCCGTGACAGGGCACCACATTAGGCCGAGTCCATGGGACGGCGTGCACGGGGACGGCCCGGAACGGGGCCTGTGTGAGGAGCCCAACTAAAGATATGGCAAAATGTTAGAATGAGTAACGATCCGCAAGAGGAGTATTGACGGCTTCTTAACGGGTCCGCGGCTCACCCCGGTACCACCAGCACTACCCGCATCACCTGCATCACCGAGAGACTCCAGCACCACCAGCACCACCGAGAGACACCAGCACCACCGAGAGACACCCCGCCCGCCCCCATGCCTGCACGAGGTGCCCCTGCGTGAACGTCGACCACCTGAACCAGCTGCTTCTCGAGTTCTCCGTGATCCTCCTGGTCGCGGTGGTCGCCGTGCGGATATCGACCCGATCAGGGCTACCCAGCCTCCTCATCTACCTCGGGATCGGCGTCGCCCTCGGCCAGAACGGCATCGGCGTCACCTTCAACAACGCCGAGCTCACCCAGGTGATCGGCTACGCGGCCCTCGTGGTGATCCTCGCCGAGGGCGGTCTGAAGACCAGCTGGAGAGAGGTCAAGCCGGTGATGCCGGCGGCCACCGTGCTCGCCACCGTCGGCGTCGGGGTGAGCGTGTTCGTCACCGCCGCCGGCGCGCACTGGCTGGTCGGCCTGGACTGGCGCACCTCGATGCTGCTCGGCGCGATCGTCTCCTCCACCGACGCCGCGGCCGTCTTCTCCGTCCTGCGGATGGTCCCGCTGCCGCACCGGCTCACCGGCCTGCTGGAGGCCGAGTCCGGCTTCAACGACGCGCCCGTCGTCATCCTGGTCGTCGCCTTCGCCACCACCGGCGAGCTGGACTCCTGGTACGTCCTGCTCGGCACGATCGCCGCCGAGCTCGCGATCGGCGCGGTGATCGGCCTCGCGGTCGGCAAGCTCGGCGCGTTCGGGATCAAGCACGTCGCCCTGCCGTCCTCCGGCCTCTACCCGATCGCCGTCATGGCGCTGACCGTGCTCGCCTACGCGGGCGGCGCGCTGCTGCACGGCTCCGGCTTCCTCGCCGTCTACATCAGCGCCGTGATCCTCGGCAACGCCAAGCTGCCGCACGGCCCGGCGGTGCGCGGCTTCGCGGACGGCCTGGCCTGGATCGGGCAGATCGGGATGTTCGTCCTGCTCGGCCTGCTGTGCACGCCCGAGACGATGGGCGACGCGGTGATCCCGGCGCTCGTCATCGGCGGGGTGCTGGTCTTCCTCGCGCGGCCGCTGTCGGTGGTGCTCACCCTGACGCCGTTCCGGGTGCCCGGCAAGGAGCAGGCCCTGCTGAGCTGGGCCGGGCTGCGCGGGGCGGTGCCCATCGTGCTCGCCACCATCCCGGTGGTCTCGGGTGCGCACAAGGCCGAGGACGTCTTCAACATCGTCTTCATCCTGGTCGTCGTCTTCACCCTGCTCCAGGGCCCGACCCTGCCCTGGGTGGCCAGGCAGCTGAAGATCGGCGAGGGCGCGATGGGCCAGGACCTCGACATCGAGTCCGCGCCGCTGGAGAAGCTGCACGGCCACCTGCTGTCCGTCGCGCTCTCCCCCGAGTCCCGGATGTCCGGCGTGGAGGTCGGCGAGCTGCGGCTGCCCAAGGGGGCGGCGGTCACCCTGGTCGTCCGGGAGGGGAGCTCCTTCGTGCCGGACCGGGCGACGGTGCTGCGCGGCGGCGACGAGCTGCTAGTCGTCACGACGGACGAGGTCGGCGAGGCGGCGGAGAAGCGGCTGCGGGCCGTGGACAAGGGCGGCAAGCTCGCGGGGTGGCTGTACGGGAAGTGAGCCGTACAGTGGTGGCGTACCGGGCCTTTCGGGGCCTGGAAGCCCGTTCCGGCTTGGATCCGTTGGGGCCTAGCGCTATCTACGCGCGTAACTGTATGGTGGAAGAACACCGCTTTTTGACCAACCCAGCATCTGCCTGATGCAGAGTTGGCGCGACCGCTCGGCGGCTGCGGCCCGGCTCTCGGCAACCACGCCGGAGCGGCCCGGTATCTACCCCGGTCGACGCACGAGAGGACGACTCTCGGCGCCGTCGGGGCCACCCCATGCCCTTGCCGCGCTACCAGGCAGCAGGAAGGACGACCGTGACGGCCCGCCGAACGGTCGACGACGCCACGGACACCCCCACCGCCCCGGACGCCGCACCCGCGCGCGTCGGGTACGGCGCGCTGCTGCGCACCCCGGGTGCCTGGACGTTCCTGGCACCCGCGTTCGTCGCGCGGCTGCCCTACGCCATGCTCGGCATGGGCATCCTGATGCTCGTCACGGGCACCGGCGGCTCGTGGGGCACGGCCGGCACCGTCACGGCGGTCGCCGCCGTCGCCCAGGCCCTGATCGGCCCGCAGACCGGCCGGCTCGCCGACCGGTACGGGCAGGCCACCGTCCTCGTCCCGACCGTCTTCGTGCACGCCGCCTCGGTCGCCGCGCTGATCGTCCTCGCGAACGGCCACGCGCCGGCCTGGAGCCTGTGCCTGGCCGCCGTCCCGGCCGGGGCCAGCGTGCCGCAGATCGGCGCGATGGTCCGCGCCCGCTGGGTGGCCAAGCTCGGCGCCGAGGGCGCCTCCGCCTCCTCCGCCGCCAAGGTCGGCACCGCGTTCGCGTTCGAGTCCGTCACGGACGAGCTCACCTTCGTCGTCGGCCCGATCCTGGCCGCCAAGATCGCCACCTCGGTCAGCCCCTCCGCGAGCCTGATCACGGAGGCCGCGCTCACCTTCGTCGGCGGCCTGGCCTTCGCCGCCCAGCGCCGCACCGCGCCGGCCCGGATCGTGCCGCGGCCCGGGGCGCAGCGCGTCTCCGCGCTCGCCTCGCCCGGCGTCCGGCTGCTGGCCGGCGTCATCCTCGGCGTCGGTGCCGTGTTCGGCGGCATGCAGGTCTCGGTCAACGCCTTCGCCGACTCGGTCGGGCAGCACGCCGCGGCCGGCACCGTGTACGGCATCTTCGCCGGCGGCTCGATGGTGGCCGGCGTGCTCTACGGCGTGATCGCCTGGCGGCGCGCGGTGCAGCAGCGCATGATCACCAGCTACGCCCTGCTGGTGCTGGGCTGCTCGACGCTGTGGGCGATGCCCAACCTGGTCACCCTCTCGATCGCCGGACTGGTCTGCGGCCTGGCCATCGCGCCGACCCTGATCAGCGGCTACACCCTGGTCGAGACGCTGGTCGCGGACGGCGCCAAGACCGAGGCCTTCACCTGGCTGACCGGCGCCATCGGCCTCGGCCTGGCGGTCGGCTCGATGGTGGCCGGGGGGCTGATCGACAGCCACGGGCCGTCGGCCGGGTTCCTGGTGCCGGCCGTCGGCGCCGGACTGGGCCTGGCCGCGCTGGTCTCGATGCGGCACCTGCTGGCGCCGTCGGGCGGGGCGAGCACGGTGGTCGCCGGATCCGGCGCCGGCACCGTCCCGGCCGCGGCCGAGCCGCAGCTGGTGGGCGCCGCCAAGGGCTGACGGCGGCCCGACCGGGCCCATGTCACACCGGAGTCGCTGGACTCATCCAGCGGAATACCGCATCATTGACCATCGTTAGCACTCATCAGGCGCGAGTGCCAGGAGGAAGACAAGTGCCCACGTACCAGTACCAGTGCACCGAGTGCGGCAACGGCCTGGAGGCGGTGCAGAAGTTCACCGACGACGCGCTGACCACCTGCCCCGACTGCCAGGGGAAGCTGCGCAAGGTCTTCTCGGCCGTGGGCGTGGTCTTCAAGGGCTCGGGCTTCTACCGGACCGACAGCCGCTCCTCGTCGAGCAGCTCGGTGAGCTCCTCGACGTCGGGCTCGTCGACGACGTCCTCGTCGTCCGGGTCGTCCTCGACCCCGGCGTCGTCCACCTCGGGCTCGTCCTCCCCGGCTCCGGCCGCCGGCTGACCCCAGCACACACCGGAAGGCCCGCTGCCCCGCTTCACGCGGTGGCGGCGGGCCTTCCGCCGTTCTCGGGGCAGCTCCCTCATCGCCGGGCTCGTCAACGTTGACGGGCCCGGGCAGCTCGCACGGGTGTACGGAATCGTCCACAGGGCCAGGGTTTTCCACAGGCTGCGGATAACGTCTTCCGGCTTTCGCGGCGGACGCTCATCGTGGGGTCAGCAGAGACCGACCGACCCCGGAGGTGGTTCCCGATGAACGCCCTCAGCCACGCCGTCCCGCTGCCCGCACCCACCGTTCCGCCCCGGCGGGCCGTGCCGAGCTTCCGGCCGATCCGGCGCGGGGCCGGCGGGCGGCACCGCTGGTGGCGCGCCGTCCGGCGGCGGGCCGGGGTGCCGGCGCTGGTGCTGCTCGCGGTGGCCGCGGCGCTCGCGTTCGGGCCCGCACGGGCCGGGCTGCCACCGCCGTCCGGTGGCGCGCTGGGCCAGGCGGGTTGTCAATCCTGGGCTTCGGATGATCACCCGTAACCGGCCGACGACTCCGTCGTTCGAGGCGGCATGAAGGGCTTCAAGGAATTCCTGCTGCGTGGAAATGTCGTCGAGCTCGCCGTCGCCGTCGTCATCGGCGCGGCCTTCACCAACATCGTCAACGCCTTCGTCAAGGGCGTCATCAACCCGATCGTCGGTGTCTTCGGGACGAAGGACCTCGCGTCCTACAGTTCCTGCCTCAAGGGGCCCTGCGAGGTGGCCCCCACCGGCGAGGTCGTGTCCGGGATCCTCATCCTCTGGGGCTCGGTGCTCAGCGCCGTGCTCCAGTTCCTGATCACCGCCGCCGTCGTCTACTTCGTCCTGATCATTCCCATGAACCGCATGGCCGCCCGGCGCAAATCCCTCGCCGAGGAGGTGGCGGAGGCCGAGGCCAAGGAGGTCCAGCTGCTCACCGAGATCCGCGACGCACTGGTCGCCCCGCTGCGCTGAGCGCGGCCCGTCCCGTCCTGCCCTCGTCCCTCGTCCCGCTCAGTCCCCGTGGTGCGGCGGGCGCTGGCTCAGGTACCAGTCCAGCCCCCGCCCGCTCCCGGCCCCGGCCCCGGGGCGGTCGCCCCAGCCGGAGTCGGTGTCGTCCCGGGACTGCCGGTCCAGCGGGTCCCCGAAGACGAGGCGCGCCTTCGCCCGCGCCTGTTCCTTCGCCTCGCGCTCCCGCGCGGCCTGCTCCGGCTGATCCGGCGCCTCCTGCTCCTGCGCCCGGCCACTTGCCTGGCCCTGTCCCTGCTCGCTCACCCTGTTCACCCCGCTGCTCGACCCGGTCGTCCTGCCCCTCCAGCCTAAGAGCCCGAGACGGACCGCGGGCCCGGGTGCGGAGCGCTCCGCACCCGGGCCCGGTCCAGGGCTCGGTCCCCGCTCCCCGATCCCCTCACGTCCCTTTCCCCGTACGCCCTAACTCCCCTTGCGCCTTACGCCGCCTCGAAGCCGGCGTGGTCGGCGATCTTCTTCAGCTCGGCCAGCGCGTGCTTCTCGATCTGCCGGATCCGCTCCCGGGTGAGGCCGTGCTGCTTGCCCACCTCGGTGAGGGTGCGCTCGCGGCCGTCCTCCATCCCGTAGCGGGAGCGGATGATCGAGGCCGTGCGGTCGTCCAGCCGTCCGATCAGGTCGTCCAGCTCCTCGCGGCGGAGCATGACCATCACGGCGTCCTCGGGGGACGTCGCCCCGGTGTCCTCGACCAGGTCGCCGAACTGGGTCTCGCCCTCGTCGTCGACCGACATGTTCAGGCTGACCGGGTCGCGCGCCCAGTCCAGCACGTCCTTGATCCGGGCCTCGGTGGTGTCCAGCTCGGCCGCGATCTCGGCCGGCTCGGCCTCGCGGCCCAACTCCTTGGACTTCTCGCGCTGCACCCGCCGGATCCGCCCCAGCTCCTCGACCAGGTGCACGGGCAGCCGGATGGTGCGGGACTGGTCGGCGATCGAGCGGGTGATCGCCTGCCGGATCCACCAGGTCGCGTAGGTGGAGAACTTGAAACCCTTGGCGTAGTCGAACTTCTCGACGGCCCGCACGAGGCCCGCGTTGCCCTCCTGGATGAGGTCCAGCAGCGGGAGGCCGCTGCGCGGGTACCGGCGGGCGACCGCCACCACGAGCCGGAGGTTGGAGCGGATGAAGACGTCCTTGGCGCGCTCGGCGTCGTCGGCTATCGCCTCCAGCTCCTCGCGCGTGGCGCCCTCGGGGAGCCCGCCCTCCTCCAGCAGGTGCTGGGCGTACACACCGGCCTCGATCCGCAGCGAGAGCTCGACCTCCTCGGCGGCATCGAGCAGGGGCGTCCTGGCGATCTCGTCGAGGTACATGCCGACCAGGTCACGGTCGGCCTCAAGGTTGGTCGGGCGGGCCGCGCGAGTCCGGTCGGCCCTGTCGCGAACGACGGCACGGGTGGCCATGCTTGCTCCCTTTGCTGGTGTTGCCGAGGAATGCCTGCCTGCCCCGAGAGGGCAAGAATGCGGGCCCCGGGGGGCTCACACGTAACGATCCAACGAACAGATTCCGGACAACATTCCCAAGTTACTCAGATTCTTCCCCGCGATGCAGTATCCTGCCGGTTTTCACCCCGGTTCTGAACGCAGGGTGACCGGCCGGGCGCGTCGGGTGCGCGCGGCGCGACCATTTCGGAGCGGATATCCGGAGAACCCCCCGGGCGCCCCGCCCGTTCCCGCACACCCCACTCTCCACCCGCTCCCGCACCCCTGCGCACGCAGATCCTCCGCACAAAAGATGCGGAATCGCTATCACCTGGGCGCCCGATCAGCACAGGACGCTGGGAAGGTGTCAGGCATGCACCTGACCAACAGCGCGACTGCCGCCACTGTGCGTCACCGCCGGGCCCTTCGGGGCACGGCGCTGGCGGTGGGCTGCGCCCTGCTGTTCGGCCTGCTGGCCGTCCTGGTGACCCGCCACTGGCAACCCCTCTACCGGTTCGACCACGGCTGGATCGCGGAGACGCACTCCTACGCCCGTGGGCACCGGGCCTGGACGGCCGCGGTGCAGACCCTCTCCGACATCGGCGGCACGGTCACGATGCGTGTCCTGCTGGCCATCGCGGCCTGCTGGCTCTGGCTGATCGGCGCCCGGGTGCTCGCCGGGTGGGCCGTCGCGCAGGCCCTGGTCGGGTGGGGCGCCCAGTGGGCGCTGAAGCTCGCCTTCGGCCGTCAGCGGCCGTCGTTCACCGACCCGGTCTCGCACGCGGGCGGGCCGGCCTTCCCCTCCGGGCACGCGATGGCCTCCGCGATCACCTGCGCGGTGCTGGTCGGGCTGTTCTGGCCCCGGGCCGGACGCTCCGGGCGGATCGCCGCCTGCGCGGTGGCGACCGCGGCCGTACTGACCGTCGGCTGGACCAGGATCGCGCTCGGCGTGCACTGGCCGAGCGACGTGCTGGGCGGCTGGCTGGCGGCCGGCTTCGTGCTGGGCGCCGTCACCGCGGCGGTCGAGCTCTGGTGCCCGGGCGCCCTGGCCCGCGACATCCGGCGGGTCAACTGGCGGACCAGGCCCAGGGTTCAGCGCGTCATCGCGCCCTCCTTCCGGCCCGCCCGCGGCGACCGTCCGGCCGACGGCGCCGATCACCCCGACGGGGCCGCACTCTGACCGCCGTCCAGGGCCACGGCACTAGCGTGGCGGGCATGTCCCGTACCCAGGAAGCCCCCACCGAGTCCGCCGCCCACGCCCGTTACCCCGAGCGTCCGTTGCGGATCGCCACCGTCCAGGACCAGGCCGTCGCGGGCGACATCCCCGCCAACGCGGCCACCGCCGCCGGGCTCATCCGCGAGGCCGCCGCGGCCGGCGCCCGGCTGGTGCTGTTCGCGGAGAAGTTCCTCGCCGGCTACGAGCCCGGGCTGATCAGCGCCGATCCGCTCAAGTGCGCCGTCCAGCCCGGCGATCCGCGTCTCGCGCCGATCGCCGAGGCCTGCCGCGAGACCGGCACCGCCGCCGTGGTCGGCGCCGCCGCCCAGGACGGGCCGGACCTGCTCGTCTCCGCCTTCGTGTTCGGCCCGGACGGCACGGTCGTCACCCGCTACGACAAGCAGCACCTCTTCAAGACCGAGCAGTCCTACTACCGCCCGGGGACGGTCGGTTGCAGCCTGGAGCTCGACGGCTGGCGGCTCGGTCTCGGCATCTGCTACGACTCCGGCTTCCCCGAGCACGCCCGCTCCGCCGCGCTGGACGGCTGCCACGCCTACCTGGTCGGCGCCCTGTTCAGCACGGGCCACGGCCACCACGAGTCCCGCACCTGGTTCCCGGCCCGCGCGCTCGACAACACCCTCTACACGGTGCTCGCCAACCACATCGGCGTCACCGGCGGCTGGCACACCTGCGGCGGCAGCGCGGTCTGGGGCCCGGACGGCCGCCTGATCGCCGAGGCCGGCGAGGACCGCCGCGAGATCGTCCTCGCCGACCTCGACCCCGCCGTCCTGCGCGGCGCCCGGGAGACCGAGACCCTGCTCGCCGACCTGGCCGCCCACCCCACGCCCGCCGCCCGCGCCGGGCACGTCCTCGCCTGATCCCGCCTCAGCCGCGGGAGCCGCACGAGCGGCCCGGGAACGCCGAGAGGCCCCCGACCACACGGGTCGGGGGCCTCTCGCTGCTACGTGCCCCAGGCAGGATTCGAACCTGCGACACCGGCTTTAGGAGAGCCGTGCTCTATCCCCTGAGCTACTGAGGCGGGCCGTGTGGTCACAAGGCCGTCCACAGCGTACCGGATCAGGGGTGGGGGCGGTGGCGGTGGCGGATGGTGCGGGCGCCGACGGGGTGTCAGGGTGGGGCAAGTAGCCTTCAAGGAACGTGTTCGAAGTTCGGCTTTCCGATCGAAGGTCCAGATGCGCCCTGCTGTGCACCCCCTCGGCCGACTCCTGCGGTCCGTGTGGCTGTGGCCGGCTGTGGTGATGCTCGGCCTGGGGCTGTTCCGGCTGGGGACGCCGGTGCTGTGGCGGGACGAGGTCGCGACCTGGACGGTGGCGACCCGCTCCCTGCCGGACCTGCTGCGCCTGCTCCAGCACGTGGACGCCAGCAACGGCGCGTACTACCTGCTCATGCACGCCTGGACGGCGGTGTTCGGGGACTCGGCGGTCTCGCTGCGGCTGCCGTCGGTGCTGGCGATGGCCGGGGCGGCGGCGTTCGTGGGGCTCGCCGCCGAGCGGCTGTTCGGCGGGCGGGTGACGGCGGTCGGCTCGGGGCTGCTGTTCTGCGCGGTGCCGCAGGTGTCGCGGTTCGCCCAGGAGGCGCGCGCCTACGCGTTGGTGACCTGCGCGATCGCGGCGGCGACCTGGTTCCTGCTGCGGGCGCTGGAGCGGCCCGGGTGGCGGCGGTGGGCGCCGTACTGCGTGGCGATGGCGGTGGCGGGGGTCCTGCACCTGGTCTCGTTCAGCACGGTGGCCGGGCAGGCCGCCGTGGTGCTGCTGCACCTGTGGCGCACCCGCGGGACGGCGGACCGGCGGCTGCTGTGGCAGTACCCGGCGGCGGTGCTGGTGGCGGCGCTGCCGCTGGTGCCGGTGGTGGTGCTGGGCGCCCGGCAGTCGGAGCGGCAGCTGGGCTGGATAGGGACACCCACGCTGGACGCGCTGTGGCACTTCGGGGAGACCCTGGCCGGGGCGCCGGACGTGTTCATCGCCGTCGTCCTGCTGGCCGTCCCGGCCGTGGTGCTGCCGGGCCGGCGGGTGCAGGCGCTGCAGGCGCTGCTGCTGGCGGTGGTGCCGGTGGTGGGCGTCTGGCTGGTGTCGCAGGGCGGCACGTCGTACTTCGTCGACCGGTACCTGCTGTTCACCGTGCCCGCCTGGGCGGCGCTCGGCGGGGGCGGCGTCGCGGCGGTCTACAAGGCGCTGACGGGCCTCGCCCGGCGCGGCCCGCGGCGCAAGCGGCTGCGCGTGGCCGGGATGGCGCTGGCGCTGGCGCTGCTCGCGGTGCCCGCCTGGGCGGCGCTGCCGCGGCAGGCCACGGTGCGGTACGAGTCGGCGCACGCGCACGAGCCGTTCCGCGCGGCCGCCGGGCTGATCGCCGCCGGCTACCGGCCCGGGGACGGGCTCGCCGTCCCGCTGGGCGACCAGAGCTGGGCGATGATCGGCCCCGGCGTCGCCTACTACCTGCCGGCGGACGTACGCCCGTACCCGGTGTTCGTCGCGCAGGGCGCGGTCGAGGCGGCGGAGCTGTCGCCGACGGCGTGCGCCGTCCCGGCCGACTGCCTGGGGCGGGCCGACCGGATCTGGCTGGTCGTTCTCGGGCAGACCACGGACCCGCTCGCCGCGCTGCGGCCGGACGACGCCCAGGCGCTGCGGGCCCGCTACGGCGCCCCCACCCGGGTGACGCCGCTGGACGGTGCCACCCTGGCGCTGCTCGACCGCCGGGGCTGATCCGCGCCGACCCCGGATGCGGCCCGACCGGGCCCGGGCGACCATGGAGCCTCGTGACCGAGGAGGGCGCCCGTGACCGACCGGCCGAGCGGCCCGCCCGACGGCGGCGGCCACCGCGGTGGACGGACGGCCCGGCTCAGGGAGCGCGGCGCCGGGGCGGCCCGGTACGCGCGCGGCCTGCCCGACCGGGTGCCGCTGGTCGGCCGGGCGGTCCACCAGCTGGTCCGGGTGAACCTGCTGGACTGCGCCACCCGGCTCGCCGCACAGGCGTTCCTGAGCGCGCTGCCGGCGCTGTTCGTGGTGGCGGTGTTCACCCCGGTGTCCTTCCGCGACCACGTGCTGCGCGCACTGCGCAGCGAGCTGGGGATCCGCGGGGCGGCGGAGCAGTCGGTCGACCAGCTGCTGGCGAACGGGACGGGCGAGGCCGGCTTCGGCGTGCTCGGCGCACTGTTCACCCTGCTGTCGGCGACGGCGCTGAGCCGGGCGATCCAGCGGGTGTGCGAGCGCTGCTGGGAGCTGCCGCGCGCGGCGACCAGGCTGGCCGCCTGGCGCTGGCTGGTCTGGCTGCTGGTGTGGCTGGCCGCCCTGGTCTTCCAGGTGGCGCTGTGGGACGGCTTCGGGGCCGGCCGCTGGCTCGGGCTGCCGCTGACCTTCCTGGCCTCGACGGCGCTGTGGTGGTGGACGCAGTACCTGCTGCTGGGCGGCCGGGTGCGCTGGCCGCCTCTGCTGCCGGGCGCGCTGCTGTGCGGGGTGGCGGTGGTCGGCCTCCGCGTGGCCGGCCACGTCTACCTGCCGCGCGCGATGGCGCACAGCGTGGCGCGGTTCGGGACGTACGGGGTGGTGTTCACCGGCCTGTCCTGGCTGATCGCGAGCTTCACCGCGTACACGCTCGCGCTGGCGCTCGGGCGGGTACTGGCCGAGGAGGAACCCCTCGCGCGCCGGCTCGGGTCCGGAGCGGGTTGAGGGCCCGGACGCGGTGAGGGCCTGGACGCGGTGAAGGGGGAGCCGGTGGGCCCGGCTCCCCCTTCACCTTCGTGTCCTACGGCGTGGACTCAGAGCATCCGGGTCAGCCGCGACTGGATGGACGGCGGGTTGAGGTCCGCCTGGAGGGCCACCCGCACCTCGCTCTTGCTGTCGCCGTCACCGACGCGCAGCGTGCCGATCTCGGTGCCCGCCGCGGCGTGGTGGTCGACCTTGCCGGCGTCCAGGGTCACGGTGCCGCCGATGCCGGGGAAGCCGGCCACGACGAGGTCCTTGGTCGCGACGACCGCGACCTTGCCGCCGAGCCCGTTGTCGACGTAGCCGACGACGTCGCCCTTCTTGACCACGGTCTGGCCGGTCACGCCGTTCTGCGCGGCCTGGATCTGCTTGCCGCTGACCTTCAGCACGGTCGGCAGGATGCCGTCGCCGGGGTTGGGCGAGGTGGCCTGCTGGCCGAGGGTGACGCCGAGAATCAGCCGCTTCACGCCGCCGACCTCCTTGTAGGCGGCCCACATCAGGCAGCCGCCGGCCGGGGTGCTGGAGCCCGTCTTGACGCCGATGACGCCGGTCTTGGGGTTGATCAGGTTGTTGGTGTTGGGGATCTTCTGGTTGTTGAAGGTGGTGTCCGGGGTGGACACGATCTGCCGGAAGATCTCGTCCTGCATGACCTGCTCGGCCAGCTTCAGCTGGTCCTTCGCGGTGCTCTTGGTGTCCGCGTTGTAGCCCGCCGGGTCGGCGTAGGTGGTGTTGGCCATGCCGAACTTGGCCGCGGTCTCGTTCATCAGCTTGACGAACTCCGCCTCGGAGCCGGAGTGGAAACGGGCGAGCAGCCGGGCCACGTTGTTGGCCGAGGGCAGCATCAGCAGCTCCAGGGCCTGGTACTCGGTCAGCACCTGGTTCTCGGTGAGCGTCACCTTCGACTCGTCGACGTTGCCGGACTCCTGCGCGGCCTGCTTGTCGACGACGATCTTGGGGCCGCTCTCCCCCTTCTTCAGGGGGAACTTCTGCAGGATCAGGTAGGCGTTCATCACCTTGGTGACGCTCGCGATCGAGGCCGGCGTCTCCGGGCCGGAGCTGCCGAGGCTGCCGACGCCGACCACCTCGGCCGCGGACTGGCCCTTGGCCGGCCACGCGAGGTCGAGCGGGTCGCCCGGGAAGCTGTAGCTGCCGGCGGCGGACATCCGCACCTTCGCGTCCGGCAGCGGGCGCAGCAGCTGGGCCACGACCGCCGCGCCGAGCACCACGGCGAGGAAGACCGTCCAGATGGTGATCCGCTTGAGCGCGCGCCGCAGCGGGGAGACCGGGCGGGCGTTGAGGGCCGCCAGGACCTCCATCGCCTCGGCGGTGTTCTCCGGCGAGGGCAGCGGCTCGGGGACGGGCAGCGGCTCGGGGACGGGCAGCGGCTCGGGGACGGGCAGCGGCTCGGGCTTCGGCAGCGGCGGGACGGGCGGCACCGGCCGCGGGTCCGGCGCGGGCAGCGGTTCGGGCGCCGGGGCCGGGCCGGGCTCCGGGGCGGGGGCCGGCTTCGGCAGCGGCTCCGGGCCGGGCTGCGGCTCGGGCTCGGGCAGGGGGCCGGGGGCGGGCGGCTCGGGGACCGTGCCGGCGGCGGGGGCGGCCTTGAGCGGGGTGAGGCGCGGCTTCTCCAGCTTCTCGGACTTCAGCCGGCCCGGGGTCTTCTCGGCGGGGTCGGACTCGTCGGCGTCCCCGGACTTACCGGACTTCTCGGCGTCCTCGGACTTCTCGGCGGGCTCCGGCTTCTCCGCAGAAGCAGCGGAAGCCGGCTTCTCCGGCTTGCTCAGCCGCACCGCCACGACCGGAGCGTCCTCCTCGGCGGCGTCCTCGACGGCCTCCTCCGCGTCGCCCTCTTCCATTTCTTCCACCGGAGCGTCGCCGTCGGGCGTGTCGTCCTCGGGCATGTCGTCCTCGGCCGCCGGCTCGGCGTCCTTCCCTGGCGCGTCGCCGTCGGCGGTGGCTTCGTCCGCCTCGTCCGCCGGCTGCGCGACGGTCGTCCGCATGCCGAGACGCGGGTCGGCGCCCGCCGGCTTGCCGGACGGCTTCGCGTCCTCCTCCGGGGTGGCATCCGACGCCTCGTCCGGTGCCTCGGGGGCATCGGCCTCGGAACTCCCGGCGCCGGACGGCTTCACGAGCTCGTCGGGCAGCCGCAGCGCGGTGGTGCGGTTGTCCACCGGCAGTCGCAGCATCGTGGTCTTGCTGTCCACATCCCGGACACGGAGCTGCACGGTCGAACCGCCCTTGCCCCCCGCCTTGCCCCCCGCCTTCGGCGCGTCGCTGGAAGCGGAGGTGGCAGCGGAGGCGGGAACCGGGGCCGAGGTGTCGGCCGGAGTGTCGGCGGAGGCGCCGTCAGCGGCCGTTCCGACGGCGGTCGATCCGGTCCGTCCGCGCTCCCGGTCCTGCCCGCTCCCGCCGTCCCGCAGCACCCTGTCGGGGGACTCGCCCACGTAACCCAGCCTCCTCAACGCCCGGCGGGGCACCGGCAGACCCGATTTCGGGAAGCCGACGCCCCGCCCCGTGTACCTGTACAGTCTCCGCCACCGACCGGCGACCGGCCGCGCACACCCCGCCCGACCGGCCCTTATTGCCGTCACACGGCGGTATCGCGGTTCGCTCATCGAACAGACGCCCGGCCCGCACCCCCTGGTTCCAGGCCTTCACCGCAAGGTCACGATTCGGAGGCGTACTCGACAAGCCCGTGTGAGAGGCGTCACCCTGTCTCTCATCCACGCGGGGAGGCTTGGATGGGCAAGAGCCGCAGAACTGTTCCCGAGGAACTCTTGCTGCTCGCTTTGGACCCGACCACGGGTACCACGGCGCAGCCGCAGACCCTCGACCTCGGACTCGCCGGGGCGCAGCTCGTCGAGCTGTCCCTGGCCGGACGGATCGTACCGGAGGGAGACCGGATCGCCGTCGTGCTCGCACGGCCGACCGGCGACCCGACCCTGGACCACGCACTGGAACTGCTGCGACGGCGCGGCAGTCCGGTCCGCGCGGCGCACTGGATCGGCGGGCCCCGGCTGGGGCTGCGCCAGACCTACCTGGCGCACCTGGAGCGCTGCGGCATGGTGACCGCCGTGCCGGGCCAGGTGTGCGGGGTGCTGCCGACGACGCGCTACCAGGCGTCCGACGACTGCACCAACGCCGCGATCAAGCAGCGGCTGGACACCGCGATCCGCACCGGTGTGCCACCGGACCCCCGGACGGCCGCGCTCGCCGCGCTGGCCCACTCCGTGGGGCTGGGCAAGCACCTGTACCCGGGCAACGAGGGCCGGTCCTCGCGGTCGCGGCTGCGCGACCTGATCCGGTACGACCCGCTCGGCGGGATGGTCGCGCACGCCGTGATGGACGTGCAGAACGGCCTGCCGGCACAGCAGAACCGCTCGGACCAGGGTTCGTCGGCGACGGGCACGGGCCGGTCCGCCGGCTCCTCCGGCGCCCGCGCGGCGGGCCGGGGCACCGGCGGCCGGGTGGCCGCCTCCCGGGTCGGCGTCCGCTGACGCCCGGTCCGGGGTCCGGGGGCGCACCCGGGCACGCCGGGCGGATCGTCCGGCGAGACGTCCGGCGTGAGGTCCGGCTTCACACCCGGCAGCGCGCGCCGCGGCGTTCGCGCCGTCCGTGAGCGCTGAACGACCCGACGCACCACCAGCGGTACCCGCACCACCAGCAGTACCAGGAGCAAGGAGGGGCGGTCGCCCGCGACGGAAGTCGCCCGGCGACCGCCCCTCTGCCGTCCCCGAGGGCCCCCGGGTCGCCCGGGGACGTCCGGCGGAGCCTGCCGCAGCATGTGCCACCAGCACGTGCACCGCCGGGAGCCCACACGAATCAGCGCCGGTAGCAGTACCGGTTCGAGCCGCTGAGCCGCATTACCACCTGGGAGGCTTCGCTGTCTCACAGAAGCGCTTTTCCGATGATCAGTTCTATTGCGCTGCTGTGAATCCCCGGCGCCGACCTGGCCCAAGGTGTCATGCTGCTCCGAGTCAGGGGGGTTGGTCCCAATGTCCGAAGTGTTCCGAGGACTGCCGTTCCAACGATCACCAGAGGTCCGGCCGGAGGTCGACGTGTCCGCCAACATCAATCCCACCGTGCGCCGACGGCGCCTGGGCTCCGAGCTGCGCAAGCTCCGCGAGGGCCTCGGGATGACCGCGGAGGAGGTGGCCGGCCGGCTGATGGTCTCCCAGTCGAAGATCAGCCGACTGGAGAACGGCCGCCGCAGCATCAGCCAGCGGGACGTCCGCGACCTCTGCGACGTGTACAACGTGTCCGACGAACAGATGCGCAACAGCCTCATGGAGATGGCCAAGGAGTCCCGCCAGCGCGGCTGGTGGCACGACTTCAACGACATGCCGACGCCGTACAGCGTCTACATCGGCCTGGAGGCCGAGGCCTCCTCGATCCGCGCCTACGAGTCCTCCTTCGTCCCCGGACTGCTGCAGACCGAGCAGTACGCCCAGGCCGTCGTCGAGGGCACCCAGCCGGACACCGACGCGCTCGCCGTCCAGCGCCGGGTGCAGGTGCGGATGAAGCGCCAGGACCGCGTCCACGGCGAGCACCAGCTGGGCAGCCTGTGGACCGTCATAGACGAGGCGGTGCTGCGCCGCGAGGTCGGCAGCCGCGAGGTGATGGCCCACCAGCTCAAGCACATGCTGGAGCTGAGCCAGCGGCCGAACATCACGATCCAGGTGATCCCGTTCGCCGCCGGTGCCCACCCCGGTATGACCGGGACATTCTCCCTGCTGGAGTTCCCCGAGTCAGCCGATTCCACGGTTGTCTACTTCGAAGGGGTGACGAGCGATCTTTACCTGGAGAAGGAGGCCGACGTGCGCCGCTATACCAGTCTCTACGACCACCTGAGGGCGGCGGCGCTCGGTGTGGCGGAAAGCCGGACACTGATAGCAGAGATTGAAGAGGGATTCCACCCATGAGCACCACCATCGAGAGCGGCGCACCCTGGCGGAAGAGCAGTCACAGCGGTGGCAACGGCGCCTGTGTGGAGATCGCCACGCCGGCCGCGGGGGCCGTCGCCGTCCGGGACTCCAAGGACCCGCACGGCCCACAACTGCGCTTCTCCGCCGAGGCCTGGAACGCGTTCGCCGCCGCCGCCGGAGCGGGGGCGTTCGGCCCGGGCGAATTCGGCGCAGGGCAGTTCGGCGCAGCCTGAACCCGGGCCGCTCTCGGCCCAGTTGCCCGTAGCGGTGCCCGTCGCCCCCCGGCGGCGGACACGGCTACGGGCAACTGTGTTTCCCGGGGCCCGTCCACACCGGGACCGCTCAGCCCACCACCGGGTAGCGGGCCGTCCACGCGGCGCCCTCCGGGGTGTCCCGGCCGTGCAGCTCGGCGCCGTGCACGAGCTCCAGCACGAAGTCGTCGGCGAGTTCGAGGATCGCGCCGCGCCCCTCCAGCCCGGCCACCAGGCCCGGCGGCAGCGCGGTGTCGCCGTGCAGCACGCCGAGCAGGCTGCCGCAGATCGCGCCGGTGGAGTCGCTGTCCCCGGAGTGGTTGACGGCGAGCAGCACGCCCGACCGGACGTCGTGCGCGACCAGCGCGCAGTACACCCCGATCGCCAGCGCCTCTTCGGCGACCCAGCCCTCCCCCAGTGCCTCCACCCGGGTAGCGGACGGCTCGCCCGCCCGCACCGCGTCCAGCGCCGCCCGCAGCGCAGCGGTCGTCTCCTCGTGCCCCTGCCGCTCGGAGAGCAGCGCCAGGGCGAGGTGGACGCCCTCCTCCAGGGTGCCGCCGCGGGCGACGCTCTGGACGATCACCGCGAACGCGCCGGCCGCGAGGTAGCCCGTCGGGTGACCGTGGGTGAGCACCGAGCACTCCACCGCGAGCTGGAACACCAGGCCCGGTTCCCAGGTCGTGAGCAGCCCGAACGGCGCCGCCCGCACGACCGTGCCGCAGGCCTTGGAGTGCGGGTTCTTCGGGTGCTCCAGGGTGCCCAGGCGCTCGCCGTCCGGCCCGCCGAGGGCGGTGAGGCTGCCCTGGCCGGGGGCGCGCTGGGCGTACAGCCACTCCTCGCGGCCGAGCCAGCCGAGGTCGGGGCGGCGCTCGTCCGGGCCCCAGTCGCGCTGCGTCGCGGCCCAGCGCAGGTAGGCGAGGTGGAGGTCGGTGGGCGGGTGCCAGCTGCCGGTGTCGCGGCGGATGTGGGCGCGGATCAGGCCGTCGACGGTGAAGAGCGTCAGCTGGGTGTCGTCGGTGACCGCGCCGGTCCGCCCGTGGGCGGGGACGTAGCCGGTGACGCCGTGCGGGCCGTGCTGGGCGAGGATCTTGTCCAGCGCCTCGAACTCGACGGCGGCGCCCAGCGCGTCCCCGATCGCGCCGCCGAGCAGACAGCCCCGCACCCGGCTGCGGAAGTCCTGCTGCTGTGCGCGTGACCACAGTGGCATCACGACGGGTGCGCCTTTCGTCCGGAATCGGCGGGGGTACGGGGCGGCGCGACGCTCGGGCCGGTCGCGCGCCCTGGCACCCTATGCGAAGACCCGTGCGGCTCGACGGGTTCCGTCGCACACCAGTCTTTCAACAAATTGTTGCTACGTATCCATCCCGGGGCCACGGACGACCACCCCGCGCTGCCTACCGTGCCGGGCCATGACCACCTCCCGCACCCGCGCCGCCGCCGTGGCGGCCCTCACCGGCGCGCTCCTCCTCGGCACCCCGGCGCTGGCCTCCGCCGCCCCCGCCGCGGACGCGCCGGCCGCCGCCCGCCGGGCCGCGCACGCGATCCCGTTCACCGCCGCCACCGTGACCCAGCAGGCCGACGGCGGCTTCACGATCGCCTGGACCGCCCCCGGCGTCCGGCACGTCACCGTCTACACGGGCACCGACCCGGACGCCGTCGAGCGCGACCACGCCGTCGCCCGGGGCGCCGGCGGCGCCACCGTGACGGTCTCCGGCCTCGCCGCCGCCGACCGCCGCTACTTCGAGCTCGTGCCCGACCGCGGCGCCCCGCTGGTCGTCGCCGACCGCTCGCTGCACCTCGCCTCGGCCCCCAACTTCCGCGACGCGGGCGGCTACCGCACCGCCGACGGCCGCTGGGTCCGGATGGGCGTCGTCTACCGCTCCGGCGACCTCTCCCGGCTCACCGACGAGGACCTCGCCGAGCTGCGCCGTCTCGGCATCCGGACGGTCTTCGACCTGCGCACCCCGGCCGAGCGGAAGGCCGCTCCGGACCGCGTCCCGGCCGGCGCCACCGCCGTCGACGCCAACGTGCTCGGCGCCGCCGACACCGGCGCGTTCAACGTCGCCACCCCGCAGGCCGCGGCGCAGGCGATGGTGGACGCCGAGCGCACGATGGTCGCCGCGGACAGCGCCAGGGCGGCGTACCGCTCGGTGTTCACCGGCCTCGTGGAGCGCGACGACGAGAACGTCGTCTACCACTGCACGGCCGGCAAGGACCGCACCGGCTGGGCCTCGGCCGCGCTGCTGACCGCGCTCGGCGTGCCGCGCGAGACGGTCGAGGCGGACTAC
The DNA here is from genome assembly GCF_042751525.1 of Kitasatospora sp. NPDC059408. Classification (NCBI taxonomy): domain Bacteria; kingdom Bacillati; phylum Actinomycetota; class Actinomycetes; order Kitasatosporales; family Streptomycetaceae; genus Kitasatospora; species Kitasatospora sp. NPDC059408. The sequence continues at coordinate 32,189 of NZ_JBHYWI010000059.1, forward strand.
CTGGCCAGCAACGCCTACCGCGCCGCCGAGAACGCCGCGACCCTGGCCAAGCTGCCGCCCGCCTACCAGGCCGTCTACAAGCCGCTGCTGGACGTGCGGCCGGAGTACCTCGACGCCGGCTTCGACGAGGTGCGCACGCGCTTCGGCTCCTTCGACGGCTATCTGAAGGACGGCCTCGGCCTGGACCAGCGGGACCTGCGCGACCTGCGCAGCCAGCTGCTGGCCGGCTGACGCCGCCGACGACGCCGCGAGGGGTCCGGCACACCGTGGGCGGGGGGTTTACCCCACCCCGCCCCCCCGACAGGGGGGCGCGTACC
>NZ_JBHYWI010000059.1:32515-57746 GCF_042751525.1 Kitasatospora sp. NPDC059408
GGCCGGCCCCGGGCCGGCCCCGGGGGCCCCGGCCCCCCCGCCGCCCCCGGGGGCGGGCGGGCGCCCCCCCCCCCCGCCGCCGGGGGGGGCCCGCCCCCCGGGGGGGGGGGGGGCCCCCACCCCTCGTCGCCGTGCGGAGCGCGTCAGTCCAGGACGGGCAGCAGCTCCGGCAGGTGGCCGTCCGAGGCGAGCGCGGCGGCCCGGCGCTCGGCGGGCACCTCGCCGTAGGTGGTGGTGCGCTGGCGGTGCGGACGGCCCGCGGCCTCGGCGATCGCCTGGAGGTCGCGCACCGACTTGTAACTCCCGTACGCCGAACCGGCCATGCGCGAGATGGTCTCCTCCATCAGCGTGCCGCCGAGGTCGTTGGCGCCCGAGCGCAGCATCTCGGCCGCGCCCTCGGCGCCCAGCTTGACCCAGCTGGTCTGGATGTTGGGGATGTGCGGGTGCAGGAGCAGCCGGGCCATCGCGACCACGGCGCGGTTGTCGCGGGCGGTGGGGCCGGGCCGGGCGATGCCGGCGAGGTAGACCGGCGCGTTGGTGTGGACGAACGGCAGGGTGACGAACTCCGTGAAGCCGCCACTGCTGTCGGATTCAAGCGAGCGCTGCTGGATCTCCGCGAGCAGCCGCAGGTGCCCGAGCCAGTGCGCCGGGGTGTCCACGTGCCCGTACATCATGGTGGACGAGGAGCGGATGCCCAGGTCGTGCGCGGTGGTGACGACCTCGACCCAGGTGGCAGCGGGCAGCTTGCCCTTGGTGAGCACCCAGCGGACCTCGTCGTCGAGGATCTCGGCGGCCGTGCCGGGGATGGTGTCGAGGCCCGCCTCCTTGGCCCGCTGGAGCCAGTCGCGGATCGAGAGGCCCGTCCTGGTGGCGCCGTTGACGACCTCCATCGGCGAGAAGGCGTGCACGTGGATGCCGGGCACGCGCTCCTTCACCGCGCGGGCGATGTCGAAGTAGGCGGTGCCGGGGAGGTCCGGGTGGATGCCGCCCTGCATGCAGACCTCGGTGGCGCCGACGTCCCAGGCCTGCGCGGCCCGGTCGGCGACCTGCTGGAGCGAGAGGGTGAAGGCGTCGGCGTCGGTGCGGCGCTGGGCGAAGGCGCAGAACCGGCAGCCGGTGTAGCAGACGTTGGTGAAGTTGATGTTCCGGGTGACGCAGTAGGTGACGTCGTCGCCGACGACGTCACGGCGGACGTCGTCGGCGATCCGGCAGAGCGCGTCCAGGGCGGGGCCGTCGGCGTGGAACAGGGCGAGGGCCTGGTCGTCGGTGAGCCTCGCCGGGTCGTCGGCGGCGACCGCGAGCGCCTCGCGGAGGTCCCCGGCGAGCCGCTGCGGCGCGCCCTCGGCGAGGACCTGCTCGCGCAGGACCTCCCAGTCGCCGTAGACGTCCTCGAAGTCGGCCCGGCGGTCGCCGGTGCGGCCCTCGGTGTCGATGGTGGCGTGCAGGTCGGTCCGCCCGTACGACTCCGGGAGGTCCTCGGGCTCCTGCCAGGGCAGGCCGACGACCGGCGCGTGCGGGTTCGCGAGGCCGGTCGCGGGGTCGGCCAGGGCGCGCACGTGCGGCAGGACGCGCGGGTCCAGCCAGGGCTCGCCCCGCTGCACGTACTCGGGGTAGACGGCCAGGCGCTCGCGCAGTTCGAAGCCGGCCGCCGCGGAGCGCTCGGCGAGGCGCTCGATCTGCGGCCACGGGCGCTCGGGGTTGACGTGGTCGGGGGTGAGCGGGGAGACGCCGCCCCAGTCGTCGATGCCGGCCCCGATCAGCCGCTCGTACTCGCCGTCCACCAGGTTCGGCGGCGCCTGGAGGCACGCGGCCGGGCCCAGGACGTGCCGGGCGACGGCCACCGTGGCGACCAGCTCGTCGAGTTCGGCGTCGGGCATGCCGCGCATCGCGGTGTCCGGCTTGGCGCGGAAGTTCTGCAGGATCAGCTCCTGGATCCCGTGGTAGGCCCGGGAGACCTTGCGCAGCGCGAACAGCGACTCGGCGCGCTCCTCGTACGTCTCGCCGATGCCGATCAGCAGGCCGCTGGTGAAGGGGACGGAGCTGCGGCCCGCGTCCTCCAGGACCCGCAGCCGGACGGCGGGTTCCTTGTCCGGGGAGCCGTGGTGCGGGCCGCCGGGCTCGCTCCACAGGCGGGTGGCGGTGGTCTCCAGCATCATGCCCATGGAGGCGGAGACGGGCTTGAGGCGCTGGAAGTCCGTCCAGCTCAGCACACCGGGGTTGAGGTGCGGGAGGAGGCCGGTCTCCTCCAGGATGCGGATGGACATCGCGCGGACGTAGGCGACGGTGTCGTCGTAGCCGTGCGCGTCGAGCCACTCGCGGGCCTCGGGCCAGCGGTCCTCGGGCTTGTCGCCGAGTGTGATCAGGGCTTCCTTGCAGCCGAGTTCGGCGCCGCGGCGGGCCACCGCGAGGACCTCGTCGGGGGACATGTACATCCCGTGCCCGGCCCGGCGCAGCTTGCCGGGGACGGTCACGAAGGTGCAGTAGTGGCACTTGTCGCGGCACAGCCGGGTGAGGGGGATGAAGACGCTCTTGGAGTAGGTGATGACGCCGGGGCGGCCGGCGGCCTCCAGGCCGGCGTCCCGCACCCGGGCGGCGCTCGCGCAGAGGTCCCGCAGGTCCTCGCCTCTGGCCTGGAGCAGCACGGCCGCCTCGGCGGCGTCGAGCGCGACGCCGTCCCGGGCGCGGCGCAGGGCGCGGCGCATGGCGTTGGCGGTGGGGGGCGGCGAGGTCGGGGAGTCGGTGCGGTCGGCGGCGGTTGCGTCCATGCGGCGACACTACGCCAGGAGTCGTACACCGGGAGGAGCCAACCCTGAGGACGTCTCAGGGTTGACGTACCCCGGCGGTTTACCCCGAAGTGGCCCCACAGGGCGATGACGCGCGCGCGGGCCGGGCCTCTAATGGAAGGGCAAGGCAATCGGGCGGGTTCGCAGAGGAGTTGATGACGCCATGACGAATGAGACGGCGACGGGGGAGAACGTGGACGGCGGCGCGCCGTACCGCTCACGGCGGCGCACCCTGATGCGCGCGGGCGTGCCGGTGGCGGTGGCCGCGGCGGTCGCCACGGGTATCGGGCTGGTGCCCGCACTGGCCGCCGACTCCCCGCCGGACCTCCCCTCGCTGACGGCGGAGCAGGTGGTGGCCAAGGCGCTCGCCTCGGACACCCAGGCGCTCTCCGGCACGGTCTCGCTCTCGACCGACCTCGGGGTGCCCAGCCAGCTGCTCGGCGCGGCGGCCGGCGGCCTCGGTGCCGCGGCCGGGCGCGGCGGCGGGCAGGGCGGCTCGTCGGCCGATCCGCAGGCCAAGCTGCTCGGCCTGCTGGGCGGCGACCAGACGCTGCGGGTCGCGGTGGACGGGCCGGACCACCAGCGGCTCGACCTGCTGGAGAACATGGCCGGCTACACCCTGGTCCACAACGGCGACCAGGGCTGGGCCTGGGACAGTTCGACCAACCAGGCCGTGCACCTGACCGGTCAGGCCGCCAAGCACCAGGGCGCCGAGCACCCGAAGGCCCCGCTGGCCGGTGTGCCGACGACGCCGCAGGAGGCCGCCAGGCAGTTCCTGACGGAGAGCGCGAGCACCACCTCCGTCACCGTGGCCGGCACCGCCAAGGTGGCCGGGCAGAACGCCTACCAGCTGAGCGTCAAGCCGAAGCAGTCCGGCTCGACGATCTCCGAGGTCCGCATCGCGGTGGCCGCCGACAACGGCGTGCCGCTCGCGGTCAAGGTGCTGGGCACCGACGGCGGAGCCGTGCTGGACGTGCGCTTCACCGACGTCTCCTTCGCGAAGCCGGCCGCCAAGACCTTCGACTTCACCGTGCCCAAGGGCGCCAAGGTGACGGAGCACAAGGCGGACGACAAGCCGGCGGGCGAGCAGGCGGGCGGGAAGGCGGACGCCGAGCGCGGCCCGGACGGCAAGAAGGAGGCCGGCGAGCAGGGCGGGACGAACGTGATCGGCGAGGGCTGGACCTCGGTGATCGCCGCGCACCTGCCGAGCGGTCCGGAGGGCACGCCGGCGAGTGGCGCGAACGGCGCGAACGGCGCCAAGGACGGCAAGCACGGCGGCCACGGTTCGTTCCAGAACCCGGCGGCCCTGGCCAAGGCGCTCGGCAAGCCGGTCGCCGGCGGCACGCTGATCAGCACCAAGGTGCTCAACGTCCTGATCACCGACGACGGCCGGGTGTTCGCCGGCGCCGTCACGCAGTCCGTCCTGCAGAACGCGGCCGGGGTGAAGTAGGGGTGACGAAGACTCCCGTAACGGGGGACGTTACGGAGTCGGCCGGGGGCCGGGGCGCCGAGGCGCGCCCGGCCCCCGTTCCCGCTGCCGCCCCCGCCCCCGCCCCCGCCCACTCCGACGACGTGATCCGCACGCGCGGGCTCACCAAGCGCTTCCGGGGCGGCCAGCTCGCCGTCGACGGCCTGGATCTGGCCGTCCCGCGCGGCTCCGTCTTCGGCTTCCTCGGCCCCAACGGCTCCGGCAAGACCACGACCATCCGCATGCTGATGGGCCTGATCGTCCCCACCTCCGGCGTGGCGACCGTGCTCGGCGAGCCGATGCCGCAGTCCGTCGCGACCGTGCTGCCCCGGGTGGGCGCGCTGATCGAGGGCCCCGCGCTGTACGGCTTCCTGTCCGGCCGCGACAACCTCGCCCGGTTCGACGCCGCCGACCCGACGGCCGACCCGCGCACCCGCGCCCGCCGCGTCGACGAGGCGCTGGAGCGGGTCGGGCTCACCGCGGCGGCGGGCAAGAAGGCCCGCGCGTACTCGCTCGGCATGAAGCAGCGGCTCGGGCTGGCCTCGGCGCTGCTCCAGCCGCGCGAACTGCTGGTGCTGGACGAGCCGACCAACGGCCTGGACCCGCAGGGCATGCGGGAGATCCGGACGCTGGTGCGGGAGGTCGCGGCGGAGGGCACCACGGTGTTCCTCTCCTCGCACCTGCTGGACGAGATCGAGCAGGTCTGCACGCACGCCGCGGTGATGTCCCGCGGCCGGCTGGTGGTGCAGGGCACCGTCGCCGAGCTGGCCGCCCGGGCCCAGGGCCGGCTGGTGGTGCGCACGCCGGACGCCGACCGGGCCGCCGAGGTGCTCGCGGCCCACCGGGTCGCCGACGTCGTGCGCGGCGAGGACCGGGTGGACGCCGAGCTCGCGGCCGTCGACGACTCGACGCTGCCGAAGCTGTGCGCGGCGCTGGTGGAGGCCGGCGTGCGGGTGCACGGGTTCGGCCTGGAACGGGGCACGTTGGAGGACGCCTTCGTGGCGCTGACCGGGGAGGGCTTCGATGTCGCGGGCTGAGGCGGTGGCGGTCGCGCCCGGAGGCGGGTCGCGGGCCGCCGGGCGGCGGCCGCAGACGGCGTCCGGCTTCCTGGCGCTGTTCCGCAACGAGCTGCACCTGACCTTCCGCCGGATGCGGACCCTGGTGCTGCTGGCGATCCTGGCGGCGCTGCCGGTCCTGATCGGCGTGGTCATCAAGGTCAACACGGACGGCCCGCACGGGGACGGCGGTCCGAGCTTCATCGCGCAGACCACCCAGAACGGCCTGTTCCTGGTGTTCACCGCGCTCGCCGTGGCGCTGCCGGTCTTCCTGCCGATGACGGTCGGCGTCGTCGCCGGGGACTCGGTGGCGGGCGAGGCCGCCACCGGGACGCTGCGCTACCTGCTGGTCGCCCCGGCCGGGCGGACGCGGCTGCTGGCCGCCAAGTTCACCGCCGGGCTCGCCTTCTGCCTGGCGGCCACCGCGGCCGTCGCGCTGACGGCCCTGGCCACCGGCGCCGCGCTGTTCCCGCTCGGCAAGGTGACGCTGCTGTCCGGCGACACCATCGGCCTCGGCGAGGCCTTGCCGCGGGCGCTGCTGGTGGCCGCGGTGGTGGCGCTCTCGCTGGCCGGGCTGGTGGCGATCGGGCTGTTCGTCTCGACGCTCACCGGCAGCGGCATCGCGGCGATGGCCGCCACCGTGGTGCTGGTGATCACCGTCCAGATCCTGGACAACTTCCCGCAGCTGGACGCGATCCGGCCGTTCCTGTTCACCCACTACTGGCTGAGCTTCGCGGACCTGCTGCGCCAGCCGATGTACTGGGACGGCGTGCTGAAGAACCTCGCCCTGCAGGCCGGCTACGTCGCCGTGTTCGGCTCGGCGGCCTGGGCGCGGTTCTCCAGCCGGGACATCAGCGCCTGACCGCGCCTCCCAGGACGTGTCCTACCGGGTGGCCGCCGGGGCGGGGGCCGGTCGCGGCGCGCGTGCCGCGGCCGCCCGCTCCGCGCGGTCGGCCCGCACCCGGCGCAGCGCGTCCCAGGTGAGGACGGCCAGCGCCACCCAGACCAGGCCGAAGCCGGCCCAGCGCGCGGGCGGCATCGACTCGTGGAACACCGCGACGCCGATCAGGAACTGGAACACCGGCGCCAGGTACTGCAGCAGCCCGAGCATCGTCAGCGGCACCCGCACGGCCGCCGCGCCGAAGCACAGCAGCGGGATCGCGGTGATGACGCCGCTGAGCGCCAGCAGGCCGGAGTGGCCCCAGCCGTACGAGCCGGCCACCGCGTGGCCGAAGGTGCCGCGCCCGCTGACCTCCAGGTAGACCAGGTAGGCCAGGGCGAACGGGAACATGAAGGCGCTCTCCGCCGCCAGGCTCTCCACGCCGCTCAGCCCGACCGTCTTCTTCAGCAGGCCGTAGGTGGCGAAGGACAGCGCCAGGGTGAGCGCGATCCAGGGCAGCTGCCCGTACGCGACGGTGAGCACCGCGACCGCCGCCGCGCCGACGCCGACCGCCGTCCACTGCGCGACGCGCAGCCGCTCCTTGAGGACCAGGACGCCGAAGCCGATCGTCACGAGCGGGTTGATGAAGTAGCCGAGGCTGGTCTCGACGACGTGGCCGCTGTTGACCGCCCAGATGTAGACGCCCCAGTTGACCGTGATCACGGTGGCCGCGCCGGCCAGCATCGCGACCCGGCGGGGCTGGCGCAGCAGCGGGCGTATCCAGCCCCAGTGCCGCTGGAAGGCCAGCAGCCCCACGACCGCGACGAGGGACCAGACCATCCGGTTGGCCACGATCTCGTCGGCGGCGGCGGGCTCCAGCAGCGGCCAGAACAGCGGGAAGAGCCCCCAGATGCCGTAGGCCGCGGCTCCGTACCAGATGCCGTTGCCGCTCTCCTGCTTCGTTGTGTCCGGCATCTGCCGCCTGCCCTCCGCGCGCGCGTATGTCGAGGTGACGGTAGCGGGCGGGAGGGCGGCCTGTCATCTCCGTTTCCGGATTTTGGTCATGACAGCGCCCAAGGGGCGAGAACGCCCAGGTCAGGGCGGGTGCGGGTCACGCCTTGAGCGCCGCGCGGACGGACTCGGCGAGCGGAACGGTCGGGCGGCCGATCAGGCGGGCGAGGTCGCCCGGGGTGCCGGCCAGCTCGCCGCGCGCGATGCCCGCGTCGACGTCCACCAGCACCTCGGCGAAGCCCTCCGGCAGGCCCGCGCCGACCAGCACCCCGCGGTGCTCGGCCGGGGTCACGTCACGGTGCGCGACCGGCTCGCCGGAGACCGCGGCCAGCTCGGCGGCCAGCTCGGGCAGGCTCCACGCGGTGTCGCCGCTCAGCTCGTAGACCCGGCCCTCGTGGCCCTCGCCGAGCAGGACGGCGACGGCCGCGTCCGCGTAGTCCTTGCGCGGGGCGGTGGCCACCCGGCCCTCGCCCGCGCTGCCGAGCACCACGCCGCGGGCGACCGTGCCGGCCGCGTCGCCCAGGTAGTTCTCGGTGTACCAGCCGTTGCGCAGCAGGACGGACGGCAGGCCGGACTCCGCGATCAGCTCCTCCGTCGCCCGGTGCTCGTCGGCCAGCCGGAAGGTGGCCGCGCCCGGTGCGCTCGTGTAGGCGAGCAGCGCGACCCCGGCCGCCTTCGCGGCGTCGATCACGGCGCGGTGCTGCGGGATGCGGCGGCCGACCTCGCTGCCCGAGATCAGCAGCACCCGGTCGCCGGCCGCGAAGGCGTCGGCCAGGGTCCCGGGCTCGTCGTAGTCGACCACGCGGACGGCGACACCGCGCGCGGCCAGGTCGGCCGCCTTCTCGGCGGAGCGGACGGCGACCGCGACCTCGCCCGCGGGGACGGCGGCCAGCAGGCCCTCGACGACGAGGCGGCCGAGCTGGCCGGTGGCACCGGTGACGACGTACATGGGAGTGCTCCTCAGGGATGCGGTGGTGTTGCCCTCGGAACTCACCCTAGGGACTGCACTAACCTTTCGAAAGTACGCACTTCAAAGTAGGGTACTGACGTGAAGGTAATCCAGAAGCTCCCCCCGGCCGACGTCTTCGACCGCATGTGCCCGTCCCGGGGCGTGCTGGAGCACGTCACCAGCCGCTGGGGCGTGCTCGTCCTGTGGGCGCTGCGCGAGCGCGGCTACCGCTTCAGCGAGCTGCGCCGCCGGGTCACCGGAGTCAGCGAGAAGATGCTCGCCCAGACCCTCCAGACGCTGGAGCGCGACGGCTTCGTGCTCCGCGAGGCCCACCCGGTGATCCCGCCCCGGGTCGACTACAGCCTCACGCCGCTCGGGCACGAGGCCGCCGAGCTGGTCGCGGGGCTCGCGCTGTGGTCGGAGCGGCGGGTGCCCGAGGTGCTGGCCGCCCGCGAGGAGTACGACGGGCGGCCTACCGCTTCGTGACCAGCGCGGCCAGGCCGTCCAGCACGCGCGCGAGGCCGAACGCGTAGGCGTGGTCCGGGTCGTAGGCGCCGCCGTGCGCCGCGCCCGCGGCGGCGCCGACGCGGGCCGCCACCGGGTAGCGCTCGGCGTCGAAGACCCGGGCCAGCAGATCGGCGTTGGCGGCCCACCACTGCTCGTCCGTCATCGCGCTGTCCTGCTGCGCGGCCCGCTCGTCGGAGGCCATCCGGGCGCAGGTCTGGACGAAGCCGAGCACGTGGGTGAGCGCCGCGTCCAGGTCGACGTCCGGCAGGCCGGTGCCCTCGAACGCGCGCAGCTCGTACTCGTACTTGGCCATCAGGCCCGGGCCCAGCGGCGGGCGGCTGGTGGAGACCGCCGCGATCCACGGGTGGGCCCGGTGCAGCGCCCGGTTGTCGTCGGCGACGGCCGTCACGCGGGCGCGCCAGCCGTCACCGGCGGGGGCGGTGCGGGGCATCGTCGCGTAGACGGTGTCGAGCATCAGGTCGAGCAGTTCGGCCTTGCCGGGCACGTACGTGTAGAGCGCCATCGGGGACAGGCCGAGCTCCTGCGCCATGCGCCGCATGGTAACCGCGTCCACGCCCTCGGCGTCGGCGAGCGCGACGGCCGCCGCCGCGATCTCGCCGGTCGAGCGGGCCTGCCGGGGGCCGCGCCGGCCGGGCTTCTCCTCGGCGGTCAGGCCCCAGAGGAGGGCGAGGGTGCGCGCCGGGTCTCCTGCGCTGGTGCGGTCGGTGGCCATGGGGGGATCCTTTCACGGCGCCCGCTTCGTTACGGTCTCACCATGACCAGCTCCCCCGATCCGCTGCCCGGGACGGACACCCCGGAGGCCGTCCGCCACCGCGTCACCTGCCGCCGCTGCCACCGGCCGCTGCACGACCCGGAGTCCCGCATCCTGCGGCTCGGCCCCGAGTGCCGCGACCCCGCCGAGCGCGTCCCGCGGCACGACGTCGACCAGGATCCGCTGCCGGGCGTCTAGTCCGCGGTCCGGGAGCACGTGCGGGCTCACGTTCGGGGGCACGTGCGGGGTCACGTGCGGGGACACGTTCGGGGGCACCTGTGGGGTCGCCTGCGGGTCGGCGGGCTACTGGCGGTTCGACGCCGCCGACGCGCACGTGTGCCCGGAGCGGCCGAGCGGCCGAGCGCCCGAGCGCGCCTCAGCCGCGTCCGAAGAGCCGGCGCAGGAAGCCCGGCTTCGGCCGCGGTGCGGCCTCGGGCCTCGAAGGTCCCGGCTTCGCGGGCTCGGACGTCCCGTCCGCCTCGCCGGCGACGAAGCGGCGCGCCCGGTCGAGCTCCTCCGCCGGCAACCACGGCGCCGCGAGCGCCAGTTGGCCCACGGACCGCAGGATCGTCACCACCCGGGTGCGGTCCGCCTCCGCGCAGTAGCGCAGCCGCCGCCCGAGCTGGGCGGCGATGTCGGCGCGCGTCCCGGGGTGCGTCCAGCCGATCGCGACGAGCGCGAAGCCGGCCGCCTCGACCACCCAGTCCTCGGGGCCGAGCAGCAGGTCGAGCAGGACGCGGCGGCGGTCGGACCCGGCCCACGGCTGGTCGGTGCGGTGGTGGGCGATGCCCAGGCACGCGAAGGTCTGGACGGCGCGCACCCACAGCTCGGGCTGGTGGGCGAGCAGCGCCCGCCCGAGCTCGTCCTCGCGCGGCGCGGGCGGGTGCGCGAGGACGCCGACGAGGTCGTCGAGCGGCAGCCCGGCGAGCCGGACGGCGTGGTCGTAGGCGGCGGGGACGGTCGGCCAGACGAGTTCGGCGGTGGCCCGGACGAGTTCGGCGCTCGCGGCGGCGGGCGGGGCGACGGCGGGGCGCGGGTCGGTGCCGTCCCAGGTCCAGAGCGTGGTGGTGGGCTCGGCCAGCGGCAGGCGCGGGTCGGGGGTGCCGACCGACCGGTAGCCGACGGTGGTGCGCGGCAGCGCGAGGTGGACGGCCAGCAGCGAGCTGGGCGGCTCGACGGTGGAGGCCGTGCAGTCGATCTCGGTGTCGCGCGTGGTGCCGGGCGCCTCCAGCACCTGGTGGAGCACGTTGACGGTGGCCTCGGTGGCGCCGGGGACGAGGCCGAGCCAGGGTGCGCGGTGGCCGAGGCGTTCGAGGAGGTCCTGGGCGTAGTCGTGGTCGGGGTGGGCGCGGTGGTGGTCGGCGAGCGCGAGCAGGTGGGCGGCGTCCCCGTCGACGGCGTGGCGCAGTCCGTGGATCGCCGGTCCGGCCTTGGGGTGGTCGGGGTCGGCCGCGAGGACGCGCTCCAGCCAGGGCAGTCCCTCGGCGGGGCGGCCGAGCGTCCCGTACAACTCGGCGACGTCGACGGCGAGGTAGCTGCTGGAGTCGTCCTGGTCCGGCGCGACGCGGCGCAGTTCGGCCTCCCACACGGCGAGCGCCTGCTCCGGGCGGCCGTCGGCGCGCAGGGCGTTGCCGAGCATGACGGACGGCATGTAGCCGGGGGCCAGGCGGTGGGCGTGCTCGGCGAGTTCGACGGCGCGGGCGGTGGTGCCGAGTCGGCGGGTCAGGCCGGAGGCCATCGCGAGGAGCAGGGCGTGGTCGGGGTGGCGGTCCACGACGGCCCGCACGAAGGCGTCGAACGGGCGGACGGCGTCGGCGAGTTCGGCGGGCAGCGGGTCGGGCAGCCCGCCGGAGGCGCGGGCGACGGCCTGGGCGACGGCGTCCGGGTCGACCAGGCCCGGCAGGTCCTCGCGGGCCAGCCAGGCGGGCGCCCAGGGTCTGCCGGGGTCGAACTGGACGGCGGAGGCGAGCATGCCGATCGCCGCGTCCCAGTCGCCGGCCGCCGCCTCGACGTGGGCCCGGCAGACGACGGTGCCGAGGAAGACCTGGCCGTCGAGCGGGAAGAGCTCGCGAGCGGCGGCCGGGCCGCCGGCGGCGGCGCACAGCTCGGCCAGGGCCTCGTGCAGCTCGGGCAGTTGGGGGTCGGTGATCATCGCGTCGGCGAGGTGGTCGGCGGCGTGCGGCAGGTCCCCGGAGTCGATCGCCAGGCGGGCGACCGCCACTTCGCCCTCGGCTGCCAGGCGTTCGTCGCCGCCGTCCTTGCGTTCCATGGTCCGATCCCCCGTCGTGCCCGGTATTCCGCCGTGCGCGGTACGCGCGAATATGCGCGAACGAGGTTATCCCGCTCGTCCGACGACATGACGATCACCCCGACGGGCGTCGCGACGTACCCGGAGGGCCGACTTCCGGCGCCAGGCTCGTTCTAGAGTGGGACTCGTGAGCTCCCTGCCGCAGGAACCCTCGCCCCCGGCCCGCGAAAGCGACCGCGACATCGCCGTCCAGCGTCTCCAAGAGGCGTACGCCGAAGGCCACATCACGCACGAGGAGATGGACGAGCGCCTCGACCGGCTGCTCGTCGCCCGCACGCAGGGCGACCTCGTCCGGGCCCTGGGCCCGCTCCCGCCGGAGAAGCCCGGCACCACCGCCACGATCGGCGCCCTCGGCGGGCGGATCGTCCGGCGCGGCTCGTGGCGGGTGCCGCGCACCCTCAGGGTCGAATCGGCGTTCGCCCGGGTGCACCTGGACCTCTCCAAGGCGGTCATCGAGCATCCGGTGATCGACATCGTGCTGGGCCTCGGCACCGGCCGGGCGAAGATCACCGTGCCCAGGGACGCGGTCGTCGACCTGGACGGCCTGACGAGCGGCTGGAAGGACACCGTCTACCGGCCCCCGCGGAGCACCTCCGGCGGCGGGCCGACGATCCGGTTCTCCGGCGCCATGGGGTACGGGCGGCTGAGGATCCGGCACGCGCGACGCTGAGCGGCACTAGGGTCGTCGCCCGTGCCTGAACTCTCGTCACATCACCGGACCACCGCCGGCGCGTACGACGCCGTCGCCGTCCGCTACGCCGACCTCGTCCGCGACGGGCTCGCGCACCTCCCGCTGGACCGCTCGTTCGTCACCGCCTTCGCGGACGTCGTGCGGTCCGGCGGCGTTCCGGGCCCGGTCGCGGACCTCGGCTGCGGGCCGGGGTACGTGTCCGCGTTCCTGCGCGGGCTCGGCCTCGACGTCTTCGGCGTCGACCTGTCCCCCGCGCTCGTCGGGATCGCCCGCGAGACGTACCCGGGCATCCGGTTCGACGTCGGGCCGATGGACGCGCTGGAGGCGGTGGACGGGTCGCTGGCCGGGGCCGTCTCCTGGTACTCGCTGATCCACACCCCGCCGGCGGACGTCCCCTCGTACCTGGGCGAGTTCAGGCGGGTGGTGGCGGTCCGCGGGCACGTCCTGCTCGGCTTCTTCGAGGCCGAGGGAGAGCCGGTGACGCCGTTCGACCACAAGGTGACGACGGCCTACCGGTGGCCGATCGACGAACTCGCGCGGCTCGCGGGCGAGGCGGGGTTCACGGAGGTCGGCCGGATGCTGCGGGAGCCCGGCGAGAACGAGCGCTTCCGGCGCGGGCACCTGCTGCTGCGGGCCGTGTAGCGAATCAGCCCTGCGCGGCCTCGGCCTCGACCTCGACCTCGACCTGGATCGGCGGGAGGGGCTGCGCGGGGCGGGGCTTCGGCCCGGACAGGGCGCCGGCGAGCAGGAGTCCGAACCCGACCAGCTGGAAGGGCAGGGTGAACAGCGGGACCAGGTTGGCCCCCAGGACCGGATCGGTGGCGCGGATCAGCGGTTCCAACCAGAGCGTCAGGGCGACGGTGGAGACGACCGGCGCGAGTGCCATGACCAGGCAACCGGCCATGGCGAGGCGGGCGTTGCGGCCCCTCTTGCGGATGTGGTTCGCGGCGACGACGGCGCCCACGAGGGGCGTCAGGACGTCGACGGCGATGACGCCCAGGCCGATGAGGCCGGCGGTGAGTTGATCGCTCAAGGGGTTCCGATCCGGGTGCGGGACAGGGGCGGCGCGAAGATATCGGGCCTGGGGTGGGGAGTACAGCGGTTATCGGGCCGGAGGGCGGAGCGCCGCCCCGGCAAACCGGTCGCGTGCCCGGTGCGGAACTTCGTAGGATCGCGGACAGCGGGACCGCGCAATCCCGCAGGATGCGGCCCGTGGCAGAGCGGCCCATTGCAATCGATGCACCGGAGGACCCCCGTGCATCGATCCGCGGAGGAGGAGCGGCCCTGCTCCGAGTCTGCCCGTGGGTTCGAATCCCACCGGTTCCCGCATCCGCCCCGCTCTTTCGACGGCGCAGGAAGTCGGCTGGATCGACTTCCTGCGCTTTTCCGTCGGCCTGGCCGGGGCGGGGCCACCGCCAGGCTCCGGACCCTCGTCCTCGGGGCCGAGGCCGGGGAGTTCGACCACCTGACCTGAGGCCCGCCCCTCGGTCCGCACAACCGGGGGGGTACCTTCCCGATCATGAACAGAGTCCGAGCCACCAGGCTCATCGGGTCGAGCTTCGGGCTCGTCTTCGTCCAGGCCAACGCCGGCGCCCTCCCCGACCCCGTCTCCGTCCCCCTCCGGGTCCTCGCGGTCGCGGCCTTCCTCTTCCTCGGTCTCTTCAACCGCCGACCCGCTCCCGAGGCGACCACCGCTCCCGAACCCCGGTTCGGCGGTCGCTACTGGCTCGTCGCCGCCGCCGAAGTGGTGGGCATAGCCGCCGGCCTCGCCGTCATCAACAAGGCCTTCCACACGCCCACCGCCACCGTCGGCTGGATCGCCTTCGTCGTCGGCGTCCACTTCTTCGGCCTCGCGACCGCCTGGAGCCGCCCCCAACTCCGCATACTCGGCGGCTCGATGGCAGCCTGCGGCGCCGTCGGCATGGCCCTGGCCTTCCTCGGCGCCCCCGCAGCCGCCGTCTCCACCGTCGCCGGCATCCTCCCCGGCGTGTTCCTCTTCGCCTCGGTCTGGTGGTCCAGCCGGCCTCAACCGAGCTAGGGACTCGCCCTCTTCTCCAAGAAGTGCTGAAGCCGAAGGCGCTGCGTGTGAATCGCTCGGTCGGGGCGCAGGAGTCCCGCAGCTCCGGATGGACGGCGGACCGCTCGCACCGCTCATGCAGCCTGGCGGTCGCGGGTGGTGGCGAGCTCGCGGGCCGCGGCGGCGACGGCGCGGAAGTCCTTGCGGAGGATCTTGGAGTGGTTGCTCGGGACCTTGGCGCTGACCTCGATGTTCGGGTTGCGGGCGAGCACCGGTTCGAGGTTGGCGCGGAACTGCTCGATGTCCTTCTCCTTGGCGCCGAGGTTGCCGCCGGTGGCGACCACGTAGCGGGTCGGTGCGGTCAGGCGGTCGAGGACCGGTTCGAGGGCGGTCGGCGCGCAGAGTTCGATGGCCTGGAAGTTGATGTCGGCGTGCTGGGCGGCGTTCATCCGGGCGGCCATGCCGAGCGGGCGGCAGATCGGGAAGAGCGGGCTCAGGCGGCGGAACAGCTTGCGGATCTTGGCCCGCGCCGCGTCGTCGAGCCAGCCGCTCGGACTGGGCATGGCACCGTCGACAGAGACCACGCCCGCCACGCGCCCGGGGTTGCGGGCGGCCCAGTTCACCGCGACCAGTGCGCCGTACGACCAGCCCACCAGGATCGGCCGTTCCACGCCCCGCGCCGCCAGCACCGCGTCGACGTCGCGCAGGCACGCCTCGAACGAGTAGTCCGCCGACCGCGCCGACTTGCCGCGGGCCCGCTCGTCGAAGGTGATGTGCCGGTAGCCGGGGCCGAGTTCGGCGATCACGCGCCGCCAGTGCGACTGGTCCGCGTAGGACCCGTTCAGGTAGACCACCGGAGTGCCGGACCCGCCGGTGTCGGTGACGGCCAGGGCGGTGTCCTCGACCTGCACCATGCCGGTCCAAGCAGCGTGGTTGATGCTCATGGTGTGCCTCGTTTCGGAAAGTTCGGACGTGGTCGGGACGGGCGGGGCGGTTCAGATGCTGCGGGCGGTGATGTCGCCGTAGGCGGTGGTCGCCCGGACGCGCAGGTCGGCGGTGCCCTCGGCGTTCCGGAGCGAGTTGTGGATCCGGCCGTAGGAGGTGCCGGCGTCCAGCGAGGCGGACACCCCACGGGCGGCACCGACCGAGATCTCTCCGGACTGCGTCTCCAGCACGACCTCGCCGCGCACCGCCTCGCCGATGCGGATGTCGCCCTGCTGGGCGGTGACCGTGGCCGGACCGTTCAGACGGCCGACGGTGATGTCGCCGGCCTGGACGGCGAGCCGGGCCTCGGCGACCTCGGCGAGCTCCACCGTGGCCCGAGCGCCCTCGAACGCGACCTCGCCGAGCCGTCCCACGCCGCGCAGTTCGGCGTCGGCCGCCTTCGCCTCGACGCGGGATCCGGACGGCAGGTGGACGGTGACCTCGACCGAGCCGGAGTTGCCGAGCATCCGGCTCTCCGCCTCCCGGGCCGCGATCCGCAGGACACCGTCGGCGTACCCGACCTCGATCCGCTCGGCCGCCTTCACGTCACGGCCCTTGGCGGCGTCGGCCGGCCGGACCTCGACGGTGGTCTCGGCGCGGTCGGCCGCGATGAGGCGGATGCGGCCCGCGGGGACGTCGAGGACGGCGGCGACCGGGGCGGGGGTGGCGAACGTCTGCATCGTCTTCTCCTTCGATCAGCGGCGGGGCCTGGTTGCCCTCGCCGTTTCTGACGATGGAAAAGCTACGTTGCTTTCTAGTTAGCGGCAACACATTCGTTGCGAGAAACTGCCATAACAGCAGGTCAGAGCCGATAAATCGTTGCAGAGCCTCTGAAGAGTAATGCAACGAGCAGGTCCGATCGTTGCAATGCGACGCAGGTGAACGCTACGCCCCGGCCGTCGGAGGTCGGCCGACAGCCGGGGCGCGGGACCTCACCGCAGGAGGTTCAGGGCGGTCTCCAGGGCATCCTCGGCCGGGACCTTCACGTCGGGCTCCACGCCGACGCCCTCCCAGTTCGTGCCCGTCACCGGGTTGATCGAGCGGGCCGTCGGGACCGTCACCATCACGTGCGGGGCCACCGGGATGCGGGCCGTGGGGTGGGCGCCTCCCCTGGTCGTCTCGCCGACCAGCGTGCCGCGCTTCAGTGCCTTCAGGTTGTAGGCCAGTTCCTCTCCGCCCGAGAACGTGAAGCCACTGGTCAGCACGACCACCCGGCGGTCCAGGTAGCGCGGCGCGGCGAGGTGGCCCAGCGTCCAGTACTGCCGGATGCTGTCCGTCTTCCGCTCGTAGATGTCGTTGAGGTGCACCTCGTCGTTCGCGAAGAGGTAGCTGCACCACAGCTGCACGCCCTCCGGCGCCCCGCCGGCGCATTGACGCAGGTCGATAATCAACGCCTCGGTCGGCGCCAGCAGTTGCATCGCCGCCGCGAACGCCGGGCCGCCGAGCTCCGCCGGGGCGATCATCCGGAGGTCGAGGTAGCCGATGTTGCCGTCCAACTGCTCCACGCGCCGCACGCCGTAGTTGTTCGCCCGCGCGTACTGGGCGAACCGCTCCCGGGCGACGCTCTCCGGCTCCTCGTCCATCGACTGCGGCTCCTCGCTCCACAGCAGCCGCAGGTGCTTGTCGGGACACACCGCTTGCAGGTCCCGCGTCACCTGCTCGCACAGCTCCTGCTCGGGCACGCCCTCGTACGCGCCTTCGGCCAGCCGGCCGCGGATCGCCGCCTCGATCGCCGCCGTCTTCTCGGGGTACACGTAGCCGGCGGTGATGCGGGCGAGGGCGGCGTCGAGTATCGCTTCATGAGTGGTCATTCGCGCGATGGTAGGTCTCCGCCGACCGAACACCCAGCGGTTTTCACGCCCCCGGCGAGACCCCCAGCGACCGCACGGTGAGCGACTGCTGCGCGGAGCCCACCGGGCCGTGGACGTCGTGCAGGACCGTGCTGGTCAGGCCGTGGCCCGTCGGGCCGAAGGTGACGGTCGTGTCCATCCCCGTCCAACGGCCCTCGGGCTGCCGGTGGAGGTGGATGGTGAGGTCCACGTTCGGGAACATCCACTCCGTGTGGTCCTGCCGCACCGCGATCCCGTTCGCCGTGTCCACCAGGGCGACGAACGACGCGAGCGGGCCGATCTCCTCGCCCGCCACCAGCCCGACCTCACTGCCGATCCAGGCCTGGGCCCGGCCCTGCGCCAGCTCCCGGCGCCGGACGTCGATCGACGCGATGTAGCCGCCGTCCCACAGCTCGCTCATCGGCCACGGCTCGAACTCCCCGGGCCCGGCGAGGGGTTCGACCGGGCTGCCGGCCACGGCCGACGTGTCGGAGGTCGCCAGGTACCAGGCGCGGGCGCGGATCACCGCCCGCTCCCCTATGACCAGGACCGCCTCCACCAGCTCGACCGTCCGCCCCGGCCGGATGGTCTCGACGGTGATCTCGCACTCGTCGACGGCGAGCCGGCCCAGGATGTCGAAGGCGATCCGCGACAGCGCCAGTCCGCCCGCCGCGCCGGTCTGCGCCCGGTGCCGCTCGATCGCGTGGACGACGAGGCCGCCCACCGGGCTGAAGTGCAGTTCGTCGTCGTTCCAGGCGCCGCCCGCGTGGACGGTGGGCTTGAAGCGACGCTCGCCGGTGCGCTCGAAGTAGCTGTCGTTCACGCTCGCGATCGTAGGCGCCCGAACATCCGCCCGGAACGGTGACGATCCCCACACCCCCGCACGACCCCCGCAGCTCAGCGCGCCGCGACCACCAGCTCCTCGAACGTGGCGGTGGTGGTGAATCCCAGCTGCTCGTAGAGGTGGATCGCCGGGGCGTTGTCCGTGCGCACGTTCAGGCCGATGTGGGCGGTCGTCCTCGCGAGGCGGCGGCACAGCGCGGTGACGCAGGCGCGGGCGAGGCCCCTCCCCCGGGCGTCCGGGCGGGTGGTCACGTTGCCGAGGACGGCGACGCCGTACGCGGCGGAGTGGACGTGCACGCCGGCCGTGGCCAGCAGCCGGCCGTCCGCACCACGGAGGCCGACGTAGCCGCCGCCGAGCACGAGCCGCTCGTCGAACCAGGACTCGGGGTAGGCCTCGGCGAGGAGCGTGCGGAGGTCCGGGACGTCGTCGCCGGTCAACAGCGCGGGCTCGAAGGCGGGCTCGGGGAGCGAAGGCCCGTCCGGGAGCATCATGCGAAGCAGCGTCGAACGGTGCTCGACACCGTAGTCCGGTGCCAGGGCGCGGTGAGCCCCCACCGGCAGCATCGCCGTGAAGCGGCGCGGCAGGAACGGGCGCAGCTCGCCCAGGAGCGCTTCGAGCGCCGGGACGTCGGCCGGGCGGGCGAAGGCGAGCAGGACCGGGATGCCGCCGCCCGTGTAGAGCAGGGCCACCGGGCCACCGGTCGTGTACCAGGTGGTGTTGGGCCACAGCGTGTCGTCGAGGTCGCCGAGTTCGAAGAGGTGGAGCGCCGGGTCGGCCAGGAAGCGGGCGGCGAGGGCGGACCGGTCGTGCAGGCTGATGAGGGGCACTCGGTGAGGATACGGACAACCGCCGCGCCCGCTCGGTCGGGTTCGCGCGCGTCACGCCGGGAGGAAGCGCGCCCCCGGCCCCGGGGCCCGGTAGACCTCGCCGGACGGCAGGTGGGTATGGCCGGCGGCGCATTCGAGGACGAGGGCGACCGGCTCGTCGCAGGGCTCCTCGTCGCCCGCGGCCGCGTGCCGGACGACGACGCCCGGGCCCTCCTCGTCGGCGAGGTACTTGTCGCCCCACTCCAGCAGCGCGAGCAGCGTGGGCCGCAGGTCCGTGCCCTTCGGTGTCAGCCGGTACTCGAAGCGCTGCCGGTCGCCGGGCTCCTGGTACGGGACGCGGTCCAGCACGCCCGCCGCGACGAGGGCGTCCAGCCGCGCGGACAGGAGGTTGCTGGCGATGCCCAGCCGGGAGCGGAACTCGCCGAAGCGGCGCGCGCCGTCGACGGCCTCGCGCACGATCAGCAGCGACCAGCGCTCACCGACCACCGCCAGCGAGCGCGCCACCGAGCAGTTCGCCGGGTCCAGCCGCCGCTTGTCGTCCATGGGCCGATGATAACGCCCCCTGGGTTGACAATCTGAACCCAGCCCCGGCAGGCTCGGACCCGCCAACTGAGTTGAGAAAATAAAGTCAGGAGGAGCTCCACCATGCCCCTGCTCGACGTCCACATCCCCGAGGGCGCCCTGCGGCCCGGGGCCGAGGCCGCCCTGCTCGACCGCATCACCGCGATCCTGATCCGCCACGAGGGCTTCGACCCCGCCGACCCGGCCGTGCGCGAGGTGTCCTGGCTGTTCCTGCACCGGCCCGCCGCCGTCTACGTCGGCGGGAAGCCGGCCGACGCACCGCGCTACAAGGTCGTCCCGTCCGTGCCCGAGGGCCAGTTCGACGCGAAGGTCCGCGCCGGCGTCGTCGCCGACGTCACCGAGGCGATCCTCGACGCGGAGGAGGGGGCCTGGCCGCGCGACCCCGGCCGGATCTGGGTGTTCCCCACCGAGGTCCCGGAAGGGCACTGGGGGACCGCCGGGCAGGTCAGGCCCCTCGCGGCGATCCTCGCCCGGCTCACCGGGGGCGACCGCGCGCGGGCCGGCGCACTCGCCGCGCAGCGGCTCGCGGCCAGCCGGGCCGAGCACGCCGCGCTGCCGTAGAGGTCCAACAACGCGGCGGGAGCGGGGTGTTCGGCACCCCGCTCCCCCGCACCGGGCCGTGTCCCGGTATGGTCGCCGGGCTGTCACGGCGTGGTCAAAAGGCCGTCAAAGCCGTGGTGCCCGTGCGCCGGCGTGCGCTATCAACGTTCACCGAGAGGACCGCCGACCGACGGTCCACGAGCACGGGGGAACGACACGTGAACAGCTCCGCCTCCAGTACGGGCATGCGCGCGCTCGCCGGCCTCGCCGTCGTCGGCGTGCTGACGCTCACCGCCTGCAACGACAACTCGTCGTCCGACACGGCGAAGACCGCCGCACCCGCCGCCCCGACGACCGCGGCCCCGGCGACCACCGCGGCCGCGCCGTCCGCCACCCCGAGCGCCGCCGCGCCGACGACCCCGGCCGCCGCGCCCACCGCCTCCGCGCCCGGGGGCGCCCCGGCCGCCGGCACCGGCAAGGACGCCGCGGCCGGGACCACCGCCAAGATCGGCGACACCGTCCAGGTGCCGTTCAGCTCCGGCAGCACCAAGGGAAGCATCGCCATGGCCGTCACCTCGATCGAGCAGGGCACCCAGGCCGACCTGGACAGCCTCAAGCTCGGCGACAAGGCCGCGGGCATGGTGCCGTACTACATCCACTACAAGTTCACCAACGTCGGCACCACCGACCTGTCCAACAGCACCCTGACCCACATCAGGGGACTCCAGCCGGACGGCTCCGGGGCGCAGGGCGTGGCGATCTTCACGTCCTTCCCGAAGTGCACGGCCAGCCCGATGCCCCCGGGCTTCACCAACGGCCAGTCCGCCGTCGGCTGCTTCGTGTCGCTCGCGCCGGCGGCCTCCAAGGTCGCGGGCGCCGAGTACTCGGCCGACCCGTACACCATCGGCAAGGGCGTCGTCTGGAAGTGACGCCCCCGGTCTACGGGGTGCCCGCGGGCACCCCGTAGACCTTCAGGAACGCGTCGACCCCGACGGCGGCGATCCGCGCGACCTCCTGCTCCGGCACCGGCAGCGCGCCCCAGAAGGAGCGGTCGGCCACGCCGTGGAAGGTCAGCAGCGTGAACTGCTCGGCGGCCAGGGCCGGATCGTCGACCGCCAGCAGCCCGCGGGCGGCCAGGGCCGTGAACCTCTCGGCGAGGTCGCGCAGCGAGGCGATCGGGCCCGCCTCCAGCCACGCCTCCAGGACGTCCGCCGGGATGTTGGCCACCTCGGCGCGGATGGCGCGGCCGAGCGCGCCGTGATCGCCCGCGGACAGGACGGCGTGCGCGCGGTCGACGGCGAAGTCGGTGAGGTCCTGCCGCAGGTCGACGATCTTCCCGAGGCGGCGGTCGGCCAACTCGCGGATCGTGCCGGTCAGTTCGGCGGAGCTCGTCAGGGCGACCGACAGGAAGAGCGTCTCCTTGTCGGCGAAGTGGTTGTACACCGTGCGCTTCGAGACGCCGGCCTCCGCCGCGATCGCGTCCATGCTCGCGCGGACGTACCCCTCGCGCCCGAACACCGCCGTCGCGGCCCGCGTGATGGCCACCCGCTTCTCCGGGCGCCCTGCTCCGCTCGTCACCGCCACGGCGACTCCTGTCCTGAATGGGAAACTAGCCGGTGCAGTGTATAGCAGTGGGGCGAGGGCCCGGACGCGGCCGGCCGGGAAAGCCCTGCCGGGGGAGAGGACCGAGCGGGGGCGGGGGCCGGACGAGGGCGAGGGCCGCGGCCGGAAGCCGGCCCGACGGGACCGGCCGCGCGGCGCGGCGGGGCCCCGGCCGGGCGGGGTGTGGCCGGGGCGGGCGGTGGGGCCACGGGTGCCGCCGGGCGGCAGGTGCGCCTGCGGCGGCGGGCTTCGGGCCGCTCCTCCCCCGTCATCCGACCGCCCGCGCCGCGTCCGTGCGGGCCGGGAAGCCCGGGGTCCACCGGGTGGCGCCGGTCGGCAGGACGGCGAGCGCCTCTATCCCCGGCTGGGCGGCCGCCCAGGCGAGGCCCCGGTCGGGACCCATCGCGAAGGCCGCCGTCGTCCACGCGTCGACGCGCGCCAGCCGTTCGCCGACCAGGGTCAGCGAGGCGAGCCCCTGTGCCGGTCTCCCCCGGTACGGGTCGACGATGTGGGCGCCGCGCTCGGCGGTGCCCGAGGTCGCCACCGCGACGTCGTTCCCGGTGACCACGGCGACCACCTCCCCCGGCCGCAGCGGGTCCGCGATGCCGACCCGCCAGGGCCCGCCCGCCGTCTGGACGTCGCCGCCGCCGCTCACGCAGTGCCGCCCGTAGCCGGCCTCCCGCAGGGCCCGCGAGGCCTCCTCGACCGCCCAGCCCTTGACCCAGCCGCTCGGGTCGAGCACCCCGCCGGGCCGCATGGTGAAGAATCCGTCCGTCTGCGCCGCCACCTCGCGGCAGCGGGCCAGCACCTCCGCGACCTCGGGGTCGCACGCGCCGAGGGCGATCTCCCCGCGCTCGAACCGGTTGATGTCGCTGTCCTCCCGATAAGGGGAGAAGACCTCGTCGATCCGGTGCAGCCGCACGACGATCCGGGCGAGCAGGTCCTCCAGTTCCCGGCCGCCGCCGTGAACGGCGAAGGAGAAGACCGTCCCCATCACGTGCTCGGCGTGCCTGCGCACCTCCGCCGTCATGAGCCGGCCTTGTCGAGGGCGCTCTGCAGCGAGCGGGTGTAGCCGTCGCTGGTGTAGGTGGCGCCGGAGACGACGTCGATCGCGGCGCTCTGGGCCGAGAGGGCCTCCTGGTTGAGCACCGGCAGGGCGTAGCTGTTGATGGACCGGTCCCGCCCGCTCTCGCTCGGGTACCTGACCACGTCGATCCTGGTGATCTTCTTGCCGGCGAGGGTCACCTTGACCTGGACCGGCCCGTACCGGGTGTCGACGGAGTCCCCGGTGATCGCGCGGGTGCCCGAGGTGTCCGAGGCTTGCGCGGGCGGCGCCGAGGAGGTGCCGGACGTACCGCCGGAGCCGCCCGAGCTGCCGGAGCTGCCGGAGCTGCCGGAGCTGATCGGGGCGGCGGCGCTCGCGGCGCCCTGGTGCGGCTTGAGCGACAGCAGCAGGATCACGCCCGCGGCGGTGGCGCTGCCGACGACGACGGCTCTGCGCACGGTGGGTACTCCCCTTGCTCGTCGGGAACGGTCGGGAACGGTCAGGGACTTGGGACTTCGGGGACTTCGGGGACTTCGGGGCAGGGACGGTCAGAAGCCGAAGGCCTCGTGGTGGATCCGGCGCACGCCGGCCGCGTGCAGGGCCCGGACGGCGTCCGCGGAGAACTCCTCCGGGCCGCAGAGGAACACCTCGTGCCGGGCGAGGTCCGGGACGAGCCGGCGCAGCACGGCCCCGAGGTCGCCGACCTCGGCGCGGGTGCCGACCACCGGGTGGACGGCGCCGCCGCGGCGGGCGGCGATCGCGGCGAGCTCGTCCTGGAACAGCAAGTCCTCCGAGCGGCGGGCCCGTTGGACCAGCGTCACCTGGCCCGGCAGCGTCTCGAACAGCGCCCGCAGCGGGGTGATACCGACCCCGGCCGCCAGCAGCAGCACCTTGCGCCGCCGCTGTCGCCGCCCGGTGAACGCGCCGTACGGGCCCTCGGCCCGCACCGGGGTGCCGGGCTCCAGCTTCGCGACGGCGGCGCTGTGCTCGCCGAGGTCCTTGACGGTGAAGCGCAGGAAGGGCGGGCGCACCGGCGCGGACAGCGAGTACGGGTTGGCGGTCCAGCGCAGGCCGGGCGCCTTGAACTCCAGGCGGAAGAACTGCCCGGGTTCGGCCCGCAGCCGCTCCACCTGCTCGCCGACGAGGAACACCGACACGACTCCGGGGCCCTCCAGCCGCACCTCGGCCACCCGCAGCCGGTGCCGCCGGTCGCGCAGGTAGGGCAGCGCCAGCCGGTACCAGCCGAGCACGGCGAGGGTGCCCAGGTAGAGGGCGTACCAGGCCGGGCGGGCGGGGCCGTCGCCGAGGTCGGCGCCGGTGGTGAGCTGGTGGCCGAAGGCGAGCGCGACGGCGAGGTAGGTGGCCAGGTGCAGGTAGTACCAGGCGTCGTAGCCGAGGCGGCGACGGGCGATCCGGGCGGAGAGCGCGCCGGTGGCGAACAGCAGGAGCGTCCCGGCGGTGGCCTTGAGCATGTCGGGGTAGTGGAGGACGATGTCCACGCCCTCCCCCACCACCCCGCGCCCGTCGGTCAGCGCGTAGCCCCACACGATCGTGAGGACGTGCACGGTGACCAGGCCGACCAGGTAGCGGCCGCCGAAGCCGTGCCAGCGGGCGAGCCGGTCGGCGCCGACCTCCCGCTCCAGCAGCGGGATCCGGGCCATGAGGAGCAGCAGGACGGGCGCGGCGTACCCGGCGAGCAGGCCGGAGATCCGGCCGGCCCCGCTCAGCCAGCCCGCGGCGCCGGACACGAAGGCCGTGTCGCGCCACCACAGAGCGAGCACGCCGAGCGCGCCGAGGGCGACGGCGGCGAGCACCGCGCCGGGGACGAGCTCCTCCGGAGCCCGGTGCCGGACCGCCGCGGGCGGCCGTGTGACGGTGGCGGCCATTGCGTGCCCCTCCTCTCGCCTCCGGGTGCCTCTCGGGGAGCGCCATTGTGCTGGCGGGAATTCAACGAGGCCTGAGCCCGCCGTCCGCCGTGCCCGCGAACGCCCCCGAACGACCCGGAAAGCCGGGCATCACCGCAGGTCAGGAGCGTCTTTTCGGGAAGCGCTTTTCTCACCGCCTTCTCATCCGCGACAATCGGCGCCACGGCCGACGGCGCCCGGGCGGGGAAGTCGCCGGGAGACCGCGGAGAGCCCTCGGCCCGAAACCTGCGCCGAACAGGGGTGCTATATGCTGCGCTCGATCTCTACACCCGTGTAGAGGAAACCTGTACGCGAGCCTGCCCCCGACCGACAGCGGGAACCGGCCGGCCGAACGCCGACGTCCAGTCATCGACAGCGACCACGACGCCGTCCCGCCGAGGGACCGGGTGAGGCCGCCGCCGTGGCACACGGGCGCGGCAGACACCGGGGGTGAGTGCGTGGCTGGAAGACGAGGACGGACGTCCTCCGCCCAGGAACCGGAACGGCGGCCGGGACGGCCCGCGGCTCCCGAGCCGTCCGCGGCCCCCGGGCGCGGCGCGGCGGCCGGACGGTCCGCCGCGGCGGGCCGGAGCGCCGCACCGGCGCGGAGCCGCCGCCCCGGCGGCGCCCTGC
>NZ_JBHYWI010000060.1:0-57518 GCF_042751525.1 Kitasatospora sp. NPDC059408
GGTCGACCCCGGGCAGCGGGGTGCCGGCGCCGAGCGCGCCCGCGCCGAAGGAGGCGCCGGCGCCGCGGCCGAAGGAGCCGCCGTCGAGCCGGCTGCCGCCGAGCGTGCCGGGGCCGGTGACGCCGCCGCCGGGCAGGTCGTCGTCGTCCCGGCCGTCGCGCCAGTCGGAGCCGGGCTGCTCGTCGTCCGGCAGGCTCCCGACGGCCATCAGGCGGGCCATCAGGCCCGAGGAGGGGCCGGGGGTGCCGGTGCGGGTCAGCAGGTGCTTGACGCCGCGGCCCTCGTCCGCCTCGGCCAGGCACTGCGGGCAGGTCGCCAGGTGGGCCTGGACGCGTTCGCGGGAGTCGTGCCCGAGCTCGCCGTCCAGGAAGGCGGACAGCCGCTCGCCGAGGTGGTGCTCCTCGGCGGCGGGCTCGGCGGGGCGCACGGCCACGGCCCGCAGCTCGGCGTCGCCGGGCAGCGGGGCGGCGGACGGCAGCGGCTCGCCCGGCTCGTCACCGCCGCGGCGGCCGGGCAGGGACCAGCCCCGCCTGGCGGCGGACCGGCCGGACGGCTCCGGACGACCCGACCCCGAGCGGCCGGTTCCGCTCACGATCGCCTCCGTCCGCGCCCGCCCGGTGCGGCCGGGACCTCGCCGGCGGCGGCGCCCACCGGCACCGGCTCCTCCGAGCCGCCGCGGCGCTCGCGCCCGGGGGCAGAGCCGGGGGCGCGGTGCTTGAGCGCGGCGCGCAGGTGGGAGCGGCCGCGGTGGATGCGGCTGCGGACGGTGCCGAGCTTGACGCCCAGCGTGGCGGCGATCTCCTCGTAGGACAGGCCCTCGATGTCGCAGAGCACCACGGCGGCGCGGAACTCCGGCGCGAGGGTGTCCAGCGCCTGCTGGACGTCGGCGTCGAAGTGGGTGTCGCTGAAGTGCTGGGCCGGGCTGGGCTCGCGGGAGGCGAGGCGCTCGGCCGCGTCGTCGCCGAGCGCGTCGAAGCGGATGCGCTGGCGGCGGCGGACCATGTCCAGGAACAGGTTGGTGGTGATCCGGTGCAGCCAGCCCTCGAACGTGCCGGGGGTGTAGGTGGACAGCGAACGGAACACCCGGACGAAGACCTCCTGCGTGAGATCCTCGGCGTCGTGCTGGTTGCCCGTCAGGCGGTAGGCCAGGCGGTAGACGCGGGCACTGTGGGCCTCGACGATCTCCTCCCACGTGGGGGGAGTCCAGGACTGCGCGTCGGGGCCCTCGGTGAAGGTCGCGAGGGCGGGGGCCTCGGTGGTACCGGCGTCCGGCGTCGCGGCGGCGGGCTGGTCCAGGTCGGAGTGCGCAGGCTGGTTCATCACGGGCTTCGGCGTACGGGCCGACGCGGTGCCGCGGACGTGCCGCCGCACGGGGACGTCGCCCTCGGCCACACCTCCTCGGTCGGCTCTTCTGCCCAGCAGGGCCACCACCATATCCACCTCACCCGTCAAGCCCGGATAAAAGTGCCCGGGAGGTCTCCCGCACCCGGTCCCTCCTCACAACGGCCCGCCGCCGTACGCGGTTCCCGCCCGGCCAGTAATCTGTGGCAGGAAATATCGACATCCCCCGGCACCGGGCCGCCACCCGGGGCTCCGAAAGAGGCAGCCATCAGCGAGTTCGGGCCCGCGCGCGCGGCCCTCGCAGACACCTACGTGGGCGAGGACGCGGTGCTGACCTACGCCCGGGCGCAGTCCGCGCGGACGGGGATAAGGGCGATCGGGCCGAGCGGCGGGGCGTGCCTGAGACTGATGGCGGCCGCGCTGGACGCCAAGGCGGTCGCCGAGATCGGTACCGGGACGGGCGTCTCCGGGGTCTACCTGCTGCGCGGGATGCGGCCGGACGGCGTGCTGACCACGGTGGACTCCGAGCCGGTGCGCCAGCAGCTGGCGCGCGAGGCGTACCAGGCGGCGGGTTTCGCGGCCAACCGCTCGCGGTTCATACCGGGACGGGCGCTGGAGGTGCTGCCGAGGCTCGCGGACGGCCAGTACGACCTGGTGTTCTGCGACGGCGATCCGGCGGAGTCGCGGGAGTACCTGGCGGAGGCGCTGCGGCTGCTGCGGCCGGGCGGGATGGTCTGCTTCGAGGGGGTCTTCCAGGAGGGCCGGCTGGCCGAGCCGGAGCTGCAGGACCCGCAGACGGACGCGGTGCGCAACCTGGTCCAGGACGTCCGGGAGAGCGACGGGCTGCTGCCCGCGCTGCTGCCGGTCTCGGACGGGCTGCTCTGCGCCGTCAAGCGCTGAGCGCCCCCGGGAGCGCCTCCGGGCCGGTCCCGGGCCGGTCCCGGGAAGCCGCCGGCCCGGGCCGACATGACGTCGGACCCGGGCCGGCAGTACATCTCCAGGAGATGGGGAGCACCCGCTGCGGTCAGCCGCAGGCCTTCTTCAGGGCCTCGCCGAGGGCGTCGGCCTCGTCAGGCGTGAGCTCCACCACGAGGCGTCCGCCGCCTTCGAGCGGAACGCGCATGATGATGCCCCGCCCCTCTTTGGTGACTTCGAGCGGGCCGTCACCCGTCCGCGGCTTCATGGCCGCCATGCTCGTTCCCCTTCCTGCAACCGCTCAGCTACGCACCGGCAGTCCGTCCACCGCCGGTATCGAACGCATTGATCGGAAGCCATTATCCCGCATGCCACGGCCTGATGACCAACATCACTCTCGGTGCAACCTCGGCCGGATCCGCCCCAACCGCCGCATTTGCCGTCATAAGCCCCGGCACGCCGGCGGTGCGGACACCACCGGAAGGTGCGATACCTCACACTCCCCAGGCGGCCCGGTGCTCCGGCATCCTGACACCCGACGAGACCGCAGCGATCACAAGGGAGACCCCTCGCCCATGTCCGATTCCGTGCTGTACGAGCTGGACGGCGGCCTGGCCGTCATCACGATCAACCGTCCGGAGGCGATGAACGCGCTGGACGTCGCGACGAAGGTCGCGCTGCGGGACACGATGACCGCCGCGGCGGCCGACCCGGCGGTGCGCGCCGTGCTGCTGACCGGGGCGGGCGAGCGCGCGTTCTGCGTCGGACAGGACCTCAACGAGCACCTCGCGATGCTCAAGCGGGCCGACGAGACCGGTGAGGGCGCGCTGCGGACCGTCGCCGAGCACTACAACCCGCTGGTGCGGGCGCTGGCGGGCATGCGCAAGCCGACCGTCGCGGCGGTCGGCGGCGTCGCGGCGGGCGCGGGCGCCTCGCTCGCCTTCGCCTGCGACTTCCGGATCCTGTCCGAGAAGGCCGGCTTCAACACCGCGTTCGCCGGGATCGGGCTGACCGCGGACTCGGGCGCCTCCTGGACGCTCCCCCGGCTGGTCGGGCACGCCAAGGCCACCGAGCTGCTGATGCTGCCGCGGACGGTCAGGGCCACCGAGGCGATGGAGCTGGGCCTGGCCACCAAGGTCGTCGCGCCCGAGGAACTGGCCGCCACCGCACGGGTCTTCGCCCGCGAGCTGGCCGAGGGCCCGACGGTGGCCTACGGCGCCATCAAGGAGTCGCTGGCGTACGGGGCTTCGCACTCGCTGGACGAACTGCTCGACAAGGAGGACGAGCTGCAGACCCTGGCCGGTGAGAGCGAGGACCACCGGATCGCGGTCCGCGCCTTCATCGCCAAGGAGAAGCCCGCCTACCGGGGCCGCTGAGCGCCGCGTTACCGGGGCCGCCGGGCCTTGCCGGACGGGCCCCGGAGCTCGGTGCGCACGTGGCAGGCCGCCAGGTGGTCGTCGACCAGGCCGCAGGCCTGCATGAGCGCGTAGGCGGTGGTGGGGCCGACGAAGCGGAAGCCCTCCTTCTTGAGCGCCTTCGCGAGCGCCGTCGACCCGGGCGTGACGGCCGGCACCTCCGCGAGCGTGCGGGGGGCCGGCCGGTCCGGGTCGCCGGCGAAGCCCCAGATCAGCTCCTCCAGGCCGCCGTCGAGCCCGCGGGCGACCCGGGCGTTGGCGATGGCCGCCTCGATCTTGGCCCGGTTGCGGATGATGCCGGCGTCGGCGAGCAGCCGCTCGACGTCGGCCTCGCCGAACTCGGCGACCGCGGCGATCTCGAAACCGGCGAACGCGGCCCGGAAGCCCTCGCGGCGGCGCAGGATGGTCAGCCAGGACAGGCCGGACTGGAAGGCCTCCAGGCAGACCCGCTCGAACAGGGCGTCGTCGCCGTGCACCGGGCGGCCCCACTCGGTGTCGTGGTAGACCCGGTAGTCGTCGGTCGAGTCGCCCCAGCCGCAGCGGCGCAGGCCGTCGGCGCCGAGGACGGTGCCGTCCTGCGGACCGGTCACCGGTCCTCCACCGGCTTCGCGTCCTCGGGCGCCCCGGCCGGCTCGACGACCTTGGCGAACGCCTCCAGGCCCGGCAGCGGTTCGGCGCCGGCGTCGGGTCCCGTGGTGGCCTCGACCGCGCCGCGCAGGTGGGCGGCGGCCTCCAGTTCGGCGATCCGCGAGTCGCGGTAGGCGAGTTCGGCGCCGAGGCGGTCCAGGACGTCGTCGACCTCGTCCATCCGGTAGCCGCGCACGGCCATCGGCAGGCGCAGGTCGTCCACGTCCGTCTTGTGCAGCGGACGGTCCTGCGGCAGCCGCGCCGCGAGGCGGTCCTGAACCGCCTCGGGCATCGAACCGCCGCCGCCGAGCGCCACCAGCGCGGCGCCGCCGACCACCACGGCCATGGCGACCACGATCACCCAGAACACGAGCTGTCCTCCCGACTTCCCGGCCGGCCTGCTGTCAGGTGCCCGGACCGCGCTGATCATGACAGCATGGTCCCTAGTGAGGCCGGGGGCCATCATCGCACCCTGGGGAGCCGTGGAGGAGACATCGGTGGCGCTGCGCCTGGGACCGCGCGAATTCGGTGACGACGAGCTGGTGATCATGGCCATCGTCAACCGGACCCCGGACTCGTTCTTCGACCGGGGGGCGACGTTCGCGGACGAGGCCGCCTTCGCGGCCGCCGACCGGGCGGTGGCCGAGGGCGCCGCGATCCTGGACATCGGCGGGGTCAAGGCCGGGCCGGGCGACGAGGTCACCGTCGAGGAGGAGCTGCGCCGCACGGTGCCGTTCGTCGCGGAGCTGCGAAAGCGCCACCCGGACGCCGTGATCAGCGTGGACACCTGGCGGCACGAGGTCGGCGAGGCGGTCTGCGAGGCCGGCGCGGACCTGCTGAACGACGCCTGGGGCGGGGTGGACCCGAAGCTCGCCGAGGTGGCCGCGCGGTACGACGCGGGGCTGGTCTGCACGCACGCGGGCGGCGCCGAGCCGCGCACCCGGCCGCACCGGGTGGGCTACGAGGACGTCATGGCGGACATCCTGCGGGTGACCGTCGGCCTGGCCGAGCGGGCCGTGGAGCTGGGCGTGCGGCGGGACGCGCTGATCATCGACCCCGGGCACGACTTCGGCAAGAACACCCGGCACTCGCTGGAGGCGACCCGGCGGCTGCCGGAGATGACCGCGACCGGCTTCCCGGTGCTGGTGTCGCTGTCCAACAAGGACTTCGTCGGCGAGACGCTCGACAAGCCGGTGGACGAGCGGCTGCTGGGCACGCTCGCGACGACGGCCGTCTCGGCCTGGCTGGGCGCGCGGGTCTACCGGGTGCACCAGGTCGCCGAGACCCGGCAGGTGCTGGACATGGTCGCCTCGATCCGGGGCACCCGGCCCCCGGCGGTGGCCCGCCGGGGACTGGCCTGACCGCGGCGCCCGGATCCGGTCGGCCCGGATCCCGCTTGCCCGGATCCCGTCGACTCGGATCCCGTCGGCTCAGATCTCGTTGACCGGCCGGCGGGCGTCGGCGAGGATCTTCAGGACGTCGTCGATCTCGTCGGTGATGTGGAACAGCTCCAGGTCGCGCGGGGCCGCCTTGCCCTGCGCGACGAGGGTGTTCTTGAGCCACTCGTAGAGCCCGCCCCAGTAGGAGCTGCCGAAGAGGATCACCGGGAAGCGGGTGACCTTCTTCGTCTGGACGAGGGTGAGCGCCTCGAACAGCTCGTCCAGCGTGCCCAGCCCGCCGGGCAGGACCACGAAGCCCTGGGCGTACTTCACGAACATCGTCTTGCGGACGAAGAAGTAACGGAAGTTCAGCCCGAGGTCGACGAACTCGTTGAGCCCCTGCTCGAAGGGCAGCTCGATGCCGAGGCCCACGCTCAGGCCGCCGGCCTCGGAGGCGCCGCGGTTGGCGGCCTCCATGGCCCCCGGGCCGCCGCCGGTGATCACCGCGTAGCCGGCCTCGGCGAGCGCGCGGCCGATGGCCACGCCGGACTCGTACTCGGGCGAGTCGACCGGCGTCCGGGCCGAGCCGAACACGCTGATCGCGGGCGGGAGTTCGGCGAGGGCGCCGAAGCCCTCGACGAACTCCGAGGTGATCCGCAGCACCCGCCACGGATCGGTGTGCAGCCAGTCGGTCGGCCCGGTGGTGTCCAGCAGGCGCTGGTCCGTGGTGCTCGTGCCGACCTGGTCCCGGCGCACCAGCACCGGGCCCTTCTGCTTCTCCGGCCAGGCCTTCTTCTTCCGCGGCACGCCGACCTGCTCGGGGCCGTGCCCGTACTGCTTCTCGTCTCCGGTGCCTGTCATGACGAAACCCTACGCCGGACCTCCCCCGTTTTCAGGCAACGGGGGAAGGTCGGTTGGGGAACCGGAAGATGGCGTTCGGCTTCTGATCGGATCAGCTGCCGGGCGGCCGGCGGTCAGCTGGTGAGCCAGGCGCGCAGCCGCTCCTCGGCCTCGGCGATGGCGCTCAGCGAGCAGTGCTCCTCCCGCTTGTGCGCGAGGTTCGGGTCTCCGGGGCCGTAGTTGACCGCCGGGACGCCGAGCGCGCTGAAGCGGGCGACGTCGGTCCAGCCGAACTTGGCCCTGGCCTGGCCGCCGGTGGCCGCCAGGAAGGCCTGCGCGGCCGGCTGGGCGAGGCCGGGCAGGGCGCCGGGGGCGAAGTCGGTGACGGTCACCTCGAAGCCGTCGAAGACCTCGCGGACGTGCTTCTCCGCCTCCGCCTCGCTGCGGTCCGGCGCGTAGCGGAAGTTGACCGTCACGACGCACTCGTCCGGGATGACGTTGCCGGCCACGCCGCCGTCGATCCGCACCGCGTTCAGGCCCTCGCGGTACTCCAGGCCGTCGATCTCCACCCGGCGCGGCTCGTAGGCCGCGAGCCGGGAGAGCACCTCGGCGGCGTGGTGGATGGCGTTGTCGCCGAGCCAGCTGCGGGCCGCGTGGGCGCGCACGCCGGTGAGCCTGACCTGGGCCCGCAGGGTGCCCTGGCAGCCGCCCTCGACGACGCCGCCACTGGGCTCCAGCAGCACCGCGAAGTCGGCGGCCAGCCAGTCGGGCCGCTCCCTGGCGAGGTGGCCGAGGCCGTTGCGGTGGGCCTCCACCTCCTCGCAGTCGTAGAACACGAAGGTCAGGTCGCGGTTGGGCTCGGGCAGCGTGGCCGCGAGCCGCAGCTGGACGGCGACGCCGGACTTCATGTCCGAGGTGCCGCAGCCGTAGAGCAGGTCCCCGTCGACGTACGAGGGCACGTTGTCGGCGATCGGGACGGTGTCCAGGTGGCCGGCCAGCAGGACCCGCTCGGAGCGGCCGAGGCGGGTGCGGGCCACCACGTTGTTCCCGTACCGGTCGACGGTCAGGTGCGGGTAGGCGCGCAGGGCGGCCTCCACGGCGTCGGCGAGCGGCTGCTCGTCGCCGCTCACGGACGGGAAGTCGACGAGGCGGGCGGTCAGCGTGCCGCCGTCGAGGGTGAGGTCCAGGGGCGTCGTCTCGGGGCTGCTCATGACGCCAGCCTAGTGCGCGCCGCGGAGACCCTGCGTAGCGGTCCTGTGACAGGGTCGGCGAAGCGTAACGGCAACCGGGGGGCGCCGCACACCCGTCCGAGTGGGTACGGTGTCGGATCAAGAAGCAGGCGCGAGAGGGGCGAGGGTGGCCAGGAAGAAGAGCAGCGAGGACCAGGGCGACGAATTGGAGCCCCCCCGCCGCGGGCCGCTGCGTGCCCTGCTGCTCGTGATCGTCGGGCTGCTCGGTCTCGCGCTCGTCGGCGGGGCGGCCGTGGTCGGCATCTGGTGGTTCGGTTTCAAGGGCACCGAGCCCGAGGGCTGCACGGTGAAGACCGCGACCGGCGAGGGCACCCTGGAGGTGTCGCAGGCCGCCAACGCCGCGACGATCGCCGCGGTGGCCCGCTCGCGCGGGCTGCCGGACCGGGCGACGGCGATCTCGCTGGCCACGGCCATGCAGGAGTCCAAGCTGCGCAACCTCGCCGGCGGCGACCGGGACTCGCTCGGCCTGTTCCAGCAGCGCCCCTCGATGGGCTGGGGCACCGCGGCGCAGATCCAGGACCCGGTCTACGCGACCAACAAGTTCCTGGACGGCCTGGTCAAGGTGCCCGGCTACACCCGGCTGCCGCTGACCGACGCCGCCCAGGCGGTGCAGAAGAGCGGCTACCCGCAGGCGTACGCCAAGCACGAGACCAAGGCGACACTGCTCACCTCGGCGCTGGCCGGCCGCGAGCCCGCCTCGTTCAGCTGCGTCGTGCACGACTACGCCAAGCCGGGGACGGACGACTCCGCGGACTCCGCCTCGCCGACCGCGTCCGCCTCCGCGACCCCGGCGGCGGCGCCGGACCGCACCCAGGTGCTCTCCGACCGGGTGCGCCGCGAGTTCGGCCGCACGGTCGCCGCGGCCCCCGGCTACACGTCGTCGATCAAGGGAGCCGAGAACGCCGTCGCGCTGACCCCGGACCCGGCCGCCGCCGCGCTGACCACCTCGGCGGACGCCGGGGCCGACGCCGCCGCGGCCGCCGAGCGGGCGAGCGGCTGGGAGGTCGCGCACTGGGCGGTCGCCCAGGCGCAGCAGCTGGGCATCGCGACGGTGGCCTACGACGGGAAGATCTGGCGCAAGACCTCGTCGGAGGACGGCTGGCAGTCGCAGCCGACGGGGACGACGACCAAGCTCGTCCAGGTCACCCTGGCGCCGTCCGACAAGAGCTGACGCACTGACGTACGGGTTGCCGCCGGACGGGTGATTCCGGTCAACCTTTGTGGACCGGCCGCCCGTTCCGGCGACCCCCGCCGGAGAACCGTCACTCCCCTTGCCCGGTGCAGGATCCACGGGCTCCGACGGGCTCCGCCAGGGCACCCCCGCGCGGTCATACGATCCGATGGTCGGTCGGACACTTTCCTTGCACCGGCCGAAACCTTCTGGCTTCTCAAGCGGTAACAACGTCGTCCGCCCGGTCGTCCACCCGGCGGACGGGACGGACCCAGACCCTTCGAGGAGCCCCATGTCTCACCCCCTCACGCGCCGGATCGCCCAGGCCGCGCTCGTCGTGGCGGCCGGAGCGACCCCGCTGGTCGCGGCCGGCTCCGCGTCCGCCCTGGGCGGCGACGCCCTGCTGCCCAAGAGCGACCTCGCCGCTCCGCTGGGCCAGCTGACCAACACCGACGCGGGTTCCAGCCTCCAGCACACCACCCACCAGCTCGGCGAGGCCGCCGGGACCACCGGCGCCGCCACCGTCGCCGCGGGCGTACCGGCCTCCGCCGACGCCGCCGGCAACATCGTCGCCCACCAGCTGCCCGAGGCGAACGAGAAGGCCAGCTCGCTGACCGCCCCGGTCGACCAGACCGCCGCCACCACCGGGCAGCTCTCCGCCGTCACCCCGAAGGTCGCCTCCGCGCTGGCCGGCAAGCTCGGCGAGGCCGTCACCGGCAAGGCCATGGGCACCCGCAGCGCCGCCAGCCCGGTCGGCGGGCTCGCCCAGACCGGCTCGGTCGCCAAGCAGGTGCCCAGCCTCGGCAGCCTCACCAACGGCGTGCCCAGCACCAGCGCCGTCACCGACGCGCTGCCGCTGGGCTCCGTCGAGCGCTCGCTGCCGGCCGGCGGCCTGGCGGGCGCCCTGCCTGGCGCCGACGTCCTCGGCCTCGCCGAGCACGGCTCGGCCAACCGCCTCGGCGGCGCCGACCTCGGCCCGAACAACCCGCTGTCCGGCGTCACCGGTGCGCTGGGCCCGATCGGCGGCCTGCTGGGCGCCGTGAACGGCGGCGGCGTCGGCCTCTAGGCCACCCCCGGACGGGCCCGCTGACGGGGCCTCGACGACGTACGACGAAGACGGCGAAGGGCCGGTGTCCGAGGCGGACACCGGCCCTTCGTGCGGTCCCGCTAGCGCGCCGCCGCGTTCAGCCGCTCGACGGCCGCGGCGACCCGCTCGTCCGTCGCCGTGAAGGCGACCCGGACGAACTGCCCGCCGGCCGGGCCGTAGAACTCCCCGGGCGCCACCAGGATGCCGAGGGCGGCCAGTTCGGCCACCGTCTCCCAGCACGGGCGGTCCTGGGTGGCCCACAGGTAGAGGCTCGCCTCCGAGTGCTCGATCCGGAAGCCGTACGCCTCCAGGGCCGCCCGCAGCGCCGAGCGCCGGGCCGCGTAGCGCTCCCGCTGCTCGGCCACGTGGGCGTCGTCGTCCAGCGCGGCGATCGTCGCGGCCTGCACGGGCGCGGCGACCATCATGCCGCCGTGCTTGCGCAGCCCCAGCAGCTCCTTGACCACGACCGGGTCGCCCGCCAGGAAGGAGGAGCGGTAGCCGGCCAGGTTGGAGCGCTTGGAGAGCGAGTGGACGGCCAGCAGGCCCTCGTGGTCGCCCCCGCACACGTCCGGGCGCAGGACGGACACCGGCTCGGCCTCCCAGCCGAGCTCCAGGTAGCACTCGTCGCTGACCAGCAGCACCCGGTGCTCCCTGGCCCACGCGACGGTGCGGCGCAGCTCGTCCGCGCCGAGCACCCGGCCGGTCGGGTTGGACGGCGTGTTCACCCAGAGCAGGCGCACGCGCGAGCCGTCCAGCTCGTCCACCGAGTCGTACTCGACGGGCTCCGCGCCGCACAGCCGCGCGCCCACCTCGTAGGTGGGGTAGGCGAGGCGCGGGTAGGCGACCTGGTCGCCCGGGCCGAGGCCGAGCTGGGTCGGCAGCCAGGCCACCAGCTCCTTGGAGCCGATGGTCGGCAGCACGGCCTGCGGGCCGATCTCGGCGCCGCAGCGGCGGCGCAGCCAGCCGGCGATCGCCTCGCGCAGCTCCAGCGGGCCCCAGACGGTCGGGTAGCCGGGGGTGTCCGAGTGGGCGGCCAGCGCCTTCTGGATCACCTCGGGGACCGGGTCGACGGGGGTGCCGACGGAGAAGTCGCACAGGCCGCCCGGGTGGGCGAGGGCCGTCCGCTTGTACGGCTCCAGCTTGTCCCACGGGAAGACGGGCAGGCGGTCCGAAACGCGGCGCGCCGCCCCCGGGTGGCCCGGGAACGGCGCGCGCGTGCTGTTGTCGGTGCTCACAGCTCAGATGCCACCGATCGTCAGTGGTCGGCGTTCTGCGGCGGCAGAGCGGCGATGAACGGGTGGTCACGCTCGATCAGGCCGAGCTTCGAGGCGCCACCGGGCGAACCGAGGTCGTCGAAGAACTCGACGTTCGCCTTGTAGTAGTCCTTCCACTCCTCCGGAGTGTCGTCCTCGTAGAAGATCGCCTCGACCGGGCAGACCGGCTCGCAAGCGCCACAGTCGACACACTCATCCGGGTGGATGTAGAGCGATCGCTCGCCCTCGTAGATGCAGTCAACCGGGCACTCTTCGATGCACGCCTTGTCCTTCACGTCGACACAAGGCTGCGCGATGACGTAAGTCACGCTGTCGTTCCTCCTCGGAAGGGCCCTGGCGGCCCGTTCTGTTCTGCTCGCGTGCGCGGTGAGCGCGGCGTCGTCGATGCCCGCCCCTAGTATCGCGGGTCGGAGACCGCAAATGCACAGGAGGTGCCCAGATGACGGCAGGCGGCCCGGAAAGCAGCCGTCCGCAGGACCGTCCGGAGGTCCGGATAGATCGCTCCGACGTGGGACGACGCGTGTCCGCCCGACGGCTGTCCGGGTTCGTGGACGACCGGCCGGTCTTCCGTGATGTGATCGGCGTGCTCACATCGTGGGACGATCACGGGTTGACGGTCGTGCCCCGCGCGGGCGAGCCGGTCTCCTTCCCCGAGAAACTGCTGGTCGCGGGCAAGGTGGTCCCGCTCTTCCCGGCCCGACGGACCCCGCTGCCGGCCGCGACTCCGGTCGAGCTCCAGCGGATCGCGGCGCGCGGCTGGCCCGGCGTCGAGCAGGAGGCGCTCGGCGAGTGGACCCTGCGCGCCTCGGCCGGGTTCACCCAGCGGGCCAACTCCGTCCAGGCGCTCGGCGACCCCGGGCTGCCGCTGCCGGCGGCACTGGCCGCCGTCCGGGACTGGTACGCCGAGCGCGAACTGCCCGCCCTCGTCGAGGTCGTCACGCCCGGCACCGCGGACGGACTGCGCGAACTGCTCGGCCCCGCGCAGTCGCCGACGCTGGTGCGCACCGCCCCGCTGGCCGCACTCGCCAGGATCGGCTCCGGGCACGACCGGGTGCGGCTCTCCCGCACGGCCGGGCCCGACTGGATGTCCCTGTACGGGAAGCTGAGCGCGGACCCGGCGGTGCGCGAGGCCGCCAGGCGGGTCCTGCACGGCGGGCCCTCGGTCTGGTTCGCCACCGTGCCCGGCGCCGCGGGACGGCCGCCGCTGGCCATCGGACGCTGCGTCGTCGACGGAGCGTGGGCCTGCTTCGGCGCCATCGAGGTCCAGCCGCACGCCCGGCGGGCCGGGCTGGCCACGGCCGTCATGGCGGTGCTCGCCGCCCGCGCCGCCGAGGAGGGCGCCACCGGGGCCTACCTGCAGGTCGAGGCGGACAACGACGGTGCGGTCGCGCTCTATGACGGACTCGGCTTCACGACCAGTCACACTTACCACTACGCCCGGCCGCCCCAGGGGTAGCCCAGGCCACCGCTTGCCCGATCGCCCGCCCGCCGTAGGAAAGCCGTCGCCGTCACCGTGACCGAGCAGAGCAGAGACCGCTTCCGGACCGCCGCCCGCGCCGAACAGCCCGACCCCGTGCTGCTCTGCCTGCTCGCCGCCGCCGAACACGGCCCCCTCACCGACCCGGACGACCCCGGCGAGCCGCCGGGCCTCGACGCCCTGCTCGCCGCGTGCGGGGCCGCCCTCGACCGGCACGCCGCCGCCGTCCGCCTCGCGGTCGCCGAACGCGCCCCCGCCGGGCCCGAGGAGACCGCCGCCCTGCTCGCCGCCGTCCTCGGCGGGCGGGAGCGGTTCCACGGGCGGCAGTCCGACTACCGGCGGCTGGAGTCCTCGCTGCTGCCGGAGGTCCTGCGGCGACGGCGCGGGCTGCCCATCACGCTGTCCCTGGTGTGGATGGCGGTCGGCCGGCGGGCCGGGCTCACCGTCCACGGCATCGCGCTGCCCGGCCACTTCATCGTCGCCGTCGGCGGCCCGGCCGGCGGCGAGGAGTACGTCCTGGCCGACCCCTTCCACGGCGGACGGCTGCTCGACCCCGGCGACGCCGAGCGCCTCGTCGAGGCCACCGGGCACCCCTTCGCGCCCGCGCTGCTCACCCCCGCCCAGCCGCTCGACATCGTCCACCGCGTCCTCGGCAACATCCGGGCCTGGGCCTCCGAACGGCCCGAACACGCCCGCACCCAGCTCTGGGCCACCGAACTCGCCCTGCTGCTCCCCCGCCACCCCGCCCAGCTGCGCCTCGAACGCGCCGAACTCCTCGTCCGGACCGGGGACTTCCTCGGCGGCTCGGCCGAGATGGACGCCTACGCCGAGATCCTCGACGCCTTCGACCCGGACGCGGCGGCCAAGGTCCGCCAGGAGGCCAGGGCGGCCCGGCACCGGCTCAACTGACTCGACCGACGGACTACAGCCAGCCCTTCTCGCGGGCGATGCGGACCGCCTCGGTGCGGTTGCGGGCCTCGGTCTTCTGGATCGCCATCGAGAGGTAGTTGCGGACCGTGCCCTCGGACAGGTGCAGGCGCTTGGCGATGTCCGCGTTCACCGCGCCGTCCGCCGCCGCCCCGAGGACGTCCCGCTCGCGGGCGGTCAGCGGGTTGGCGCCCTCGGCCAGCGCGGCGGCGGCCAGCGCCGGGTCGATCACCCGCTCCCCGCGCAGCACCCGGCGGATCGCCTCGGCGAGTTCGGAGGCGGGCGCGTCCTTCACCAGGAACGCGTCCGCGCCGGACTCCATCGCCCGCCGCAGGTAGCCGGGCCGCCCGAAGGTCGTCGCGATCACGACCTTCGTCCCCGGCGCCTCCCGGTGCAGCTTCGCCGCCGCCTCGATGCCCGTCATGCCGGGCATCTCGATGTCCAGTACGGCGACCTGGACGTCGTTCGCCAGCACCGCCGCCACCACCTCGTCGCCGCGGCCCACCTGCGCCACGACGTCGATGTCCCCCTCCAGTCCGAGCAGCGCCGCCAGCGCCTCCCGGACCATCCCCTGGTCCTCGGCCAGCAGCACGCGGATCGAGGGGCCGTTCTGATCGTCACTCATTGGCTGATCTTGGCACGGCGGCCTGCTCCCCCGGGAGTCCGCCGGCCGGTTCGGCGGCCCGCT
Organism: Kitasatospora sp. NPDC059408; assembly: GCF_042751525.1. Classification (NCBI taxonomy): domain Bacteria; kingdom Bacillati; phylum Actinomycetota; class Actinomycetes; order Kitasatosporales; family Streptomycetaceae; genus Kitasatospora; species Kitasatospora sp. NPDC059408. Next base: position 14,392 of record NZ_JBHYWI010000060.1, read on the forward strand.
CCCGGCTCAGCGGGCCGCGCTGCGCGGGGACGGCGCCGGTGCGGGCGCCGCGGTGGGCGAGGACCTCCCGCAGAGCCGGCGTCAGGTCCGCGAACGGCTCGACCCCGCCCGGGCCGGAGGTCCTGGCCAGCGCCGACCACGTCCCGGTGCCCGGGTCGTGGAAGTGGACCCGGCCGGGGTCGCGGGGGTCGTAGCGGATCGGCCACCGGCCCCCGGGGTACGGCGACGGCCGTCCGACGTGGCGCCGCAGCGCGCGGCCGTCGTAGCGCAGGCCGTCCTTGTGCACCCCGTCGGGGCGGATCACGGCCCAGTGGATCGGGAGGAGTTCGAGGAACAGCGCCGGATCGCGCGGGGCGGCGATGTAGCCGCAGCGGTGGACCGCGAGCCGGTAGGCCTCGTTCGGGCTGAGGTCGGGGCCGGGCAGGCCGGGCAGGGCCAGTCCGGGCTGGCGGCGGCGCTGGTAGCCGGCGACGGCGTACTCGGCGAAGAGCTCCTCCAGTTCGCCGGTCGTCCGGGGGCGGTCCGGCTCCTCGCCGCGGCCGGCGAGGTGGGCGGCGAACTGCGCCCGGACGTGCGCGAGGGCGGCGACGGCCTGGGGTTTTCCGGCCGGCGGGTACGCCCGGCCGCCCTGGACGACGATGCCGTAGCGGCGGCAGACGTCCTTGACCGTCTCCGGGACGACCGCCGCGCCGCGGTCGACGACGATCCGCTCGGGGAAGACCACCGGACGGGCCGCGGCGGCCGCGAACCGCTCGTCCGCCGCCAGCAGCGGTTCGCAGGGCAGCCGCAGCGTCCGGTGCCGCAGATCGTCCGGCCAGCCCGGCCGCATCGGCTCGGGCACGAGGGCGTCGGCGATCACGAGCCCGGCGTCCACCGGCCCCGCACCGCCCGGCAGCAGGCGCCAGCCCAGCAGGCTGCGGGTGCAGAGGTCGACGGCGGCGGTCAGGCCGACCGGGGTCACGGCGCCGGTGGCCGGGTCGACGGCGCTCACGTCCAGCGGGACGGTGTCGACCAGCACCACCGCGCCGGGGCGGTCCGCCACCAGGGGCAGGCCGGGGATCTCCGGCGGCTCGGCCCGGTCGGGCTTCGCGGGTGCGCCCGCCGGGCCGGCGGGGCCGGAGCGGCGCAGCGAGCGGCGGTCCACCAGCCCCCACAGGCCCTCCTCCCGCCAGCGCTTCAGGCGCCGCCACATCTGCACGGGCGCGTAGCCGAGTTCGGCGGCCTTGCTCTCCACCCGGCGGGTCAGGGAGAGCCCCGGCGCGTACTGGGCCCGGGGCTCGTCCGGCCTGGAGTCGTCCGGGCAGCCGGAACGGTAGCCGGTGGTGAGTTCCAGGAGGTGCTCCTGGGCCCGTAAGAGTTCGCGCCACTGCTGGGGACTCAGCCGGTCCAGCAGGGCGCCGGCGTCCGGGCGGCCCTCCTCGGGGGCCGTGCCGTCCGGCGCCTGGCCGTACGGCCGGAAGGTGGGCTCGGCGAGCAGGGCGCCGGCGCCGATCAGGGTGAGTGCTCCGGTGTCCGAGCGGAGCCGGACCGTGTCGTCGGTGATGCCGGTGACGGTGTGCGGCCGGCCGTCGAGCCAGAGCCGGGCGCCGCAGTGCAGCCGGAACGGTCCGCGGGTGGCCGGGGTCACGCCGGCTCCCCGGCGGTCGTGACGAGGGTCGCCTCCCGCAGGGGTACGTCGAGGTCGGCGACCACGCGGTGGTGCCACATCAGGTGGAACAGCACGCCGCGGGCCAGGTCGGGGTACGGCATGCGGGCCAGCAGGCCGCCGATCGTGGTGCCGCCGCGGGCCAGTCGCAGCAGCCGGGGGGCGAGTTCCGCACCGAGGTGGACCGGGCGTCTCGCGCCGGAGAGGAACTCCACGTTCGCCCGGCGCTGGCGGTCCGGCTCGCCCACCCGGCGGTGGTCCCAGCCCAGTTCGGCGCAGGCGCGCCGGACCCGCTCGGCCCGGTGCCCGGGCGCCGGCTCGTCGGTCTCCAGGACCAGGCTCCGGCCGTCGGCGCGGCGCGCCAGGACGAACGGGGCGTGCCGCCACGGGCCGTCGTCGTCGACCGCGCCGAACCGCAGCGGCCGGGTGGCGAAGGCGGTGATCCCCGGGTCGAAGTCGAGGAGCGTCAGCCAGGCGCGCTCCAGTCCGGTCCGGTACTCGACCAGGTCACCCGTCGTGGCGGACCAGTAGGCGTCCGGCCCGGACTCCCGGGCCGGCCCCGCCGTCAACGTCGCGTCTCCCCCGTGCGCAGGCACAGCCGCTTCCCCCGATTCTCGGACCCGTGCAGTCCGGACCACTATCAAGTAGCAGTCCCCCGCTGACAATTGCACTATCACGTTGGTCCGGTCACCCTCATTTACGGGCCTTGGTCACCGGTTTCCGCTACGTTTTCCACTCGTCCGGACCGGCGGGCTCGACCACCGCCGGGGGCGCGATCATCCGTGATCGTCCCGGACCGACGGGGATCGGCGCGCTCGGGGGCTTCGGCGCCGCAATTCGGGGGATCCTGCTCGCGGTTGTGCACTTCTTCCCGAACGGATACGAGGACCCCTGTGTGCGCACAACAGACAGGGAAACGAAAGTGACCAAGAACCAGCTCCGCATGGCCGCCGTCACGGTCGTCACCGCTCTCGCACTGGGCAGTGGTGCGGGCATGGCGAGCGCCACCGAACAGCACAACGTCCGGCTCGCGCAGGCCACCGTCGAGGCGCACGCCCTCGCCCAGGCCTTCGAGGGCACGCCCGCCCCGACGATCGTCGAGGACGGGCTGGAGGACCGCCTGGCGGACCTGCCGGAGGACGCCTCGCTCGACCAGGTCGTCCAGGCGATGTACCCGGACGACGAGGACGCCCAGGCGTCGGCCCTCGCCTACCTCACTGCGGCGTCGGACGACGCGTCCTCGGACGACGCGACCGGCACCGGCGCGCCGGAGGGCGCCGTCACCCCGCAGTTCTGGGGCTGGGGCGACGCCTGGCACCTGGCCAAGTGCGTGGGTGCCGTCGGCGGTTTCATCGCGGGCAACGCGCTCGCGGTCTCGAAGATCCGCAAGTTCGGCGGCGTGGTGAAGCTCGCCAAGCTGCTCATCAAGGGCAAGAACTTCGAACAGCGCATGAAGGCCCTGCTGGCGGCCTTCGGCGACATCAGCGGCCTCGGCGCGGTGGCGAGCTCCTGCGGCTGACCGCAGCGGCCGGGGTGACCGGCGGCACCCCGTGGGGCTCGGTCCGCCCACCGTGAGCAGGAGGGGCCCGTGCGCACCCGCGCACGGGCTCCTCTGCGTTCCCCCTACGACCGCTCGGCCGTCGGCGTCACCGGCGCCGGCACCTCGCGCAGCGGCACCATCGCGCGCAGCCGGAAGCCCTTGCCGCGCTCCCCCGGGCCGCTCTCCAGGCGGCCGCCGACGAGGGCGAGGCGCTCGTCCAGGCCCGAGAGCCCGTTGCCCGGCTGGGACTTGCCCGGGCCGCGCCCGTCGTCGGTGATCTGCAGGACGGCGAAGCGCTCGCCGCTGCCCTCCCACGCCGTGTCGGCGGTGACGGTGCAGACGGTGGCGCCCTCGCCGTGACGGACGATGTTGGTGACGGCCTCGCGCAACGCCCAGGCCAGCGCGCCCGCCTCCTCGGTGGCGAGGCCCGGCCAGCTGTCGACGAGCTCCGGCGACGCGTCCAGCCGCACCTGCGCCGCGGCCAGCGCCGTGCGGGCGGCGGCGAGTTCGACCGGCAGGGTGGGCCGGCGGAAGCCGGTCACCGCCTCCCGGACGTCGATCAGCGACTGCCGCGCCACCTGCTCGATGTCCGCGACCTGCGCCCGCGCCGCCTCGTCCTTCCCGGCGTCCATGAACCGCCCGGCGAGCTCGCTCTTCAGCGTGATCAGCGACAGCGAGTGCCCGAGCAGGTCGTGCAGGTCGCGGGCGAGCCGCAGCCGCTCCTCGGAGGCGGCCAGGTGCGCGACGGCGGCCCGGGCCTCGCGCAGCTCCTTCATGGTGGCGACGAGCCGCTGCAGGCCGGTCATCGCGATGCCGGAGAGGAAGGCGCTGAGGGCGAAGGTCGTGGTGGCGTCCGAACCGGCGTCGACGGCCAGGCCGGTGGCGCCGGTGAGCACCGCCATGCCGAGGAGCGCGCGCGGCGCGAGCCGCACCGGCGTGATGATCGCGAGGCAGACCGAGGCGTAGATGAAGAGCGTCAGGAAGGTGCCGCCGAGGACGAAGGTGGCCACGACCGCGAGCACGACCATCATCGCGACGATCACCCGGCAGGCCCGCGGCTTCATCCCCGCCGTCGAGCGGAAGATCACCAGCAGGACGTAGGCGGCCACGAAGCCGACCAGGCACACCCAGCCGAAGACCCGGGCGGCCTCGCTGTGGCCGCCGCGCAGCAGCTCGCCCGCCGGGTAGGCCAGGTAGAGCATCCACAGCAGCATCCAGGCGACCTTGACCAGCATCTGCCGCCTGGTCTCCACCGGGGATCCGGGGACGTTCATGAACGACGCGCGCGCCACACCCACCTCCGGCTGCTCGTCGGTGCGGTGGGTGCGGCGGGTGTCGTCCATGTGGATCATCATGCCTGTCGGGTGTCGCGCCGGTACAAGGCGGTGGCGGCGGCGACGAACACCGCGAGGAAGGCGGCCAGCCCCGCGACGGCGACGGTGTCCAGCGAGTGCCCGGGCTGGGTGAAGGCGGCCAGCTTGTTGTACAGGAACACCGGGTTGAAGCGGGCGAACTTCTCCAGCGAACCGCTCACCGGGAACCAGGTGCCGCCGAGCAGCGCCATCGCCATGTAGGTGATCATCACGATCGGCTGCACCGAGTCCGGCGCCGCCGCGTACCCGAGCGCCACGCCGAGCGCGGCGAACACGAAGCTGCCCAGCCACAGCGCGGTCGCGAGGCCGATCCACTGCGCGGCGCCCAGCGACACGCCCTGGCTCGCGCCGACCGCGAACACCACCAGGATCGCCGGCAGCGTGGTCACCGCGCTCGCCGCGATCTTGCCGACGGTGTACGCCCGGCCCGGCAGCGCCGTCAGCCGCAGCTGGCGCGTCCAGCCGCTCTTGCGCTCCAGCGAGATCCGCTGCGCGTTGCCGGTGAGCACCGCGCCGACCGCGCCGAAGGTGGCCATCGAGACCATGAAGTAGGTCTTCACCGGGAGGCCGCCGGCCTGGTTGGCGGAGCCGTAGGCGTGGATGAAGAAGAAGTACATCAGCGCCGGGTAGGCGACGGTGAAGAACAGGTAGCGCCGGTTGCGGAAGGTCCGCAGGATCTCCAGCTGGATCAGGGTGGTCATCGCACGGTCTCCTTCGGGGCGGCGTTCCGGTCATCGCGGTCGTCCTGCTCGCCGGTGATGGTGAGGAAGGCCTGCTCCAGGCCCAGCCCGGTGACCTCCAGTCCGCGCGGGTACAGGCCCGCCCGGTAGAGCCCGGCGACGCTCGCGTCCGCGTCCGCCGTCCGGATCCGGACCGTCCGCACGCCGGGCACGCGGGCGGTGACGTCCAGGGACTGCACGCCCGGCAGGGCGCGCAGCACGCCGCCGTCGAACGGGCCGGCGTCCGGAGCGAGGTCGGCGTCGTGGAGCTCGAAGGCCACCCGGCGGGCGCCCGCACGCGCCTTGATCTCCGCGGAGGTGCCGTCGGCGATCAGCCGGCCCCGGTGCAGGACCAGGACGCGGTCGGCGATCGAGTCCGCCTCCTCCAGGTAGTGGGTGGCGAACAGCACCGTCCGCCCGGCGTCGGCCTGGGCGCGCATGCTCGCCCAGAACGCCTGCCGGACGGTGACGTCCATGCCGGTGGTGGGCTCGTCCAGCACGATCAGGTCGCTGTCGCCGGCGATCGCGAGGGCGAAGCGGACCCGCTGCTCCTGGCCGCCGGACAGCTTGTCGACCCGGCGCTCGGCCAGCTCGGTGACCCCCGCGTCGGTCAGTACCTGGGCGACCGCGCGGCCGCGCGGGTGGACGTCGCAGGCGAGCTTGACCAGCTCGCGGACCTTGACGTCGGCCATCAGCCCGCCGCTCTGCAGCATCGCGCCGACCCGCCCGGCCGCGATCGCCTCGCGCGGGCCGGTACCGAACAGCGAGACGGTGCCCTGGTCGGGCTCCCGCAGGCCGAGCAGCAGGTCGAGGCTGGTCGACTTGCCCGCGCCGTTGGGCCCGAGCAGGGCGACGGTCTCGCCCGGCCGCAGCACGAGGTCCAGCCCGTCGACGGCCCGTACCCGCCCGTAGCTCTTGCCGACGCCGCGGAAGGCGGCCACATCCGTGCCCATCGCCCTGCTCCTGTCCCCTGGTGGTGTCGCGTCCGGTGCCGTTCGCACCACCTCAGGGTCCCGCGCGGGCCGGGTACGGCGGCAGTGTCCGCCGTCGTGCGTTCCGTATGACGGATGTCATGCCGGCGGGGGGGGGGCCCCGGGCGGGGTACGGCCCGCCCCAACCCAGGGTACGGGGGCTTGGGGCCCCCCCCCCCGGGGGAAAAACCCCGGCCGCCCGTACCCCCCGACTGGGTCACCGCCCGCCGAAACCGCTGGTCAGGGGCCTTGGCGCGCCCCTGCCGGGGTCACATCCCCAGCGAGCGCTTCACGAAGTCGACCTGGAGCAGCAGCAGGTTCTCCGCGACCTCCTCCTGCGGCGTCATGTGGGTGACGCCCGACAGCGGCAGCACGGTGTGCGGGCGGCCGGCGGCGAGCAGGGCGGAGGACAGGCGCAGGGTGTGGGCGGCCACCACGTTGTCGTCCGCGAGCCCGTGGATGATCATCAGCGGGCGCTCCAGACCGGCCGCGTACCCGGTGAGCGAGTTCGCCGCGTACACCTCGGGCCGCTCGGCCGGGTGGCCCAGGTAGCGCTCGGTGTAGTGGGTGTCGTACAGCTCCCAGTCGGCCACCGGCGCGCCGGCGACGGCCGCGTGGAAGACGTCCGGGCGGCGCAGCACGGCGAGCGCGGACAGGTAGCCGCCGTAGGACCAGCCGCGGATGGCGACCTTGCCGAGGTCGAGCGGGAACTCCCCGGCCAGCGCCTGGAGCGCGTCCACCTGGTCGTCCAGGGTGCTCCCGGCGAAGTCGAAGGCGATCGACTTCTCCCAGTCCGGACCGCGCCCGGGGGTGCCGCGCCCGTCGGCGACGATCACCGCGAAGCCCTGGTCGGCGAACCACTGCGAGGTGAGGTGCGGGTTGTGCGCCTGGACGACGCGCTGGCCGTGCGGGCCGCCGTACGGGTCCATGAGGACGGGCAGCAGGCCGTCGCGCTCGCGGTCGTAGCCGGTGGGCAGGAAGACGGCGGCGGGGATGCGGCGCTCGCCGGCGAAGCGGAAGACCGGGCGGGCGGTGATGACCGGGGTCTCGGCGTACGAGGCGATGGTGGCGATGTCGTCGACGACCACGCCCTCGGGCAGGTCCCGGGAGACCTGGACGAGGCTGCCGGGCAGGTCGGGCTCGGCGGTGGCCCGGACGGTGATGCCGGCCGCGTGCACGGCGGTGGTGACGGAGGTGAACGGGCGGCCGTTGGCGGCCTCCCAGGCGAGCCGCTTGCCGTCGTGGCCGATCCGGCCGACGGCGACCCAGCCGGGCTCGGGGTCGGTCTCGGCGGCGCCGCCGGAGGCGGTGAAGAACACCTCGTCGGCGGTGACCGCGACGACGGAGCGCAGGTGCAGGTCGTCCCCGGTGACGGCCTGGTCGCCGATCACCAGGGCCCGGCCCCCGCCCTCGTCCGAGATCCGCACGAGCTTGCCGTCCGGCGTCCAGGCCGGGACGCCCTGGAACAGCTCCAGCCAGGTGTCGTCGTGCTCCTCGAACAGCACCTCGGTGGCGCCGGTGGCGACGTCGAGGCCGAGGATCCGCTGGCTGCGCTGGTCGCGGGCCTGGACGAGCAGCAGCGGCACGCCGCCCCCGGACCAGTGCACCCGGGCGAGGTAGGGGAAGGCCGCGCGGTCCCAGTCGACCTCGGTGCGGCCGCCGTCCAGGTCGAACACCCAGAGCCCGACCTCGGCGTCGGCGGTGCCGGCGGCGGGGTAGGCGACCTCGGCGGGCTCGCGCTCCGGGTTGGCCGGGTCGGCGATCCACCAGCGGCGCACCGGGGTGTCGTCGGCGCGCTCGACCAGCAGCCGGTCGCCCTGCGGGGACCACCAGTGGCCGCGGTCGCGGCTCATCTCCTCCTGGGCGATGAACTCGGCCTGGCCCCACGTGACGTTCGGCCCGTCGGGCTCGGCGAGGGCGCGGTCGCCGCTGCCGTCGGTGCGGGTGAGCCGCAGTTCGCCGGCGGTGTTGGCGTACGCGACGTACCTGCCGTCCGGGGACGGGCGCGGGTCCAGCAGCGGGCCCTCGGCGGGGAGTTCGGCGGTGGCGCCGGTCACGAGGTCGGCGGTGAACAGGCGGCCGGACAGGGCGAAGGCGGCCAGCCGGCCGGCCGCGTCGAGGGCGTAGCCGACGATGCCGGCCGAGCCCTCGCGGCTGCGCTCGCGGCGGGCCTTCTCGGCCGGGGAGAGGTCCTCCTCGCCGCCGCCGAGCAGGACGGCCGGGTCGGCGGCGATCCGCTCCTCGGCGGTGGCGGTGTCGAGGGTCCAGAGCAGGTTCGCCCGGTCGCTGCCCGAGCGGGAGCGGAGGAAGACGACCCGGGAGCCGTCCGGTGCGACGGAGAACGACCGGGGCGCGCCGACGGTGTAGCGCAGGGTCCGCGCGTACTGCCGGGGGAAGGTGTCCGCAGGGGTGTGGGAGGTCATGGCCAGACCCTACGACCTCTCGCGCGCGCTGCCGGGAGCGTTTTGATCACTCGTTCGGAGCATCGTCGGGAAGTACGCCCCAAAGTGGTCCGCACCCCCTCCGACCGGCCCATGCGCCCCACGAGTGCTGCCGTACCCCGGCGCGCGCGGACTCACCGAACGTAATGCTCCGCTCACCCATCGGGTAAGACTGATCAGGCGGGTGATCGTCCGGCCCCGTCCCGGACCGCCGGTCGCCCGACCGCAAGTCCCGCACGGTCCGACCGCCGACCTCCCCAGGGGGCGGCGCACCCGAGAAGGGGTGTGAGCCGACATGGCTTTGTCCGTCTCCGCAGCCATGCTGATGCTGGTCATCGTGGTGGTGCTGATCCGTCGCTCCGGCCTGAAGCTCGCGCACGCGATCATCTGCGCGCTGCTCGGCTTCTACCTGGCGTCCAGCTCCATCGCCCCGTCGATCAGCCAGGTCACCAGCAACCTCGCCGGGATGATCAACGGCCTGAAGCTCTGAACCGCGCGCGCTCCCGCGCCCGCCGGGCCGGTCGTTAGGCTTCCTCCCATGACCTCGACTACCGGACGCCGCCTGCTGCTGGTGCACGCCCACCCCGACGACGAGTCGATCGGCAACGGCGCCACCATGGCCCGGTACGCCGCCGAGGGCGCCCGCGTCACCCTGGTGACCTGCACCCTCGGCGAGGGCGGCGAGGTGATCCCGCCCGGGCTGGCGCACCTGACGGCCGATCGGGACGACGCCCTCGGCGCGCACCGGATCGGCGAGCTGACCGACGCCATGGCCACCCTCGGCGTCACCGACTTCCGCTTCCTCGGCGGCCCGGGGCGCTACCGCGACTCCGGGATGATGGGCGTGCCCGAGAACGACGCGCCCGGCTGCTTCTGGCGGGCCGACGTGGACGAGGCGGCCGGCCACCTCGTCGCCGTGATCCGCGAGGTGCGGCCGCAGGTCCTGGTCACGTACGACGAGAACGGCGGCTACGGGCACCCGGACCACATCCAGGCGCACCGGGTCGCGATGCGCGCGTACGACCTCGCGGCCGACCCGGCGTACGGGCCCGGGCTCGGCCCGGCCTGGCGGATCGCCAAGGTGTACTGGAACCGGATGCCCCGCTCGGTGATCGAGGCCGGGCTCGCCGCCACCGCCGCCGGCGCGGCCTTCCCGGGCACGGCCGCCCCGTCGGACGTCCCCGGGGTGGTGGACGACGCGATGGTCACCACCGCGGTGGACGGCGCCGCGTACGCCGGGCGGAAGGCCGCCGCGATGGCCGCGCACGTCACCCAGATCACCGTGGACGGCGCCTCGTTCGCGCTCTCCAACCACCTCGGCCAGCCGCTGGTGGCCACCGAGTACTACCAGCTGGTGCGCGGGCAGGCGGGGCCCGGACGGCCCGAGGACGACCTGTTCGCCGGCCTGGACGCCGAGCGCACCACCGCCGAAGAGACCGCTGCGGCGACCGCCGAGGAGGGCGCCCGATGAACAAGTCCGCCGACCGCACGCCGGCCGGGTCCGCCGGCCCCGCCGACCGGAAGCCGCCGCAGGCGCCGAAGCGCTCGTTCGCCGCCACCGTCCTCGGCACCCGGGACGAGCGCCTGGCCGAGGCTCAGCCCCCGCGCGGCGCCCGGTTCGTGGCGTATGTCCTGTTCTTCGCGCTCGGCTTCGCGGTCTCGGTCTGCGGATCCTTTGTGCAGGCCTTGTGGCCGCCCGTGGGGGTCCTGCTCGCGCTCGGCGCGACCGCCGCCACCTTCTACGGCGGACTGCGCGTCACCGGCACCCGGCTGGGCGCCGCCCTGCCCGCGGCCGGCTGGTTCATCGCCCTGGTCGTCGTCATCGTGCCGCGGCCGGAGGGCGACACCGTGCTGTGGCCCAATGCCACCTCGCTCGCCTGGATGTTCGCCGGCTCGATCCTGGGCGTGATCTGCGCCACCCTGCCCACCCGCGCGAGCTGGTTCCCCGGGGTCCCCAACCCGCCCCGCTGAGCCCGGGAGTGCGGCGCGTACGGTACCGCGCACGACGCGCAGTCAGGACCACACGGCCGTACTCTCATACCGGAGGAACCGGACGTATCAGGATCTGTCCGAACCCGTTCACCGCTCAGTTCTTCCCAGTATGGTGGTGCCGCAGAACGCCGTACCCGACCGCCGCCCGCCCCAGGCCCGGCGACCACGAACCGCGGTCGCGCCGCACGGCCCGCCCGCGAACCCGGAGCAGAGCAGCATTGAGCAGCCGCGAATCTGACAACGCCCACCCGACGCCCCGGCGCACGGGCCCGGACGCCTACCCGTCGGGCACCCCGCCCTACGGCACACCGGGCCTGCCCGGCGGCGACCGGGCCGGCAACGGTGCCGCCCAGGGCGCGGCGTCGGGCGGCGAGGACGAGGTCCCGAAGACCGAGACCACCCTGACCACCCGGGTCCGGATCAACATCCCCGGCTCGCGCCCGATCCCGCCGGTCGTCGTCCGCAGCGCCGTCAAGAACGAGGAGGGCCCCGGCGACGAGGCCCCGGCGTCCGCCCCCGAGGCGGGCGGCGCGCGCCACCGCTCCGCGCCCTCCTCCCCCGTCCTCGGCGTGATGGAGGGCGGCGGCCGCACGGCGACGCCGCCGAACCTGCCGCCGGAGTGGCAGATCCCGCCGATCCCGCCGGCGACCTCCGAGTCCGAGTCGACCGGCGCGTGGTTCCGGCCGCGGCAGAAGAAGGCCGCGTCGGCGCCCAACGAGGCCGCGCCCGCCCCGGTCCCGGCCGGTGCGCCGGGCGCCGGAGCCGAGCCCCAGGCCCAGCCGCAGGCCAAGGCCCAGGCCCGGCCCAAGCCCCAGCCGAACGGCGCGCGCCCCGAGGGCGCCCCGCAGAACGGCGCCCAGCGCTCCGGCCAGGGCGCCGCCCGGCAGAGCGGCCGTCCGGTCCCCGCCCAGGCGCAGGCCAACGGCGCCGCGCCCGCCCCGGCTCCCGCGCCGTTCGGCGGCCCGGAGGGCCGGGCCGACGAGCCCGGCGTGTACGAGGCCGCGGCGGCCCCGTTCGCCACCGACCCGTTCGCCCCCGTTCCTCCCGCCGCGGCGACCCCCGCCGGTCCGCGCGGCCCGCAGAACGGCCGTCCGCAGAAGCGCGGTCCGCAGGGTGCCGGCGCGCCTGACGGCCGCCCGCAGAACCGCGGCCCGCAGAGCGCCCGGCCCTTCCCGGCCGGCGGCGCGGCCGACCCCGAGGACACCTCCGTCGACGGCTTCGCGCCGATCCGCGAGGACGTTCCGGCGCCGGCCGCCATACCCGGCCTGCCCCAGGACGGCGCCCAGCGCGCCGGCCGGGGTGCCGGCGAGGGCCGCCAGCAGCCGGGCCTGTTCGCCTCCGCGCCCACCGGCGCCGACCCGTTCGCCGCGCAGCGCCCCGGTGCGCCCGCCGGCCAGGACGCGTTCGCCGCCCCCGGCGGCCTGTTCCCCGGCGCCCCCGCCGCGCCGGGCGCACCGGGCGCACCGGGCGGCAAGGCCTCCCCCGCCGACCCGTTCGGCACCGGCCCGTTCGGCACCGATCCGTTCGGCGCCGCCCCGGCCGGCGCGCGGCAGCCCGGCCGCGACCCGGAGGCCACCGCGGTCACCCCACTGCCGGCCCCCCCGCCCGGCCCCCGCCCGGAGGCCGGCGGCCCGGCCCCCGCCGCCGCGGAGCCCGCGAAGGCCGCGCCCGCCAAGGCGCAGGGCAAGGCCAAGAAGAAGGGCGGCGCCGGCAAGAAGATCGTCAAGCTCGGCGTCTACGGCATCGGCGGCGTCCTGTTCCTCGGCGCCGCCGCGTACGGCACCGGCCTGATGCTGAACCAGTCGGACATCCCCAAGGGCACCGTGGTGCTCGGCACCGACATCGGCGGCAACAACCGCGACCAGGCCATCCACCAGCTCGACGAGACGGTGGGCAAGGCCGGCCAGCAGCCGCTCAAGCTGAAGATCGGCGACCAGAGCGTCGACCTGGACCCGACCGTCGCCGGACTCGGCTTCGACACCACGGCCACCGTCGACGGCCTCACCCAGCACAGCTACAGCCCGGTCGACGTCATCAAGTCGCTGCAGGGCGGCACGAAGAACGTCGCGCCGGAGGTCAAGGTCGACCGGGCCAAGCTCAAGGCCGCGCTCGACGGCCTGGCCGCCGGGGCGGGCCAGGGCCTGCAGGAGGGCTACGTCAAGTTCGGCGACACCGGCGACCCGGTCGTCGTGCCCGGCAAGGCCGGTCAGGCGCTGGACTCCGCGAGCGCCGTCGCCGTGGTCGAGCAGGCCTACCGCGACCGCGCCGCCGGCAAGCCCGACCAGCCGATCGCGCTGAACGTCACGGCCGCCCAGCCGAAGGTCTCCGCCCAGGCCCTGCAGGCCGCCGCGGACGGCCTCGGCAAGTCCGCGGTCAGCGGCCCGATCCACATCACGGCCGGCGCCAAGACGTTTAACTTCGGCAAGCTGACCGCCGCCAAGGCGCTGACCCTCGTGCCGGACGCCTCGGGCAAGCTGACGCCCAAGTGGGACCTGGACGCGCTCAACGCCCAGCTCGGCAACGTCTTCGACAAGGTCAAGATCAAGAAGAACGGCCAGTCCGCGGCGATCACCGCGCAGGACGTCGCCGACGCGCTCACCCCGCTGCTCGACAAGAGCGGCGACAAGGACCGCACCTTCAAGTTCACCGTCGCCTGAGCGACCGCGCCCGACCGCCGACGGGCGGGTCCGCCGCCTTCCCCGTGAAGGAACGGGCCCGCCCCTCGGCCGTCCCCGTCGGCCGGCCCCCCGGCCCTCCCCCTCGACAACTCCCGTCCCGCTCGCCAAGATGTGACGCCACACCATCCGCCACACCTGCCTCGGGAGCATGCCAATGGGCCGCCTCCACCACCGGACGGCCCTGCTCGCCGGCCTCACCGCGCTCACGCTCTCGCTGACGCTCTGTTCGTGTGCGTCCCAGCCGGACGGCTCGCCCGGCGACGCGATGGCGTCCGTCCCGAAGTCGCCCAAGTCCACCGCGACGGACATCAATCCGCGCGACCGCGCCCAGCTGCGCCAGGGCGGCACGCTGAACCTCGCGATCACCCAGTTCTCCCACCAGTGGTCGCCGATCCACGCCGACGGCACCGAGTCCTCGACGGGCAGCGTCACCAAGGCGCTGCTGCCCACCTTCTTCCGCTCCGACGCGGCCGGCACCCAGACCCCCAACCCGGCCTACCTCCAGGACGCCCACGCCGAGCTCAGGGACGGCCACCAGGTGGTCGTCTGGACGCTCAACCCGCAGGCCCACTGGTCCGACGGCACCCCGATCACCTGGCGCGACATCGAGGCCGACTGGCACGCGATGAACGGCAAGGACCCGGCGTACAAGTCCTCCAGCAGCACCGGCTTCGAGCTGGTCTCCTCGGTGGTGCCCGGCAAGGACGACTTCCAGGCCGTGATGACCTTCGACCAGCCCTTCTCCGAGTGGCAGTCGATGTTCAACGGCGCCGCCAACGCCCCGCTGCTGCCGGCGAGCAGGGTGAGCGGCCCCGACCTGTTCAACACCGCCTACCTGGACGCCATCCCGGTCACCGCGGGCCCGTTCAAGGTCGAGAAGCTGGACCCGGCGGCCCAGACCGTCACCCTGGTCGCCGACCCGGCCTGGTGGGGCGACAAGCCGCTGCTGGACCGCATCGTCTTCCACGCCATGACGCCGGCGACGATGGCCGCCGCCTTCGGCCGCGGCGACATCGACCTCTTCAACAACGGCCCGGACGTGGCCGGGTACGAGGCCATCAAGCGCACCAAGGGCGCCGTCGTCCGGCGGGCCGGCGGGCCGGACTTCCGCCAGCTCACCCTCAACGGCCGCAGCCCGCTGCTCACCGACGCGACCGTGCGCCAGGCCGTGTTCCAGGCGATCGACCGGGACGCGATCGCCCGCGAGGACCTCAAGGGCCTGGACTGGCCGCCGGCCACGCTCAACAACCACCTGCTGGTCGCCAACCAGAACGCCTACCGCGACAACTCGCTCGGCCTCAGCCGCTACGACCCCGCCGAGGCCCGCCGCAAGCTCGACGCGGCCGGCTGGAAGCTCGACGGCGACGTCCGCCACAAGGACGGCCGCGAGCTGAACCTGCGGTTGGTCGTCCCGGCCGGCGTCGCCACCGCCCAGAGCGAGGCCGCGAGCCTCACCGGAATGCTCAAGGGCGTCGGTGTGAAGGTCACCACCGTCCAGGCCGGCCCGAACGAGTTCTTCGACAAGTACGTCAACCGCCAGGACTTCGACCTCGCCGTGTACGCGCTGCTCGGCACGCCCTTCCCCGCCAGCGGCAGCCGCGCCAGCTTCGTCCAGAACAGCGGCAACAACCACGCCGGCACCGGCAGCGCCGCCGTCGACGCCGCCCTCGACCGGGCCGCCGCCGCGCCGGACACCGCCACCGCCTCCGAGGCCATCAACCAGGCCGACGCCGAGCTGTGGAAGGTGGCCGGGATGCTCCCGCTCTACCAGCGGCCGCAGCTGTACGGCGCCCGCGCCAACCTCGCCAACATCGGCGCGCAGGGCCTGTCCGACATCGTCTGGGAGAACGTCGGCTTCGAGAAGTGACCGCCCCCGGGGGCCGACGGCGCCCGGCACCACGCGGCCGGGCCGCGGAGTCGGCGGACTCCGCGACCCGGCCGGGGAACGGGCTCAGGCGCTCCCGATCACGTCCCGCACCTCGGCGAAGTGGCAGGCCGACTCGTGCGCGGCCGGGCCCTCCAGCAGCGCGGGCACCGCGAGCAGCGGCACCTCCTCGGAGCACCGCTGCTGCGCCTTCCAGCAGCGGGTGCGGAAGCGACAGCCGGACGGCGGGTTCGCCGGCGACGGCAGGTCGCCGCTGAGCAGGATGCGCTCGCGCTGCTCGCGGCCGGTCGGGTCGGGCACCGGCACGGCCGACAGCAGGGCCTGGGTGTACGGGTGGGTCGGATGGGCGTAGATCTCGTCCTCCGAGCCGATCTCGACCATCTTGCCGAGGTACATCACGCCGACGCGGTCGGAGATGTGCCGGACGATCGAGAGGTCGTGCGCGATGAACATGTACGACAGGCCGAATTCGGTCTGCAGCTGCTCCAGCAGGTTGATCACCTGCGCCTGGACGGACACGTCGAGCGCCGACACCGGCTCGTCACAGATGATGATCTCCGGCTTGAGCGCCAACCCCCGGGCGATGCCGATGCGTTGACGCTGGCCGCCGGAGAACTGGTGCGGATACCGGTTGATGTACTCCGGGTTGAGCCCGACGACGTCCAGCAGATCCTGGACGGCCTTGCGGCGGTCGCCCTTCGGCGCCACCTCCGGGTGGATCTCGAACGGCTCGCCGATGATGTCCCCGACCGTCATGCGCGGGTTCAGCGAGGTGTACGGGTCCTGGAACACCATCTGGATGTTCCGCCGCACGGCCTTCAGCGCCGACCCCGACAGCCGGGTGATGTCCTGGCCCTTGTAGCGCACCTGGCCCGCGGTCGCCCGCTCCAGGCTCATCAGCACCTTGGCCAGCGTGGACTTCCCGCAGCCGGACTCGCCGACGATGCCCAGCGTCTCCCCGGTGACCAGGTCGAAGGAGATGCCGTCCACCGCCTTCACCGCGCCGACCTGCCGCTTGAAGAGGATCCCCTGCGTCAGCGGGTAGTGCTTGACCAGGTCCCGGACCTCCAGGATCGGCTCAGCCACGGAGGGTCTCCTTCCAGAAGTGGCAGGCGCTGTGCCGGCCCGGCAGGTCCCTGCCCTCCGCGTCCAGCACCGGGACGAGCGGCGGAAGTTCGGACCGGCAGCGGTCCTGCGCCCGGTCGCAGCGCGGGTTGAACGCGCAGCCGGCCGGAATGTGCAGGAGGTTCGGCGGCAGGCCCTGGATGGCGTACAGGTTCTGCCCCTTCTGGTCCAGCCGGGGAATCGAGTTGAGCAGGCCCCGGGTGTACGGGTGGGCCGGGCGCGCGTACAGCTCGTGCACGGGCGCCGTCTCGACGATCCGTCCCGCGTACATCACCGCGATCTTGTCCGCGACGTCGGCCACCACGCCGAGGTCGTGGGTGATCAGGATCAGCCCCATGTGGAACTCGGACTGCAGCTCGGCCAGCAGGTCCATCACCTGGGCCTGGACGGTCACGTCCAGGGCAGTGGTGGGCTCGTCCGCGATGATCAGGTCGGGCTCCATCGAGAGCGCCATCGCGATCATGATGCGCTGGCGCATGCCGCCGGAGAACTGGTGCGGGAAGTCGTCCACCCGCTGCGCCGCCGCCGGGATGCGCACCCGCTCCATCAGCTCGACCGAGCGGTCCTTCGCCTCCTTGCGCGAGGCGCCCTGGTGCACCCGGAACATCTCGCCGAGCTGGTAGCCCACGCTGAGGACCGGGTTGAGCGAGGACAGCGCGTCCTGGAAGATCATCGCGATCTTCCGGCCGCGCACCGCGCGCCGGGCCTTGGGGCTCATCGTCAGCAGGTCCTGGCCCCGGAACAGCACCTTGCCGGCCGTGATCCGCCCCGGCGGCATGTCCAGGATGCCCATGATCGCCTGCGCCGTCACCGACTTGCCCGAACCGGACTCGCCGAGCACCGCCAGCGTCTCCCCGGCCGACACCGAGTAGCTGACGCCGTTGACGGCCTTGGCGATGCCGTCCCGGGTGACGAACTCGACGTGGAGGTCGTCGACTTCGAGCAGTGGCGTGCCGGGCACCAGGTTCTCCCGGCGCGGGGCGGTCACCTCGATCGCGCTCAGGCGCGCCCCGCCGTCCCTCGTGCCGGACGGCTTCGTCGTGTCAGTCATGGTCCGCGGCCCTCCTCAGCGCAGCTTGGGGTCGAGGGCGTCGCGCACCGCGTCGCCGAGCATGATGAACGCCAGCACGGTGATGCTCAGCACGGCGGCCGGGAAGAGCAGTACGTGCGGGGCGTTCAGGAAGCGGGACTGGGCGTCGCTGATCATCAGGCCCCAGGAGATCGCCGGGGACTGGATGCCGATGCCCAGGTAGGACAGCGCGGCCTCGGCGCCGATGAACACGCCGAGGTTGATGGTCGAGACGACGATCACCGGCGCCACCGCGTTCGGCAGGATGTGCCGGGTGACGATCCGCCCGGTGCCGGCCCCGAGCGCCCGCGCGGCGACCACGTAGTCGTTGTGCTTGTTGGAGATCACCGCCGAGCGCATCAGCCGGTAGATCTGCGGCCAGCCGAGCACCGCCATCACCGCCGAGACCGTCCAGGCGTTGCCCTTCTGCCAGGTCGACATGATGAGCATGCCGCCGAGCAGCAGCGGGATCGCGAAGAAGATCTCGGTGATGCGCGACAGGAGGCTGTCCCAGAACCCGGCCATCCAGCCGGCCAGCAGCCCGAGCGTGCCGCCGACCAGGACCACCAGCGACGTGGTCAGGATGCCGACGATGATCGAGTTGCGGGCACCCCAGATCGTCCGGGTGTAGACGTCGCAGCCCTGGACGTCGAAGCCGAACCAGTGGTCCGCGGAGGGGCGTTGCAGCGAGGACGAGAGTTCGCAGAAGCCGGCCGAGTTCGGGTCCTTGTCGGTGAACAGCTGCGGGGCGACGGCCATCACCACCATGAGCAGCACCAGCAGCCCGCCGATGATGAAGAGCGGGTTGCGCCGCAGGTCGTACCAGGCGTCCGTCCAGAGGCTGCCCACCCGCTCCTTGTCGCCCTTGGCGGCCGCCGCCGCGGTCACCGGGGCCGTCGTGTCCAGCGCGTTCGTCGGCTCACTCATAGCGGATCCTCGGGTCAAGAACGGCGTAGAGCAGGTCGACCACCAGGTTGGTGAGGAGGTACACCATGACGAGGGCGCTCACGACGCCCACCACGATGGTGCGTTCGCGCAGGTACACGGACTGGAACAGCTGGTGCCCGATCCCGGGGATGTTGAAGATGCCCTCGGTGATCACCGCGCCGCCCATCAGCGACCCCAGGTCCATGCCGAGGTAGGTGACGATCGGGATCAGCGCGTTGCGCAGCCCGTGCCGCACCACGACGCGCAGCGGGCTCAGGCCCTTGGCCACCGCCGTGCGCACGTAGTCGGCCCGCATCACCTCGGTCAGGCTGGTCCGGGTGAGCCGGGCGATGTAGGCGAGCGAGGTGGACGCGAGCACGAAGGCCGGCAGGAGGTACGCGCGGAAGCCGTCGTCCTCGTTGAACGAGACCGGGAAGAAGTCGATGCCGTAGTCGTTGTGGAGCTTCACCCCGAGGAGCAGCTGGAGCACGAAGCCGATCACGAAGGTCGGGATCGAGATGACCATCAGGGTCGAGATCAGCACCAGGTTGTCGATGAACCGGCCGCGCCGCAGGGCGGCGACCACGCCGGCGGTCACGCCCACCGCCATCTCGATGACCAGCGCGGTCCCGGCCAGGTTGATGGTGTACGGGAAGGCCCGCGTCATCACGTCGACGACGGCGTGGCCGCGGTAGTCCTCGCCGAAGTCGCCCTGGAACAGGCCGACCAGGTAGTGCCAGTACTGGAGGAAGAACGGATCGTCCAGGTGGTACCGGTCGTGCAGCATCGCGACGACCGTCGGGTCCGCGCGTTTCTCACCGGCCAGCGCTTGGATGGGGTCACCGGGCAGCAGGAAGACCAGTGCGTAGATCAGGAACGTCGCGCCGAGGATCACAGGTACGGCCTGGATGACCCGACGGACCACATAGCGGCCCATGTGGCGGCCTCCTCGTGGTTGGGGCGCGTCACCGGCGGGCGGCACGGGGGTTTCCCGCGCCGCCCTGCGGGACGCACCGGTCAGCGGGAGTCGGGTCAGGCGAGTTCGACGGAGGTCAGGTCGATGCGGTTCTGGGCGTCGATGATGACGTTCTTGACGGTCTTGGTGTACGCCCCGGAGCTCATGTAGGTGTACACCGGGATGTACGGCAGCTCCTTGAGCAGGATGTCGTCGGCCTGCTGGTACAGCTTCAGGCCCTCGTCCTCGGTCTTCGCCTGGTCGGCCTTGGCGAGCAGCGCCTCGAAGTCCTCGTTGACGTAGCCGCCGTAGTTGGAGCCGTTGTCGATGGCGATCTTCGAGAAGATCGGGCGCAGGTAGTCCTCGATCGACGGGTAGTCCATCGACCAGGCCATGCGGAAGGCGCCGGAGTACTGCTTGGCCCCCAGCGCGTCGAGGATCTTGCCGAACTTCTCGAACGGCTTGAAGGTGACGTCGATCCCGAGGTTGTTCTTCAGCTGGTTGCCGACGGCCTCGATCCACTCCTTGTGGCCGCCGTCCGCGTTGTAGCCGATCTCCAGCTTGTTTTCGGGCAGGCCGCCGGACTGGGTGTAGAGCGCCTTCGCCTTCGCCGGGTCGTACTTGCAGGCGTCGCCGCACGCGCCCTGGCGGTAACCCGGGATGATCGGGTTGACGAAGTCGTCGGCCGGCTTGCGGGTGCCGGAGAAGATCGTCTTGGTGATGGCCTCGCGGTCGATCGCCATCGAGATCGCCTTGCGCAGGTCGGGACTCGCGAACGCCTTGTTGGTCGCGATCGGGAACCCGATGTAGCCGACGCCGGATTCCGGCTGGTAGATGTAGCGGTCACCGAACTCCTGGGCCACCGTCGCCATCGCCGAGATCGGCAGCTTGTTGGTGATCTGGATGTTGTCCGCGCGGAGGTCGTTGTACGCGGTTTCCAGCTTGTCGTAAATCTTGAAGGTGACCGAATCGAGCTTGGCCTTTTTGCCCGGGTAGTTGTCGTAGCGCTTGACCTTGATCTGCTGGTTGTGCTGCCACGGGCCGTCCATCTGGAACGGGCCGTTGCCGATCGGGTTGTCGCCGAAGGCCTTCGGGTCGTTGAAGAACGCCTTCGGGAGCGGGTAGAAGGCGTTGTACCCGAGCATGGTCTTGAACTGCGAGAACGGCGCCTTGAGGGTGACGGTGAAGGTCTTGTCGTCCACGACCTTGAGGCCCTTGAGCGCCGTGGCCGTGGGCTTCTTGTCCTTGCCGGGCGCGAGCTCGTCGGAGCCGAGGACCTTGTCGAAGAACGGCAGGGCCTGCGCGGCGTTGTCCTGGTCGGCGCCCCAGTTCCAGGCGTCGACGAAGGACTGCGCGGTCACCTTCTCGCCGTTGTGGAAGGTGTAGCCGTCCTTGAGCTTGATCGTCCAGACGGTGGAGTCCGGCGAGTCGATCGACTCGGCCATGGCGAGCTTGGGCGTGCTGGTCTTGGGGTCGTAGTCGACCAGCCCGGTGAAGAGCGCGTACTCGACCTGGGTGCCCTCGGACTCCGCGGTGTTCTGCGGGACCAGGCCGTTCTGCGGCTCACCCAGCTGGACGCTGATCGACCCGCCGGTCTTGCCGGCCGGGGGCTTCTTGTCGCTGCCCGTGGTGCACGCGGAGATCGCGAGCGCCGTGCAGGCCGCCAGGGCGGTCAGGCGCATCGTCTTGGTGAGCCTCATTCAACTGCTCCTCGTTTTGGGGGCTTGCGAACGAACGGCGGCCCCGCCACTCGGTGTGCCGGGCGTGACGGAGGCCGACATCTCAGGGCCGATCCGCACAGTTGGCGAGGTGACCACTGATACGCGCAAAGCAACTATCGATCAACCGACCGGCTTTCGGAATCCGCGTCACATCTCTTTTCAATTACGCGCCGGACCCGGCCCGGACAATGCTCGCCAAATTCCCGCATATCGCATACGGGATCACCCGCTCCGATCTCCGGAAGGCGGACGATGATCTCCGGTATTCGCGCGTTTACGAGGAGTAATCGATCTTTTTCCGGCGTTTGCGCAGCACAGCGCAGGGCGCGCCCTCGAATCGAGGACGCGCCCTTGGTGTGCGCCGCCTGCCGCGACGTCGACCGAATTGTTACCCGGCCGCGGCGGCCCCCCTCCCGTTGTCCCGCTCCGCCGCGCTCTACCTGATCTCGCGCTCCGCCGCGCTCTACCCGATCTCGCGCTCCGCCGCGAAGTGACACGCCGACTCGTGCCGGGCCGCCCCGTCCAGCCACGACGGCGCCGCGAGCAGCGGGACCTCCACCGCGCACCGCTCCTGCGCCTTCCAGCAGCGCGTGCGGAAGCGGCAGCCCGACGGCGGGTTCGCCGGCGAGGGGACGTCCCCGGTCAGCACGATCCGGTCCCGCGACTCCCGCGCGGTCGGGTCGGGCACCGGCACGGCCGACAGCAGGGCCTGCGTGTACGGGTGGGTGGCGTGGTCGTAGATCTCCTCGTCGGAGCCGATCTCGACCATCTTGCCGAGGTACATCACGCCGACGCGGTCGGAGATGTGCCGGACGATCGAGAGGTCGTGCGCGATGAACATGTACGAGAGGTTGAACTCGCCCTGGAGCTTCTCCAGCAGGTTGATCACCTGCGCCTGGACGGACACGTCGAGCGCCGACACCGGCTCGTCACAGATGATGATCTCCGGCTTGAGCGCCAACCCCCGGGCGATACCGATGCGTTGACGCTGGCCGCCGGAGAACTGGTGCGGATACCGGTTGATGTACTCCGGGTTGAGCCCGACGACGTCCAGCAGATCCTGGACGGCCTTGCGGCGGTCGCCCTTCGGCGCCACCTCCGGGTGGATCTCGAACGGCTCGCCGATGATGTCCCCGACCGTCATGCGCGGGTTCAGCGAGGTGTACGGGTCCTGGAACACCATCTGGATGTTCCGCCGCACGGCCTTCAGCGCCGACCCCGACAGCCGGGAGATCTCCTCGCCCTTGTACCGGACGGATCCCCCGGTGGCCGGCTCCAGGCTCATCAGCACCTTCGCCAGCGTGGACTTCCCGCAGCCCGACTCGCCCACGATGCCCAGCGTCTCCCCCTGCATCAGGTCGAAGGAGACCCCGTCCACCGCCTTCACCGCGCCGACCTGCTTCTTGAGCAGCACCCCCTTCGTCAGCGGGAAGTGCTTGACCAGGTCGCGGACTTCGAGGATCGGCTCGCCGCGCGCCACGTTCTGGTCGAACACGAGCTCCTCCGGCGTGGTCGCCGCCGCCGTGGTCGCCCCCAGCGCACTCGCCCCGTTACCGGCCATGGAGGGTCTCCTTCCAGAAGAAGCACGCGCTGCCCCGCCCGGCCAGCGCGGTGCCGTCCTCCTCGGTCACGGGGTACAGCTCCGGTACCTCGGCCCGGCAGACGTCCTGCGCCCGCGGGCAGCGCGGGTTGAACGCGCAGCCCTTCGGGATCCGCAGCAGGTTGGGCGGCAGCCCCTTGATGGCGTAGAGCTCCTGGCCCTTCTGGTCCAGTCGCGGGATCGAGTCCAGCAGGCCCCGGGTGTACGGGTGGGCCGGGCGCGCGTACAGCTCGTGCACGGGCGCCGTCTCGACGATCCGCCCCGCGTACATCACCGCGATCTTGTCCGCGACGTCGGCCACCACGCCGAGGTCGTGGGTGATCAGGATCAGGCCCATCTGGAACTCCGCCTGGAGCTCCGCCAGCAGGTCCATCACCTGGGCCTGCACCGTCACGTCCAGCGCCGTCGTGGGCTCGTCGGCGATGATCAGGTCCGGTTCGAGGGCCAGCGCCATCGCGATCATGATGCGCTGGCGCATGCCGCCGGAGAACTGGTGCGGGTAGTCGTTCACCCGCTGCGCCGCCGCCGGGATGCGTACCCGGTCCATCAGCTCGACGGCCTTGTCCTTGGCCTCCTTGCGGGACGTCCCCTGGTGCGCCCGGAACATCTCGCCGAGCTGGAAGCCCACGCTGAGCACCGGATTGAGCGAGGACAGCGCGTCCTGGAAGATCATCGCGATCTTCCGGCCGCGGATGCGCCGCCGCTCCTCCCGGCCCATCTTCAGCATGTCCTGGCCGCGGAAGCGGATCTCGCCGCGCGGGATGCGGGCCGGCGGCATGTCCAGGATGCCCATGATCGCCTGCGCCGTCACCGACTTGCCCGACCCGGACTCGCCGAGCACCGCCAGCGTCTCCCCCGCCCGGACGCTGTAGTTGACCCCGTTGACCGCCCGGGCCACGCCGTCCCGGGTGACGAACTCGACGTGCAGGTCGCGCACGTCGAGCAGCGGTCCCTCGTACGGCGCGTCCCGCCCGGGTCCGGTGGTGTCCACAGCTGTAGTCACGATGCGTTCCCCTCGCTCAGCGAAGCTTCGGGTCGAGGGCGTCGCGCACCGCGTCGCCCAGCATGATGAAGGCCAGCACGGTGACGGAGAGCGCCGCGGCCGGGAAGAACAGGACGTACGGCGCCGTCCGGATCACCTTCTGGGCGGAGGAGATGTCGATGCCCCAGGAGATGGTCGGGTCCTGCAGGCCGATGCCGAGGAAGCTCAGCGTCGCCTCGGTCGCGATGTAGCCGCCGAGCGCGATGGTCGCGACGACGATCACCGGCGCGATCGCGTTCGGCAGGATGTGCCGGAACATCAGCCGCCCCGTCCCGGCCCCGAGTGCCCGTCCGGCCACCACGTAGTCGGCCTGTTTGACGGTCAGCACGGCGCCGCGCATGACGCGGGCGATCTGGGTCCAGCCGAGGAAGCCGAGGGCGATGACCACGCTCCACACCGTGCGGGTGGCGAACGCGTTCAGCAGCACCAGCGAGCCGAGCAGCAGCGGGATCCCGAAGAAGATGTCGACGATCCGGGAGATCACCGCGTCCACGCCGCCGCCGAAGTACCCGGCGACCATGCCGGCCAGGCCGCCGAGCACGGTGACCGCCGCGGTGACGCAGATGCCGACGGTGATCGAGGCGCGGGCGCCGTACACGACGCGGGCGAAGATCGACCGGCCCTGTCCGTCGTAGCCGAACCAGCCGGCCCCGAACACGTCCGACCAGTCCGGCCGGCGCAGGTAGTTGTGCACCAGGTCGGCCTTGCGCGGGTCGGCGTCGGTGAACGCCCACGGGAAGATCGCCATGACGACCAGCAGCAGGATCAGCACCGCCGAGATCAGGAAGATCGGGCGCCGCCGCAGGTCCCGCCAGGCGTCGCCCCAGAGGCTGCGGGCCTCCTCGCGCTTGACCGGGTCGGCCTCGACCAGGGTGTCCTGCTCGACGGCCATGCCCTGCTCGCCCGCGTAGTCCAGGCGCGAGACGCCGGGCTTGGGGTGCGGTTCGAAGGACTCTTCGTCATGGATGTCAGGCATAGCGGATCCTCGGGTCCAGGACCGCGTAGAGCAGGTCGACGAGGAGGCTGGCGACCAGGTAGACGATCACCAGGACGGTCACGATGCCGACCACCGTCGGCCCCTCCTTCTGGTTGATCGCCCGGTACAGGACGTTGCCGATGCCCTGCACGTTGAAGATGCCCTCGGTCACGATCGCGCCGCCCATCAGGGCGCCCAGGTCGGTGCCGAGGAACGTGACCACCGGGATCAGCGAGTTGCGCAGCAGGTGGCGGGAGATGATGGTCCGCCGGGGCAGGCCCTTGGCGACCGCGGTGCGCATGTAGTCGGCCCGCAGGTTCTCGCCGATGGAGGTGCGGGTGAGCCGGGCGACGTACGCGAGCGAGAGCGAGCCGAGCACCATCGCCGGCAGGAGCAGCTGGGACAGGTCGTAGCTGTCCTGCACCGTCGGGGTGACCCAGCCCAGGTTGGTGGCGAACACCGTCTGCGCGATGTACGCGAGCACGAAGACCGGGATGGAGATCACCAGCAGGGTGAGGATCAGCACCAGGGTGTCCTGGAGGCTGCCGCGCTTGAGGCCGGAGACGAGCCCGAGGCACAGGCCGAGGACCATCTCGAACACGAAGGCCAGCAGCGCGAGCCGGATGGTGACCGGGAAGGCGTCCGCCATGATGTCGGTGACCGGACGGCCGGTGAAGCTGGTCCCGAAGTCCCCCTGGAAGAGGTTGCCCATGTAGTGCAGGTACTGCTTCCAGACCGGCTGGTCGAGGTAGTACTTGTGCTTGATGCTGGCCACCACGGCCGGATCGGCGGCCTTCTCGCCGAACAGCGCCGCCACCGGGTCGCCCGGCAGCGTGTAGACCATCAGGAAGATCAGCAGCGTGGTGCCGAGGAACACCGGGATCATCTGCAGCACCCGACGCAGCACGTAACTGCCCATCCGAGCCTCCTTCCGAGGTGGCCGGGCCCCGCCCTCCGTGCGGTGAGGGCGGGGCCGGCGGGAGAGGGGATCAGCCCTTGACCTCGACCTGGGTCCAGGCCGGGTTGCCGAAGGAGTCGAACTTCACGTTCTGCACCTTGGTCGAGTAGCCCGAGTTGGTGCGGTAGTACCAGAGCGGGATGGCCGGCATGTCGCCGGGCAGCACGGCCTCGGCCTGCTGGTAGCCGGTGACCGTGTCGGCGACGCTGGCGGCCTCGTCGGCCTGCTTGGCGGCCTGGTCGAACTGCGGGCTGCTGTACCCCGTGTCGTTGGACGCGGCGCCGGTGCGGTACACGTCCGCGAGGAAGTTGGCGTTCAGCGGGTAGTCCTGCACCCAGCCCGTCCGGAACATGCCGTTGACCTGGTGTCCGGTGATCGCCGCGCGCGCGGTCTTGAAGTCGGGCTTCGGGTCGCCGGTGCAGTCCACCCCGGTGCTCTGCCGGATCGAGTTGCACACCGCGTCGACCCACTCCTTGTGGCCGCCGTCCGCGTTGTACAGGATGGTCAGCTTGTTGCCGGGGACGCCGCCGCCCTCGGTGATCAGCGTCTTCGCCTTGGCCGGGTCGAACTTGCAGAAGTCGCCGCAGGCGCCTTCCTTGTAGCCCTCGACGCCTTCGGCCACCCAGGCGCTGGCGGCCTTGCGGGAGCCCTGGAGCACGGTCTTGGTGATGGTGTCGCGGTCGATCGCCATCGAGATGCCCTGGCGCACCTTGGCCTTGTCGGGCGCGGACCAGTCGGCCTGGTAGAGCGTGAACCCGACGTTCTGGATGGCGCCCTGGGGGGAGTCGATCGCCCGGTCGCCGAGGTCGCTCTTGTAGGTGGCCAGCGCGGACGGCGGCACCTGGTCCATCACGTCGAGGTTGCTGGACTGGAGGTCGGCGTAGGCGGCCTCGGACGTGTTGTACATCTTGAAGACGACGCCGCCGTTCTTCGGCTTGTCCACGCCCTGGTAGTCCGGGAAGGCCTTGGTGACCACCTGCTGGTTGTGGGACCAGCTGACGAACTGGTACGGCCCGTTGCCGACGGGCTTCTGCCCGTACCCGGCCGGGTCCTTGAAGAAGCCGTCCGGCAGCGGCGAGAAGGCGATGTAGCCGAGCTTGTACTCGAAGTACGAGACCTTGTTGCTCAGCTTGACCGTGAAGTGCAGGTCGTCGGTGACGCTCAGGCCGGACATCTTGTCCGTGGTCGGCTGGCCGGTGGCCGGGTGGACGTCCTTGTAGCCCTCGATGTCGGAGAACCAGGAGCTGTTGATCTGGTTGTTGGTGGTGGCCGCGCCCCAGTTCCAGGCGTCGACGAAGTTCTTGGCGTGCACCGGGGTGCCGTCGTGGAACTTCCACCCGTCCTTCAGCGTGACGGTGTAGGTCTGCGAGTCGCTGGTGTCGATCTTGTCGGCGACCTGCATGCGGATCTTCGCGGTGCCGGGGTCGTAGTCCACGAGCCCCTTGAACAGGTTCTGGATGATGCGACCGCCGCCGGTCTCGTTCGCGTTGGCGGGCTGGAGCGGGTTCTGCGGCTCACTGCTCTGGTAGCTGAAGGTCTTGCTGGTGTCCGACGAACTGCTGCCGCCCCCGCTGCTGCTGCACCCGGTGGCCACCAGGGCCACGGACGTCGCAGCGGCGAGGACCCAACGAGCACGGGCGGCTACGGGCATGGAGGTCCCTCCTCAGGGTGTGTGTCGCATCACACCCCATGAGAAGCGCGCCCCGGCGACGGCGCGAGTCGAGTACCCCCGGATGGGTGCGGTGACCGCCCGCGGAGTTGACGCAGCGCCGGATCGACGCAGCACCGGATCTACGCAGCACCGGACCTACCGAACGCCGGAAGGGCCCGTGGCGGGAAGCCACGGGCCCTTCCGGGTGCGTCACGGGTGCCGTCGGTCAGGCCGCGGCCGTCTCCGTCTCGCGCACCTCGGCGAAGTGACAGGCCGACTCGTGCGCGGCCGCGCCCTTGAGCAGCGAGGGCACCGCGAGCAGCGGCATCTCCTCGGAGCAGCGGTCCTCCGCCTTCCAGCAGCGGGTGCGGAAGCGGCAGCCGGACGGCGGGTTGGCCGGCGAGGGGATGTCGCCGGTCAGGATGATCCGGTCGCGGTGCTCGCGCGCCGTCGGGTCCGGCACCGGCACCGCGGAGAGCAGCGCCTGGGTGTACGGGTGGGTGGCGTTCTCGTAGATCTCCTCGTCCGAGCCGATCTCGACCATCTTGCCGAGGTACATCACGCCGACGCGGTCGGAGATGTGCCGGACGATGGAGAGGTCGTGGGCGATGAACATGTACGAGAGCCCGAAGTCGCTCTGCAGCTGCTCCAGCAGGTTGATCACCTGCGCCTGGACGGACACGTCCAGGGCGGAGACCGGCTCGTCGCAGATGATGATCTCGGGCTTGAGCGCGAGGCCGCGGGCGATGCCGATGCGCTGGCGCTGACCGCCGGAGAACTGGTGCGGGTACCGGTTGATGTACTCCGGGTTCAGGCCGACGACGTCCAGGAGGTCCTGGACGGCCTTGCGGCGGTCGCCCTTCGGGGCCACCTCGGGGTGGATCTCGAACGGCTCGCCGATGATGTCGCCGACCGTCATGCGCGGGTTCAGCGAGGTGTACGGGTCCTGGAACACCATCTGGATGTTCCGGCGCACGGCCTTGAGGGCCTGGCCGGTCAGCTTGGAGATGTCCTCGCCCTTGAACAGCACCTGGCCGGAGGTGGCCCGCTCCAGGTTCATCAGCACCTTGGCCAGCGTGGACTTGCCACAGCCGGACTCGCCGACGATGCCGAGCGTCTCGCCCTTCATCAGGTCGAAGGAGATGCCGTCGACCGCCTTGACCGCGCCGACCTGCTTCTTGAAGAGGATGCCCTGGGTCAGCGGGTAGTGCTTGACCAGGTCCTTGACCTCCAGGATGGGCTCAGCCATGGAGGGTCTCCTTCCAGAGGTGGCACGCGCTGCGGCGGCCGGTGAGCTCCTTGCCGTCCTTGTCGGTCACCTGGTGCAGCGCCGGGATCTCCGTGCGGCACAGGTCGGTGGCGACGTCACAGCGGGGGTTGAACGCGCAGCCGGCCGGGACCTTCAGCAGGTTCGGGGGCAGACCCTTGATCGCGTACAGCTCCTGGCCCTTCTGGTCCAGGCGCGGGATGGAACGCAGGAGACCCTTGGTGTACGGGTGCGCCGGGTTGGCGTACAGGTCGCGCACCGGGGCCGTCTCGACGATCCGGCCGGCGTACATGACGGCGATCTTGTCCGCGACGTCGGCGACCACGCCGAGGTCGTGGGTGATCAGGATCAGGCCCATGTTGTACTCGGCCTGCAGCTCGGCGAGGAGGTCCATCACCTGGGCCTGGACGGTCACGTCCAGGGCGGTGGTGGGCTCGTCGGCGATGATCAGGTCGGGCTCCATGGAGAGCGCCATCGCGATCATGATGCGCTGGCGCATGCCGCCGGAGAACTGGTGCGGGTAGTCGCCGACGCGCTGCCTGGCGGCGGGGATGCGGACCCGCTCCATCAGCTCGATGGCCTTCTCCCGGGCCTCCTTCTTGGAGGCGCCGCGGTGCACCCGGAACATCTCGCCCAGCTGGGCGCCGACGGTCATGACGGGGTTCAGCGAGGACAGCGCGTCCTGGAAGATCATCGCGATCTTCTGGCCGCGGATCTGCCGGCGCTCCTCCTCCTTCATGGCCAGCATGTCCTGGCCGCGGAAGAGGATCTGGCCCTGGCTGATCTTGCCGGGCGGCATGTCGAGGATGCCCATGATGGTCTGGGCGGTCACCGACTTGCCGGAGCCGGACTCGCCGAGCACCGCCAGGGTCTCACCGGCGGCCACGGAGTAGTTGACTCCGTTCACGGCCTTCGCGACGCCGTCCCGGGTGTGGAACTCCACGTGGAGGTCCTTGACCTCCAGCAGCGGGGTGCCAACTTCGAGCCGGCCGCTCTTCTGGTTCTTCTCGATCACGGTGGTCATCGGGTCGTCACCTCTTCTCTCAGCGGAGCTTCGGGTCGAGGGCGTCGCGCACCGCGTCGCCGAGCATGATGAAGGCCAGCACGGTGACGCTCAGGACCGCGGCGGGGAAGAGCAGCACGTGCGGGGCCGCCAGGAAGCGGACCTGGGCGTCGCTGATCATCAGGCCCCAGGAGATCTCCGGCGACTGGACGCCGATGCCCAGGTAGGACAGGGCGGACTCGGCGCCGATGTAGACACCCAGGCTGATCGCGGCGACGACGATGACCGGCGCGATGGCGTTCGGCAGGATGTGCCGGAAGGTGATCCGGCCGGCACCCGCGCCCAGGGCGCGGGCGGCCATCACGTAGTCGTTGTTCTTGTTCGCCAGCACCGAGGCGCGCATGATGCGGTAGATCTGCGGCCAGCCGAGGACGGCCATCACCAGGGAGACGGTGTAGGCGTTGCCCTTGCCGAGCATCGACATGATCAGCATGCCGCCGAGCAGGGTCGGGATCGAGAAGAAGATCTCGGTGAACCGCGACAGGACCGAGTCGATGATCCCGCCCTTCCAGCCGGCCAGCAGGCCGAGGAGGGAGCCGACCACGGTGACCATGGTGGTGGTCAGGATGCCGACGATGATCGAGTTGCGGGCGCCCCAGATGGTGCGGGTGTAGTTGTCGCAGCCCTGGACGTCGTAGCCGAACCAGTGGTCGGCGCTCGGACGCTCCAGCGAGTGCGACAGGTCGCACGCGTTGTTGTCGAACGGGCTGCCGTCGGTGAACCACTGCGGCACGATCGAGATGACGATCAGCGCCAGCACCAGCACGCCGCCGATGATGAACATCGGGTTGCGGCGCAGGTCGCGGACCGCGTCCGACCACAGGCTGGCGACGCGCTCCGGCTTCTGCTTCTTCGCCGGCGCGGCCTTCGGGCTGTTGTCCCCGGCCGGCGCCGAGGCGTCCTTGGTGATGGTGTCACTCATAGCGAATCCTCGGGTCGAGCACGGCGTACAGCATGTCCACGAGCAGGGTGGTCACGAGGTAGATCATCACCAGCAGCGTGACGACGCCGACGATGATCGTGCCCTGCTTCTGGTACACGGCCTGGGCGAGCAGACCGCCGATGCCGTGGATGTTGAAGATCTTCTCGGTGATCACCGCACCGCCCATCAGGCCACCGAGGTCGGCGCCGAGGAAGGTGACGATCGGGATCAGCGCGTTGCGCAGGGCGTGCCGGCCGATCACCCGACGGCGCTTCAGGCCCTTGGCGACGGCGGTGCGGACGTAGTCCGCGCGCATGGTCTCCATCAGGCTGGTGCGGGTCAGCCGGGCGACGTACGCGAGCGAGAGCGACGCGAGGACGAAGGCCGGCAGCAGGTAGGCCCGGATTCCGTCCTCCTCGTTGAAGGAGACCGAGAAGAAGTCGATGCCGTACGAGTTCTTCAGCTGGACGCCGAGCACCAGCTGGAGGATGAAGCCGGTGACGAAGACCGGGACCGAGATGACCAGCAGGGTACTCAGGAGGACCAGCTGGTCGAGGAACTTGCCCTTGCGCAGGGCCGCCATGACACCCGCCGCCACACCGACGACCGCCTCGATGACGAACGCCACCATGCCGAGGTTCAGGGTGTAGGGGAAGGCGTCGCCGATCATGTCGCTCACGCTGCGACCCTGCAGGCTCTCGCCCAGGTCGCCCTGGAAGACGCCCGAGATGTAGTGCCAGTACTGAACGAGGAACGGGTCGTTCAGGTGGTACCTCTGACGGATCATCTCCGCCACGATCGGGTCGGCGCGCTTCTCACCGGCCAGCGCCTGCACCGGGTCACCCGGCAGCGAGAAGACGATGAAATAGATCAGGAACGTCGCACCGATGAGAACAGGGATCGCCTGTATCAACCGGCGGATCACATAGCGGCCCATCAGACCTCCATACTTTCGGACAAGGAAGGGAGGCGGGCGAGCCGGACTGTGGTCCGGTCCACCCGCCCCCGATCGTCTGACTACCGGATCAGCCGGCCATCTCAACTTCGGCCAGGTTGTAGCGCATCTGCGCATCCGTGTTGAAGTTCTTGATCTTCTTGGTGTACGCAGCGGAGGACTGGTACGTGTAGACCGGGATGTACGGCATGTCCTTGATCAGGATGTCGTCGGCCTGCTGGTAGAGCTTGATGCCCTCGTCCTCGGTCTTCGCCCCGTCGGCCTGGGTCAGCAGGCTCTCGAACTGGTCGTTGACGTAACCGCCGTAGTTCGAGCCGCTGTCGATGGCGACCTTGGAGAAGATCGGGCGCAGGTAGTCCTCGATCGACGGGTAGTCCATCGACCAGGCCATGCGGAAGGCGCCCTGGTACTGCTTGGCCTGGAGCGCGTCCAGGATCTTGCCGAACTTCTCGAACGGCTTGAAGGTGACCTCGACGCCGAGGTTCTTCTTCAGCTGGTTGCCGACGGCCTCGATCCACTCCTTGTGGCCGCCGTCGGCGTTGTAGCCGAGCTCCAGGGTGTTGCCCGGCAGGCCGCCGGCCTGGGTGAAGAGGTCCTTGGCCTTGGCCGGGTCGTACTTGCAGGCGTCGCCGCAGGCGTCCTTGCGGTAGCCGTTGATCAGCGGGCTGACGAAGTCCGAGGCCGGGACGCGGGTGCCGGCGAAGATCGTCTTGGTGATCTGGTCACGGTCGATCGCCATCGAGATCGCCTTGCGGATCTCCGGCTTCTGGTAGGCCGGGTTGTAGGCGATCGGGAAGCCGATGTAGCCGATGCCCGACTCCGGCTTGTTGATGTAGCGGTCGCCGAACTCGCTGGCGACGGTGGACATCGCGGAGATCGGGAGCTTGTTGGTGGCCTGGATGTTGTCGGCGCGCAGGTCGTTGTACGCGGTGTCCAGGTTGTCGTAGATCTTGAAGGTCACGTTCTGCAGGTGGGCCTTGGTGCCACCGTAGTTGTCGTAACGCTTGATCTTGATCTGCTTGTTGTGGTCCCAGTCGCCGTCCATCTGGAAGGGACCGTTGCCGATGGGGTGCTCGCCGAACGCCTTCGGGTCAGAGAAGAACGCCGTCGGCAGCGGGTAGAACGGGTTGTAACCCAGCATCGTCTTGAACTGCGAGAACGGCGCCTTCAGGGTGACGGTGAAGGTCTTGTCGTCGACGACCTTCAGGCCCTTGAGCTCCTTGGCGGTCGGGGTCTTGCCCTTGCCCGGAGCCAGCTCGTCGGAGCCGAGGATCTTGTCGTAGAAGGGCAGGCCCTCGGCGGCGTTGTCCTGGTTGGCACCCCAGTTCCAGGCGTCCACGAAGGACTTGGCGGTGACCTTCTCGCCGTTGTGGAAGGTGTAGCCGTCCTTGAGCTTGATCGTCCAGGTCGTGCTGTCCGCGGAGTCGATCGACTCGGCCATCGCGAGCTTCGGCGCGTTGGTCTTGATGTCGTAGTCGACCAGACCGGTGAACAGCGAGTACACGACCTGCGTGCCCTCGGACTCCGCGGTGTTCTGCGGAACCAGACCGTGCTGGGGCTCACCGAGCTGGACGGCGATGCTGCCGCCGTCCTTCGAGGCCGAGTCGCTGCTCTTCGAGCTGGTGCTGCAAGCGGTCGCGGCCAGGGCGATCGCGGTCGCCGCAACGAGCCACTTGGTCTGGGTTGCACCACGCATGGGGGATGCCTCCTGAAATCGACTTTCCAACGAGGAGAGCACCGCGGTTGGTTGATACCGGATCCGCTGTGCCGTCCGCGCTCGTGGTTTCGGCGCGCACCCCTGCGCGTTAACCCTTGACCCGAGCCTGACTGGCTCCACTATCCGTCACGCACGGACACGAAAGTGACCACTGCCGATCTCAATTAGGTCACATGAACGGTCGGTAAGTTTCGAAAACCGGACATATGAGACATAGCCAGACAGGTACCAAACGGACAGTCGTCATGAATGACGGACTGTCATGTTCGCTCAGCGGACACCCCACTGTGATAGGCGCTATTCCGTTTATACGCGCATCGACAACTTGGGGTGATTGAAAAAGTTCGCCCCCCTCTCCAGTGGAAAGGGGGGCGGAGCTTTCCGGCCAAAGGCCGATCAAACCGTCGGGATCACGCCTTCTTGGCGCGCGAAGCGGTGCGGCCGCGGTCCTTCTGGTCGAGGACGACCTTGCGGATGCGAACCGTTTCCGGGGTCACCTCGATGCACTCGTCCTCGCGGCAGAACTCCAGCGACTGCTCCAGCGAGAGCTTGCGCGGCGGGACGATCGACTCGGCGACGTCGGCGTTCGACGACCGCATGTTGGTGAGCTTCTTCTCCTTGGTGATGTTCACGTCCATGTCGTCGGAGCGCGAGTTCTCACCGACGATCATGCCCTCGTACACCTCGGTGCCCGGCTCGCAGAAGAGCACGCCGCGCTCCTGCAGGTTGGTCATCGCGAAGGCGGTGACCACGCCGGCCCGGTCGGCGACCAGCGAGCCGTTGTTGCGGGTGGTCAGCGTGCCGAACCACGGCTCGTGGCCCTCGTGGATCGAGTGGGCGATGCCGGTGCCGCGGGTGTTGGTGAGGAACTCGGTGCGGAAGCCGATCAGGCCGCGGGACGGCACGACGAACTCCATGCGGACCCAGCCCGAGCCGTGGTTGGACATGTTGTCCATCCGGCCCTTGCGGATGCCCATGAGCTGGGTGACGGCACCCATGTGCTCCTCGGGGACGTCCACGGTGAGGCGCTCGACCGGCTCGTGCGTCTTGCCGTTGACCTCCTTGGTGACCACCTGCGGCTTGCCGACGGTCAGCTCGAAGCCCTCGCGGCGCATGGTCTCGATCAGGATGGCCAGCGCCAGCTCACCGCGGCCCTGCACCTCCCAGGCGTCCGGGCGCTCGGTGTCCAGGACGCGCAGCGAGACGTTACCGATGAGCTCGCGGTCCAGGCGGTCCTTCACCTGGCGCGCGGTGACCTTGCGGTCCACCTTGGCGCCGGCCTTGGCGTCCGCGCCCTTGCCGCTGCCGCCACGGCCGACGAGCGGCGAGGTGTTGGTGCCGATGGTCATCGAGATGGCCGGCTCGTCCACCGTGATCAGCGGCAGCGCGATCGGGTTCTCCGGGTCGGCCAGGGTCTCGCCGATCATGATGTCGCCGATGCCGGCGACGGCGCAGATGTCACCGGGGCCGGCGACCTCGGCCGGCTTGCGGGTGAGCGCCTCGGTCATCAGCAGCTCGGAGATGCGGACGTTCTGGATCGAGCCGTCGCGCTTGATCCAGGCCACGGTCTGGCCCTTGCGCAGCTCGCCCTGCTCGACGCGCAGCAGCGCGATGCGGCCGAGGAAGTTGTCGGCGTCCAGGTTGGTGACGTGGGCCTGGAGCGGGGCGTCCTCGTCGTAGCTCGGGGCCGGGACGTGCTCCAGCAGGGTGGAGAAGAACGGCTCCAGGCTGGTGCTGTCGGCCGGGACGGTGCCGTTCTCCGGCTTCGTCAGCGACGCGACGCCGTCACGGGCGCAGGCGTAGACGATCGGGAACTCGATCTGGTCCTCGTCGGCGTCCAGGTCCAGGAAGAGGTCGTAGGTCTCGTTGATGACCTCGTCGATCCGGGAGTCCGGGCGGTCCGTCTTGTTGATGCAGAGGATGACGGGCAGACGGGCCGAGAGCGCCTTGCGGAGCACGAAGCGGGTCTGCGGCAGCGGGCCCTCGGAGGCGTCGACGAGGAGCACGACCGCGTCCACCATCGACAGACCGCGCTCGACCTCGCCACCGAAGTCGGCGTGGCCCGGGGTGTCGATGATGTTGATGGTGATCGGAGCGCCACCATCCTTGGGGTGGTACTTGACCGCGGTGTTCTTCGCGAGAATGGTGATGCCCTTCTCGCGCTCCAGGTCGTTCGAGTCCATCATGCGGTCGTCGAGGTGCTGGTGGGCCGCGAAGGCGCCGGCCTGCTTCAGCATGGCGTCGACCAGGGTGGTCTTGCCGTGGTCGACGTGGGCGACGATGGCGACGTTACGGATGTCGTTGCGCGTGGGCATGCCTAGCGGATTCTCCCGGAATCGTGGGTTACGGCGCCCGGCCGCGAGACGCGCACTTGCGGCCGCCGTCGGCCGCCGTCACCCGTTCGCCTGCTACTACCGGTCCACCCGCCGGGCATCTGGACACGCCCCGGCTTTCTCCTATGGTACGGGGAAGGGCGCACCGGGGCAGAAACGAGCCCGTCCGGCGGGATCAAGATCACAGCCGGGTCACGCCGGGCTACGGCGTCACGGCCCACCCGACGTCCTGGAAGCGCGGCCAGTCGAAGCCCCACACCCCGGCCCCGGCCACGCCCGAGCGGACGCCCACCAGCTCCGGCCGCTGGTAGAGCGGCACCGAGTGGCCGAGCTGCCAGATCCGGACGTCGGCCTCCTGGAGCAGGTCCAGACGGGTGGCCCGGTCGAGCTCGCCGGCCGCCCGGTCGAAGAGGCGGTCGATCTCCTCGGTGCCGCTGCGGGCGTAGTTGCTGCCCGGGTCGAGGGCGCCGTCGGGGTCGGGCCGGGGCTTGGCGTAGGCGGGCCGCTGCTCGCTCGCCGGACTGGGGCCGGCCGGCCAGGAGAACAGGGCGAGGTCGTAGTCGCCCACCGCGAGGTGGTCCTTGACGAAGGTGTCGGCGGGCGCGGTCACCGTCCGCAGGGCGACGCCCTGCTCGGCGAGGCCGGCGGTGAGGGCGTCGGCAGTGCGCTTGGCGGTCGCGGAGCCCGCCGGGACGAGCAGGTCGAGGGTGAGCGGCTTGCCGTCCTTGGCCCGCGTGCCGCCGCCGTCCGGCCGCTTCCACCCGGCCTCGTCGAAGAGCCGGGCGGCATCGGCCGGGCCTGCGGCCGCGCTGTTGTCGCGGTAGCCGTCCTGGTCCCCCGCGAGGAGGTGGCTGCCCAGGGCGGCCGGGGCGACGCCGAGCGGGGTGAGGGCCGCGGCGGCGACCCGCCGCCGGTCGACGGCCCGGCCGAGCGCGAGGCGCAGCGCCGGGTCGGTGAGCGGGCCCCGGGCGGCGTTGAGGGTGAGCTGGGTGAGCGAGGCGGCGGCGGCCCGGTGCACGGTGATCCCGGGCAGCGACTCGGCCCGCCGCAGGGCGAGCGCGGCCGCCTCGGGCGCGGCGGCGGGCGGTGCGGCGGCGGGCGGTGCGGCGGCGGGCGGTGCGGCCGCGGAGGGGCTCGCGGACGGCGCCGGGGGCACCGCCCGGTCCACCGCGGCGGTGACCGGGGCGATGTCCAGCAGGTCCTGGTCCAGGGCGTCGAGGCGCCGTTCGGGGGCCGCCGCGAGGAAGTCGATCCGGTCCGCCTTCGGCCGGTCGCCCCACCAGAGCGGGTTGCGCTCCAGCGTCACCCGTCCGTCCTCGGCGTCGTACCGGGACACCGTGTACGGCCCGGCGCCGAGGTGGCCCCCGCCCGCGAGCGCCTGGTTGAACGCCGCCGCGGTGGACGTCTCGGCGGCCGGGTACAGCGGTCCGAAGAGGGACGGCCAGTCGGCGCAGGGCCGCCGGAAGGTGACCTTGACCTCGTGCGGGTCGGCGCCCTGGCCGATCGAGTCGATGGCGTCGTACCCGGCCGGGTGCCCGCCCCGGTACGCCGGGTCGAGTCCGGAGAGCGCGGCCCGCTGGGCGACCAGGTCGGCGGCGGTCAGCGGGGTGCCGTCGCTCCAGACGGCGTGCGGGTTGAGCCGGTAGGTGACGACCTGCGGCCGCTGACCGGGCGGGGTGGACTCGGCGCCGGCCAGGTAGTCCGGGTCGGGGACGAGCCGGCCGTGCCCGTCGGGCCGGAAGAGCGACGGGTAGAGGGCGTGCGCGAGCAGCGCCGAGTCGGCGGTCGCGGCGGGCTGGTAGACGTTGAGC
This sequence comes from Kitasatospora sp. NPDC059408, assembly GCF_042751525.1. Classification (NCBI taxonomy): domain Bacteria; kingdom Bacillati; phylum Actinomycetota; class Actinomycetes; order Kitasatosporales; family Streptomycetaceae; genus Kitasatospora; species Kitasatospora sp. NPDC059408. The sequence continues at coordinate 51,728 of NZ_JBHYWI010000060.1, forward strand.
GTCGCGGGGACGCGGTCCACCGCCCAGCGCAGGGTCCCGCCGTCCCGGACGGCGGCGCGGTCGGCGGGCCGGACGTCCCCGGTGGCGGCGGTGGCCTCGGGGACGGGCTCGGGGGCCGGGGGCCGGGCCGGGGCCGGGCGGTCGGAGCAGCCGCCGAGCACGGCGGCGAGCAGCAGCGCGGCGGCTGCGGCGGTGAGCTGGCGGACGCGCATGGCGGCCATCGAACGCCGACCGGCCGGTCGCGCCCGCGCCGACACGGCGGGCCGCCGGGCGACTGCACCCGGACGGCCGATCCCCCGGACGCCTCAGAGCGCCAGCTCGAACCAGACGATCTTGCCCTTGGGCGTCCGCCGGCTGCCCCAGCGCTCGGCGAGCAGGCTGACGAGCTGCAGGCCGCGGCCGCCCTCGTCGGTCTCCTGCGCGCGGCGCTGCCGGGGCTGGGCGTAGCCGTCGTCCCAGACCTCGCAGACCATCCCGCGGTCGCGCAGCAGCCGCAGCCGGATCTCGCCCCGCCCGTGCTTGAGCGCGTTGGTGACCAGCTCGCTGACGAGCAGCTCGGTGGTGTCGACGAGCTCGTCCAGGCCGCGGGCGAGCAGCCAGCTGCAGGCGAGTTCGCGGGCCTTGGCGACGGAGGTGGGCTCGGGCGGCAGGAACCAGTTGCCGACGCTGTCCTCGGGGAAGGCGTGCACCTTGGCCATCAGGAGGGCGATGTCGTCCTCGCCGTGGTGCGGGTTGAGCTCGCCGAGGACGTGGTCGCAGAGGTCCTCCAGGCCCTTGCCCTCGGCGGAGAGCGCGGTGCGGAAGGCCCGCAGGCCCTCGTCCAGCTGGTGCTTGCGGCTCTCCACGAGGCCGTCGGTGTACAGGCCGAGGACGGCGCCGTCGGGCAGGGTCAGCTCGACCTCCTCGAAGGGCTCGCCGCCGACGCCGAGCGGCAGGCCGGGCGGCACGTCGAGCATCCGGGCGGGCTCGCCGGGGCTGAGCAGGACCGGCGGCAGGTGGCCGGCGTTGGCGAACACGCAACGCCGGGTGACGGCGTCGAAGACCGCGTAGACGCAGGTGGCCAGGTAGACCTCGCGGGCCTCCTCGTCGGCCGTCGAGGTGAGCCGCCCGTACGGGCTGGCCGGGCCGGCCGGTACGGAGTCGTCGCCGAGGCCGCGGGCGATCTCGTCGAGGGCGCCGAGCACCTCGGCGGGGTCGAGGTCGAGCATCGCGAGGGTGCGCACGGCGGTGCGCAGCTGGCCCATCGCGACGGCGGCGCGCAGGCCGCGGCCCATGACGTCGCCGATGACGAGCGCGGTGCGGTTGCCGGGCAGCGGGATGACGTCGAACCAGTCGCCGCCGACCTCGGTGTTGTTGTTGCTGGGCAGGTAGCGGCAGGCGATCTCCAGGCCGCTGGCGGCCGGGTTGCCGGGCGGCAGGAGGCTGCGCTGGAGGATCAGGGCCCGCTCGTGCTCGCGGCGGTAGAGCCGGGCGTTGTCGATGCAGACGGCGGCGCGGGCGACGAGCTCCTCGGCGATGGCGACGTCGCGGGCGTCGAAGGGCTCGCTGCCGATGGCGCGGGAGAGCTGGACGAGGCCGAGGACCTGGTCGCGGGCGACCAGCGGGACGATCAGCGTGGAGCGCAGCAGCGGGTCGGGCCCCGGCTCGGGGACGACGCTGCGGCCGGTGCGCAGGGCCCGGGCGTGCGGGGAGCGGCGCGGGTAGCAGAGCGTGCCGCCGGCCTCGGCGATGGGCAGGCCGGTGACCGAGCCGAGCACCGAGGAGGCGCCGCCGACGACGCTGGAGACGGCGACCCGGCGCAGCTCGCCGCTGCCGTCGGTGAGGACGGTGTCGCCGAGGCGCCCGGCGCTCGGGACGCTCTCCCCGGAGAGCAGCGCGGTGTACAGGTCGACGGTCGCGAGGTCGCAGAACGGCGGGACGACGACGTCCAGCAGCTCCTTGGCGGTGGTCTCCAGGTCGAGGGTGGAGCCGATGTGCGCGCTGGCCTCGTTGAGCAGCGCGAGGTTGCGGCGGACGCCGTCGGCCTCGCGCTCGGCGACGTGCCGGCTGGTGACGTCGGAGACCTGCCCGGCGACGCCGATGGGCTGGCCCGCGGCGCCGTTGAGGCGGTAGAGCGACACGGCCCAGAGCCGGTTGCCCTCGCGGGTGGGGACGACGCCGTGGAAGCGCAGGTCGAACACGGGCTCACCGGTGGCGAGCACCTTGCGCAGGGCGGCGCTCAGCCGGTCGGCCTCGGAGGGCGGGAAGAGGTCGTGCGGGGTGAGGCCTTCGAGGTCGACCGGGGCGAGGCCCATGCCGGAGGCGAAGGCGTCGTTGACGCGCTGCAGGCGCAGCCGGTCGTCGAACAGGACGAAGCCGGTCGGGGTCTGGCCGAAAACCGCCTCCGAGGCGGCGAGATCGGTCTCCACGCGGCGCAGCCGGCCGAGGTCGACGGCGAGACAGGTGGCGCCGGCGGGCAGGGCGGTGTCCGGCATCAGGTACAGCTCGGCCAGGCCCTCGCCGCCGGCGGCGTCGAGGTACGGGGTGGTGCCGGTCCACTCCTCGCCGCCGAGGGTGCGCTCCAGCCGGGCGCGGCCGCGCTGCCAGAGCTCGCGCGGGACGAACGTGGTGATCGGGTCGGCGCCGACCGCGTCGGTGGCGGGGACGCCGAAGAACTCGGCAGCGCGCTCGCTCCACTGGCTGATCCGCCCGTCGGGGCCGATCGCGAAGGTGGCGACCCGGATGTAGTCGTAGACCGAGCCGGCACCCGCGTGGGTGCCGACGTGGGCGGCGGCGCCGTGCCGGCCCTCGGCCGCGGCGGCCGCGCGGGCCGTCACCGGGGCGGGCAGGTGCGGTGAACCGGCCTGCCCGGGCACGGCGGCATGACCGCTGCTGCTCGGCGCGTTCCGCGCCGGGGTGCTGTTCAACGGACCGACCCCTCCAACCCGCGACCGTCCGGATGTCGAGAAGACCGAGTATTCATCATCGAGGGGTGCGTTCACACGCCCTCAACATCACAACATCAGATCGGGCGAAGGTTTTTGTCCTACCGCCCGCGCAACCACAATGCCACGCCCGCGCCCCCTTCCGGAGTGCGCGCTCCCCCTGGCCGCCAGGTGGCATATGCAGCTCCGTTCTACTCGCGTCCCGCTGGTCCTCCGCGCCGGCTCACGCCCTCGCCCGCCGCACGCCTCACGGCTCGTCGGGCTCATTACCCGGGAGCGCCTGCTCGAACCAGACGACCTTGCCGATGCCCTCGGCCCTGGCGCCCCAGCGCAGCGCGAGCCGACGGACCAGCTCCAGGCCCCGGCCGCCCTCGTCCGCCTCGGCCGCGTGCCGCTCGCGGGGCGGGTCGGGAAGCGGGTCGGAGATCTCCACCAGCAGCGTCTCGCCGAGCGTCAGCCGGACCCCGATCGGGGCGCTGGCGTACCGGACGGCGTTCGTGACGAGCTCGCTGACCAGCAGCTCCGCGATGTCGGTCAGCGCCTCGACGCCCCACTCGGCGAGCGTGGAGCGCACCAGCCGCCGGGCCCGGGAGACGGCGGTGGGCTCGGCCGGCAGCGTCCAGCCGGCCGTCGGGGTGCCGGCCTGGCCGTGACCGAGCCGGGCCAGCAGCAGCGCGACGTCGTCCGGCTCGCGCCCCTGCTCCATGGTGTCGAGCACGGCCTCGCAGGCGGCCTGGATGGACGCGTGCGGCTCCTGGAGGACGGTGACCAGCCGGCCGAGGCCGACGTCCAGGTCCTTGTCCCTGGACTCGACCAGGCCGTCGGTGCACAGCGCGAGCAGGCTGCCCTCGGGGATCTTCAGTTCGACCGACTCGAACGGGACGCCCCCGACGCCGAGCGGGGCGCCGGAGGGCAGGTCGAGGATCCGGCCGGTGCCGCCGGGCAGCGGGCCGCCGGTGCGGGTCGGCTCCTCGGTCTCCTGGCCGGGCACCACGAGCACCGGGGGGATGTGCCCGGCCTTGGCGACGGTCAGCCGGGCCGTGCCGGGGTCGAAGACGGCGTAGACGCAGGTCGCGAGCAGCGCCTCGTCCGGCCCCTGGGCGAGGTCGTCGGCGAGCTCGTGGACGTGCCGCAGCAGCACGTCCGGCGGCAGGTCGAGGGCGGCGAGCACCCGGACGGCGGTGCGCAGCCGGCCCATGGTCGCGGCGGCGCGCAGGCCGTGGCCCATGACGTCGCCGACGACCAGCGCGGTGCGGTCGCCGGGCAGCGGGATGACGTCGAACCAGTCGCCGCCGACCTCGGTGCCGCTGGAGCCGGGCACGTAGCGGTAGGCGACCTCGACGCCGGTGGGCTGCGGGACCTGCTGCGGGAGCAGGGTGCGCTGGAGGGTGAGCGCGGCGGTGCGCTCACGGGCGTAGAGGCGGGCGTTGTCGAGGGAGCTGCCGGCCCGGTCGGCGAGTTCGACGGTGAAGGCGAGGTCGTCCCGGTCGAAGCCCTCGCGGTAGCCGGCCCGGCTGACCAGCAGCAGGCCGATCACGATGCCGCGGGCGCGCAGCGGGACGACGAGCATCGAGTGCACGCCGAGGTCGTGCGCGGCCTGCATCTTCGGGTCGCCCGGGTAGGTGACGTCGTTCAGCTGGTCGGCGCCGGAGAGCAGCTCGGGCACGCCGGTGCGCAGCACCCGGCCGCAGGCGGAGTCCTCGGCGAAGGTGATCCGGGCGCCGCGGCGCAGCATCACGTCGACCTCGGGGCCGTCCTGGACGGAGGCGGTACCGAGTTGGAGCAGCGAGGTGCGCCGGTCGTGGCCGTGGCGGGGCAGGTCGTCGCCGTGGGCGACGGCCTGCAGCAGGATCACCGCGGAGTGGTCGGTGAGCCGGGGGACGACGGAGCCGGCCAGCTCCTGGGCGATCCGGGCGGCGTCGAGGAGGTCGCCGACCCGCGAGCCGAACTCGTTGAGCAGGGAGAGCCGGCGCCGGGCGTGCTCGACCTTGGCGACGGCCCGGTAGCGCTCGGTGACGTCCATGACGGTGCCGGAGATGCCGAGCACCCGGCCGGAGCGGTCGGTCATCCGGCTGTAGGAGATCGAGCGGTAGCCGGAGCGGGCGGTGACCGGCGAGGCGAGGGTGACGTCGATGACCGGCTCGCCGGTGGCCAGCACCTGGCGCTGGATGGCGGTGATCTCGTCGGCGGCCCGCTCGGGCAGGGTCTCGCCGGTGGTGCGGCCGACGTGGTCGTCGGTGGCGACGCCGTTCATCTCGGCGAGGGTCTGGTTGACGGCGGTGTAGCGCAGGTCGGTGTCGAGGACGGCGATGCCGAGCGGGGACTGCTCGAACAGCGCGTCACGCACCGCGAGGTCGCGCTCGACGGCCCGGACGGCGGCCGCCTCGGCCAGGTTGACCTGGAGGAACGGGGTGCCGTCGCCGTCCACCAGCAGCGAGATCCGGGCGTCCACGGCGACCGGCACGCCGTCCCGGTCGCGCAGTTCGGCGGGCCCGGCCCAGCGACCGTTGCGCAGGGTGTCCCGGATGGCGGCCTGGATCCGGGCGACCTGGTCGTGGTCGGGGATGAGCTCGTCGATCCGGCGGCCGACCAGCAGCTCGTTCGGCCAGCCGAGCAGCTCCTCGGCGGCGGGGCTCCAGAGCACCACGCGGCCGGCCGTGTCGAGGATCGCGATGGCGACCTTGAGCATGTCGAGCAGGCTGCCCTCGGCCGGGCTGCCGGCCCCGCCCGGCGGCTCGGTGGGCCCGCCGGGGAACGGGCGGGCGGGCCGGCTGCGCAGGCCCGGGGCGGGGACGTCGAGGGTCGGCGCGGGCCGCGGGGTGCCGGCCTCGGCACCGCCCGGGGCGGCCTCGGTGACGGCCGCGGGC
>NZ_JBHYWI010000061.1:0-54906 GCF_042751525.1 Kitasatospora sp. NPDC059408
GTGCCGACGTCGGTCGTGCCCGCGGAGGGGTCAGGCCGGGCGGAGCCAGATGGTGGCCAGTGGGGGGAGGATCAGGTCGGCGGAGCGGGGCTGGCCGTTCCACTCGACGGGGTCGGCCTTGATCGGGGTCGAGTTGCCGGTGCCGGTGCCGCCGTAGGCCTCGGCGTCGGTGTTGAGGACTTCCTCCCACAGCTGGTCGCGGCCGTCGAGGGCGGGGAGGCCGACGCGGTGGCCGTGGCGGACGACGGGGGAGAAGTTGCAGACGGCGACGAGGGGCGAGCCGTCGGCGGCGTGGCGGACGTAGGAGAGCAGGTTGTCGTCGGCGGAGCCGCCGTCGAGCCACTGGAAGCCCTCGGGGGAGGTGTCGAGCTCCCAGAGGGCGGGGGTGTCGCGGTAGTGGCGGTTGAGGTCGCGGACGAGGCGGCGCACGCCCTGGTGGTCCCGGTGGGCCGGCCACTGCTCGTCGAGCACCCACCACTGCGGGCCGGTCTCGTGGTCCCATTCCGCGCCCTGGGCGAACTCCTGCCCCATGAAGAGGAGTTGCTTGCCGGGGTGGGACCACATGAAGCCGAGGTAGGCGCGGTGGTTGGCGCGCTGCTGCCACCAGTCGCCGGGCATCTTGGAGACGAGCGCCTGCTTGCCGTGCACGACCTCGTCGTGGGAGATCGGCAGGATGTAGTTCTCGGAGTAGGCGTACACCATCGAGAAGGTGATCTCGTCGTGGTGGTACCTGCGGTGCACCGGCTCCTTGGACATGTAGACCAGCGAGTCGTGCATCCAGCCCATGTTCCACTTGAGGCCGAAGCCGAGGCCGCCGCCGTCGGTCGGGCGGGTCACGCCGTCCCAGGCGGTCGACTCCTCGGCGATCGTCACGACGCCCGGGCAGCGCCGGTAGACGGTCGCGTTCATCTCCTGGAGGAAGGAGGCCGCGTCGAGGTTCTCCCGTCCGCCGAACCGGTTGGGCGTCCAGGCGCCGCCCTCGCGGGAGTAGTCGAGGTAGAGCATCGAGGCGACGGCGTCCACGCGCAGCCCGTCGATGTGGAACTCCTCGCACCAGTAGACCGCGTTGGCGACGAGGAAGTTGCGCACCTCCTTGCGCCCGTAGTCGAACTCCAGCGTGCCCCAGTCGGGGTGTTCGGCGCGCAGCGGGTCGGCGGGCTCGTAGAGCGGCTCGCCGTCGAAGCGGGCGAGGGCGAAGGCGTCCTTGGGGAAGTGGGCGGGCACCCAGTCGACGATCACGCCGATCCCGTGCCGGTGCAGCGTGTCGACGAGGTGGCGGAAGTCGTCCGGGGTGCCGAGGCGGGCGGTGGGCGCGTAGTAGCCGGACACCTGGTAGCCCCAGGAGCCGCCGAAGGGGTGCTCCATGACCGGCATGAACTCCACGTGGGTGAAGTTCAACTCCTTCAGGTAGCCGGGGAGTTCCTCGGCAATCGCGCGGTAGCTGGTGAGGTCGGGCCGCCAGGACGGCAGGTGCAGCTCGTACACCGACATCGGCGCCCGGTGGTGCGCGGCGCGTGCGCGGCGGGCCATCCACTCGCCGTCCTCCCACCGGTAGGCGGAGGAGGTGACGACGGACGCGGTGCCGGGCGGGCACTGGGCGGCGCGGGCCAGGGGGTCGGCCTTGTCGAGCACCCAGCCCTGCCGGGTGTGGATCTCGTACTTGTAGGTGGTGCCCTCGGCCAGCCCGGGGACGAAGAGCTCCCACACGCCGGAGGAGCCGAGCGAGCGCATCGGGTGCCCGGTGCCGTCCCAGTGGTTGAAGTCCCCGATCAGCCGCACCCCGGCGGCGTTCGGCGCCCACACGGCGAACGCGGTGCCGGCCACGCCGTCCACCGTCCGCACGTGCGAGCCGAGCACCTGCCACAGCTGCTCGTGCCGGCCCTCGGAGATGAGGTGCAGGTCGAGCTCGCCGAGGGTGGGCGGGGTGCGGTAGCCGTCCTGCTGGACGAGGGGTTCGCCGTCCGGGTAGGTCACCAGCAGCCGGTAGTCGGGCGGTGCGCCGCCGGCGAGCAGGCCGGTGAACAACCCGGCCTGCTGGTGGGTGAGTTCGGCCGGGCCCTGGGCGGTCTCGACCACGACCCGTTCGGCGAACGGCCGCAGCACCCGGATCGCGGTGCCGCCGTGCACGGGGTGGGCGCCGAGGAGCGCGTGCGGGTCGTGGTGCTGGCCGCCGACCAGCCGGTCCACCTCGGAGGGCGGCAGCGGCGCCTCGGGCAGCCGCAGGGCCCCGGCCGGCAGCGGTTCGGGAGCCGGGGCGGGGCCGGGAGCAGAGGTGGCGGCGGGGGCAGGAGCGGGTGTCCCCGTACCGGCCAGGAACGTGGCCGGTACGGGACGGGTGGTGCGGCCGGGCGGGTCGAGCGGCGTCACGGCGGGGTCCTCCTGCGGCGGGGGGTGTGGGCGAACTCCTGCGGGCGGTACGAGCGGGGGATCACACGGTCAGGGCGAGCCGGTTGATCGCGGCCAGCGGGATCGGCAGCCAGCTCGGGCGGTGCCGGGCCTCGTACACGACCTCGTAGACCGCCTTGTCGATCTCCAGCGCGCGCATCAGCTCCGGCGAGGCCGCCGGGTCGACGCCGCCCCCGGCGGTGTACCCGGCGCAGAAGGCGGTGCGGTTGCGCTGTGCCCAGGCGGCGGCGAGGTGGGCGAGCTCGGGGTCGACCGGGCCGCCGGCGAGGAGGTGGGCCGCCGCGTAGTCGAAGGAGCGCAGCATCGCGGCGACGTCGCGCAGGGCGGGCTGCGGTTCGCGGCGCTCGTTGACGGACTTGGCGGGCTCGCCCTCGAAGTCGAGCAGGACCCAGCCGTGCGGGGTGCGCATGGCCTGGCCGAGGTGCAGGTCGCCGTGGATGCGCTGGACCGGAAGGCCGTCCGGGTGGGCGTCGGCGAGCTGCTGGAACGCGCTGCGCAGGGCGGCCCGGTAGCGCATCAGTCCGGGGACGGCGGCGACGGCGCTGTCGAGGCGGTCGGCCATGGCGGTGGCGAGCTGGCGGGTCTGGGCGCGGTCGAGGCGGGCGACGGGCATCGAGCGGGCGAGCACCCGGTGCACCTCGGCGGTGGCCCGCCCGAGCCGGTGGGCCTCGATCGCGAAGTTGCCGGGGGACGGGTCGCCCTTGAGCCGGCCGACCTGGTCGAGGGCGAGCTCCCAGCCGTCCTCGGCGTCCGGCAGGTAGCGCTGGAGCAGGCCGAGGGTGGCGGGTTCGGCGCGTTCCATCCGGCTCTCGAACCAGGCCGCGACCCGCGGGATGCGGGTGGAGCCGGCCCGGGAGAGGGCGAGGGAGAGTTCGAGGTCGGGGTTGGTGCCGGGGTGGACGCGGCGGAAGAGCTTGAGGATGTACGAGGTGCCGTAGATGACGGAGCTGTTGGACTGCTCGGCGGTGGAGGCGCGCCCGGGGATCGTGGTGGGCAGGCCGGAGCCGGGGGTGCGGCGGAACGACAGCGAGCCGAAGCGGTCGCCGGTGGCCAGGTGTTCCAGCAGGCGCCCGGTGAGCTCCGGGTCGTGGACGGCGTCGTAGAGCGTCGCGCCGTCGTACGGGCCGTGGGTGAGCCGGCCGAGCACGGCGCCGGGCTCGATGTCGGCGGGGCGCTCGGAACGGACGCCGAGGAGGAGTTGGTAGACGTCCCCGTGCGGGGCGCCGGCCGTGGTGGCGTGCTCGACCCGCAGCAGGAGGTGCAGCAGGGCCGGGTCGCCGACCTGCAGCGGGGTTCCGACCACCGGGGTGAGCCCGGTGATGGGCCGTCCCTTCCCGGCGTACCAGCGCTGGGTGGGGAGCCACTCGGAGATCAGCGGCAGGGCCGCCTGGACGAGTTCGCTGACCCCCAGGGCGGTTCTCCGGAGCCCGGTGCTCCGCGCGCCCGCCGACGCGGCGGGGCCGGCCGGGGTGTCGTGCTGCACATGGGCTTGAGAACGGGAGGTTTCGGACATGACTCCCTTTCCCCGGAAGCGGGCCGACTGCCCGACGGGTCTGGCCGGGTCCGTCAGTCTTCCGGATTTCGGCGGCGCGGCGGTGGCGGCACGCGAGCGGGGCTCAGGTGTCACGCCTTCGTGTGGGTGGCCGTTGGGCTGTTCTCCGTACGCGGCGCCGGGGGCGCCGCGGGGCGGAGGACCCCGGGGCGCGCGGGTTCAACTCGCGCTCCCCGAGGGTCTGGTGGTGCGGTCGGGGCCGGTGCGGCGGATCGTTACTTCGACCGCCTGGTCCCGCTCAGTCGCGGGGGCTGCCGGAGCTGGAACCAGTAGAAGCCGTGGCCGGCCAGGGTGAGCAGGTACGGCCACTCACCGATCGAGGGGAAGCGCACTCCGCCGATCAGCTCGACCGGGTAGCGTCCGCCGTACTGCCGCAGGTCCAGTTCGGTCGGTTGTGCGAACCGCGAGAAGTTGTTCACGCACATGACCAGGTCCCCCTCGTGCTCCCGCACGAAGGCCAGCACCGCGGGGTTGCTGGAGGGCAGTTCGGTGTACGTGCCCAGGCCGAACGCCGGGTTGAGCTTGCGGATCTCGATCATGCGACGCGTCCAGTGCAGCAGCGAACTCGAACTGCTCTGCTGCGCCTCGACGTTGGTCACCTGATAGCCGTACACCGGGTCCATGATGGGCGGCAGACTGAGCCTGCCCGGGTCGGCGGAGGAGAAACCCGCGTTGCGGTCCGGGGTCCACTGCATCGGGGTGCGGACGCCGTCCCGGTCGCCGAGCCAGATGTTGTCGCCCATGCCGATCTCGTCCCCGTAGTAGAGCACCGGCGAGCCGGGCAGCGAGAGGAGGAGGGCGGTGAACAGCTCGATCTGGTTGCGGTCGTTCTCCAGCAGCGGGGCGAGCCGGCGCCGGATGCCCACGTTGGCGCGCATCCGGGGGTCCTTGGCGTACTCCGCGTACATGTAGTCGCGCTCCTCGTCGGTGACCATCTCCAGGGTCAGCTCGTCGTGGTTGCGCAGGAAGATGCCCCATTGGCACCCGTACGGGATGTGCGGGGTCTTGGCGAGGATCTCCGAGACGGGGTAGCGGGACTCGCGCCGCACCGCCATGAAGATCCGCGGCATCACCGGGAAGTGGAACGCCATGTGGCACTCGTCGCCGCCCGCCGCGAAGTCGCCGAAGTAGTCGACGACGTCCTCGGGCCACTGGTTGGCCTCGGCGAGCAGCACGGTGTCGGGGTAGTCGGCGTCGATCTCCTTGCGGACCCGCCGCAGGAACTCGTGGGTCTCCGGCAGGTTCTCGCAGTTGGTGCCGTCGCGCGCGAACAGGTAGGGCACCGCGTCCAGCCGGAAGCCGTCGATGCCGAGGTCGAGCCAGAACCGCAGTCCGGCGATCATCTCGTCCTGGACGCGGGGGTTGTCGTAGTTGAGGTCGGGCTGGTGAGAGAAGAACCGGTGCCAGAAGTACTGCTTGCGGACCGGGTCGTACGTCCAGTTGGAGGTCTCGGTGTCGACGAAGATGATGCGGGCGTCCGGGTACCGCTTGTCGTCGTCGGCCCACATGTAGAAGTCGCCGTACGGCCCGTCCGGGTCCGCGCGGGAGGCCTGGAACCACGGGTGCTGGTCGCTGGTGTGGTTCATGACGAAGTCGATGATCACGCGCATGCCGCGGGCGTGCGCGGCGTCCACGAACTCCATGAAGTCGGCGATGTCGCCGAACTCGGGCAGCACCGATTTGTAGTCGGCCACGTCGTACCCGCCGTCGCGCAGCGGCGAGGCGAAGAACGGCGGGAGCCAGAGGCAGTCGATGCCGAGCCACTGGAGGTAGTCGAGCTTGGCCGTGAGCCCCTTCAGGTCCCCGACCCCGTCGCCGTTGCTGTCCTGGAAGGACCGCACCAGCACCTCGTAGAAGACCGCACGCTTGAACCACTCGGGGTCCAGGTTCTTCTTCGAGGTCTCGGGGAAGGTGTCGGGGACGGGCTCGTTCACTGTCACGCTGGGTTCCTCCGAACCGTGAGGAGGTGAGCCGGCTCGGCTGAGGGATCGAGCCGGACGTAGTTGTGCCGGCCCCAGGTGTAGGCGGCGCCGGTGAGCTCGTCGTGCACCGCGAACGGGCCGTCGCCGTCGAGCGTGACGGTGGCCTCCTGGACGTGGTGCGGGTCGAGGTTGACCACGGTGATGACCTGGTCGGTCAGGCCCTCCGGGGTGGTCGCGGTCTTGGAGTAGGCGATCACCTGGTCGTTGTCGGTGGGGTGGAAGCGCAGGTCGCGCAGCTGGCGCAGGGCGGGGTGGCGTCGGCGCAGCCGGTTGAGCACGGTGAGCAGCGGGGCGAGGGTGTCGGTGCGGTTCCAGTCGCGCGGGCGCAGCTCGTACTTCTCCGAGTGCAGGTACTCCTCGGAGCCGGGGTGGGCCGGCTCGTTCTCGTACAGCTCGAACCCGGCGTAGACGCCGTAGGTGGGGGAGAGCGTGGCGGCGAGTACGGCGCGGACGGCGAACGCGGCCCGGCCGCCGTGCTGGAGGTAGGCGTGCAGGATGTCGGGGGTGTTGGCGAAGAAGTTGGGCCGCATGTAGGCGGCCGCGTCACCGGTGAGTTCGGTGAGGTAATCGGTGAGTTCCGGCTTGGTGGTGCGCCAGGTGAAGTACGTGTACGACTGGTGGAAGCCGATCTTCCCGAGGGTGTGCATCATCGCGGGGCGGGTGAAGGCCTCCGCCAGGAACACGACGTCGGGGTCGGTGCGGGCGATGTCGGCGAGCACCTTCTCCCAGAACAGCACCGGCTTGGTGTGCGGGTTGTCGACCCGGAAGATCCGCACTCCGTGGGACATCCAGAAACGCAGGATGCGAACGGTTTCCTTGACGATTCCATCCATGTCCTGATCGAAGTTGACCGGATAGATGTCCTGGTACTTCTTCGGCGGGTTCTCGGCGTACGCGATGGTGCCGTCGGCGCGGTGGCTGAACCATTCCGGGTGCTTGTTCACCCACGGGTGGTCGGGGGAGCACTGGAGGGCGAAGTCCAGCGCCACCTCCAGGTGCAGTGCCCGGGCCTCGGCGACGAAGTGGTCGAAGTCCTCGATGGTGCCGAGGTCCGGGTGGACGGCGTCGTGGCCGCCCTCCGGCGAACCGATCGCCCAGGGCGAGCCGACGTCGTGTGGACCGGCCGTCAGGGTGTTGTCCGGGCCCTTGCGGTAGGCGCGGCCGATCGGGTGCACGGGCGGCAGGTAGACCACGTCGAAGTCCATCGCGGCGATCGCGGGCAGCCGCTCGGCAGCGGTGCGCAGGGTGCCCGAACGCGGCGGCTCGACGCCGTTCGGGTCCACCACGGCGCCCTCCGACCGCGGGAAGAACTCGTACCAGGAGCCGAACAGGGCGCGCTCGCGGTCCACCTGGAGCGGCAGCGGACGGGAGGCGCTCAGCAGCTCGCGCAGCGGGTACCGGGCGAGCAGCTCCAGCACCTCGGGGGCGAGCGCGGCCGCCAACCGGGACAGCGGCGGCAGGCCGGGGTCGCGCAGCGCGTCGGCGGCGGCGAGCACGTGCGCGCGGCCCTCCTTCTTCGGCACGCCGGCCGCGGCCTGCTCCAGCAGGCGGGCGCCCTCCTCCAGGACGAGCGCGGTGTCCATCCCGGCGGGGAGCTTGACCGACGCCGTCCTGCGCCAGGTGGCGATCGGGTCGCTCCACGCCTCGACCAGGTAGGACCAGCGGCCGGGCGCGGTCGGGGTGACGTGCGCGCCCCAGCGGTCGGTGCCCTCGGCGAGCTCGCGCATCGGGGTCCACGGGCCGCTGCGCCCGCGCGGGTCGCGCAGCACGACGTTGGCGTTGACGGCGTCGTGGCCCTCGCGGAACACGGTCGCGGTGACCAGGAAGGTCTCGCCGGCGACGGCCTTGGCCGGGCGGCGGCCGGAGTCGACGAGCGGGCTGACGTCCAGGACGGGGATGCGGCCGATCACGGTGTCGCTCTCTGTCTTTCGGGCGGCGGTCTTGCCGGCGGCGGTCTTGCGGGCGGGCGCCTTGCGCGGCGGGGCGTCGGCCTTCGCGGCGCCCGCCTTGGTGGCACCGGACCTCGCACCGGCCTTCGCACCGGCTTTCGCACCGGCTTTCGCACCGGCCTTCGCGCCGTCCGCCTCCGGGGTGGCGGACGGCGCGGTGGACCCGGCGGTGGCGGTGCGGCGCGTGGTGGTGGTGCGCCTGCGCGGTGCCGTGGTCCGGCTCTCCGCGACCCCTGGTTGTCGGGCCGCTGCGGAGGACTCGGGCTCGGAGTGTTCGAGCGGGGAGGGGTGTTCGGACGGGGGCTGCCCGGGTGAGGCGTGCTCGGGTCCGGAGTGCGGGGGACGGGCTGCTCCGGCCGCCCTGGGCGCCGGCATCGCCGGATCCGTCCGAGTGTCAGAATCCGCCCGTCCGGCGGATTCCGCGACCGCTGCGTCGAGGGTGTCGGCCACCGGTGTGGACTGGTCCCGCGTGTCGCCGTGCATGCCAAGCTCCTGCCCGAGATCGGCGGCAGCTCCCGCCGGCGCCGGGGGGCGGGCCGGGGGAGTACCGGGAGGACTGCTGGGTGGGGAGGACGTGCGACCGAGAGCCTGCCCGCGCCGCCGTCCCCGGCAACCTGCCCGGCGCCCGCCCGGCCCGTGGGGGGACGCCCCGGAGCCCGCGCGCGTCCCGGCGCACGCCTCCGGGGGCACGCCCCTGGGCGACCCGGTCGACCCGTGAACGAGCCGACCGAGTACGAGGACACGCGTCGGAGCGCCGTGGGCGCCGAATGGGCTAAGGAGGACGAGGAACGATCAACGCGAAAAGGATTCGGACGTGCTGCTTCAAGGGGGGCGCCGCCCGTCGCCGCACTCCCCACAGCATCAACGACCTCGGTTCATACTCGCACCGCGGGCCGGACTTTCGCAGCGGTACGACAGTAGTTTCGGGCTTTGTCCGGAGCGGATGAGCGATCGGAAATGGGGTCGTTCCGCAGTGTTCACGCTTTGGTAGCGCGAGCCCCCGGAAAGTGCGCCTCGCGCGCCCCCCGTGCAGCCCAATGCGCCGAATGCGATCTCATCAATAGGCCGAACGGATGCCCAATAGCCCACTTGACGCACTGTCATGACGGCCGTCGGGGCTACGCTTCACGCCGTGAAGGCAATCCGCAGATTCACCGTCCGCACCGTCCTGCCCGAACAACTCCAGCCGTTGCACGAGCTGGCCCTCAACCTGCGCTGGTCCTGGCACCCCGAGACCAGGGACCTCTTCCGGTCCGTGGACCCGGAGGTCTGGGCCGCGACCGGCGAGGACCCGGTGCGGCTGCTCGGGGAGGTCCCGGCCGCCCGGCTCGCCGCGCTCGCCGCCGACCGGCGCTTCCTGCGCCGCCTCGGCGACCTCGCCGACGACCTGCGCGACTACCTCGCGGGCCCGCGCTGGTACCAGGCCCAGGAGGGCGGCGGCACCCCGCTGCCCGCCGCCGTCGCCTACTTCTCGCCCGAGTACGGCATCGCCGCCGCGCTGCCCCAGTACTCCGGCGGGCTCGGGATCCTGGCCGGCGACCACCTCAAGGCCGCCAGCGACCTCGGCGTCCCGATCATCGGCGTGGGGCTGTTCTACCGGCACGGCTACTTCCGGCAGTCCCTCGACCGGGACGGCTGGCAGCAGGAGCGCTACCCGCTGCTCGACCCGGACGAACTCGCGGTCAGCCTGCTCCGGGAGGCCGACGGCACCCCCTGCCGGGTCGACCTCGCCCTGCCCGGCGGCCGGACCCTCGCCGCGCACATCTGGAAGGCCCAGGTCGGCCGGGTCCCGCTGCTCCTCCTCGACTCCGACACCGAGGAGAACTCGCCCGCCGAACGCGACGTCACCGACCGCCTCTACGGCGGCGGCAGCGAGCACCGGCTGCTCCAGGAGATGCTCCTCGGCATCGGCGGCGTCCGGGCCGTGCGCGCCTACTGCCGCCTCACCGGCCACCCCGCCCCCGAGGTCTTCCACACCAACGAGGGCCACGCCGGCTTCCTCGGCGTCGAGCGGATCCGCGAACTCGTCGCCGCCGGCACGGCCGAGACCGACACCGCCGGGGCCGACGGCGCCGGCCCCGACTTCGCCGCCGCCCTGGAGTCCGTCCGGGCCGGCACCCTCTTCACCACCCACACGCCCGTCCCGGCCGGCATCGACCGCTTCGACCGCGAGCTCGTCGCCCGGCACTTCTCCGGCGACGCCGCCCTGCCCGGCGTCCCGGTCGAGCCGGTGCTCGCGCTCGGCGCCGAGACCTGGCCCGGCGGGGACCCGAAGCTCTTCAACATGGCCGCCATGGGTCTGCGGCTCGCCCAGCGCGCCAACGGCGTCTCCACGCTGCACGGCGAGGTCAGCCGGGCCATGTTCAACGGCCTGTGGCCCGGCTTCGACCCGGCCGAGGTCCCGATCACCTCCGTCACCAACGGCGTCCACGCCGCCACCTGGATCGACCCGGCCGTCGTGCGCCTCGGCGCCGCCGAGATCGGCGCCGACCGCGCCGAGGACGCCATGACCAACGGCGACGCCAAGCGCTGGACCGGCCTGGAGCGGATCGGCAACACCGAGATCTGGGACCTGCGCCGCAGCCTGCGCGCCCAGCTGGTCGACGAGGCCCGCCGCCGGCTGCGCACCTCCTGGCGCCAGCGCGGCGCGGGCGAGGCCGAGCTCGGCTGGGTCTCCTCGGTGCTCGACCCGGACGTCCTGACCATCGGCTTCGCCCGCCGGGTGCCCTCCTACAAGCGGCTCACCCTGATGCTGCGCGACCAGGACCGGCTGCGCTCCCTGCTCCTGCACCCGACCCGCCCGGTGCAGATCGTCGTCGCCGGCAAGGCCCACCCGGCCGACGACGGCGGCAAGCGGCTGATCCAGCAGATGGTCGCCTTCGCCGACGACCCGGCCGTCCGCCACCGGATCGTCTTCCTGCCGGACTACGACATGGCGATGGCCCAGCACCTCTACCCGGGCTGCGACGTCTGGCTGAACAACCCGCTGCGCCCGCTGGAGGCCTGCGGCACCTCCGGGATGAAGGCCGCGCTCAACGGCTGCCTCAACCTGTCCGTCCTGGACGGCTGGTGGGACGAGTGGTACGACGGCCAGAACGGCTGGGCGATCCCCACGGCGGACGACGCCGGCGGCGTGCTCGACCCGGAGAGCAGCGAGGCCGAGCGGCGCGACGACATCGAGGCGGCGGCGCTCTACGACCTGATCGAGGAGCAGGTCGCCGCGCGCTTCTACGACCGCGGCGCGGACGGGCTGCCGCACCGCTGGATCGCGATGGTCCGGCACACCCTGGTCACCCTCGGCCCCAAGGTGCTGGCCGGCCGGATGGTCCGCGAGTACGTCGAGCGGCTGTACGCCCCGGCGGCGCTCGCCCAGCGCGAGCTGGCGGCCGGGTCGGGCGAGGGCGCCCGCGAGCTGGCGGCCTGGAAGGCGAAGGTCCGCGAGGCCTGGCCGGCCGTCCGGGTCGAGCACGTCGAGGCGGACTGCCCGGCCGAGGCGCAGGAGCTCGGCAGCTCGCTGGCGCTGCGGGTGCAGGTCGCGCTCGGCGCGCTGTCGCCGGGCGACGTCGAGGTGCAGGTGGTGTCCGGCCGGGTGGACGAGACGGACGGCATCTCGGACGCCGGCCTGCTCGCGCTCAAGCCGGTCGGCGGCCCGGACCTGGACGGGCGGACGCGCTACGAGGGCTCGCTGGAGCTGTCCAGGACCGGTCCGTTCGGCTACACCGTCCGGGTGCTGCCGTCCCACCCGCGGCTGGCCTCCCCGGCGGAGCCGGGGCTGGTCGCCCTGCCCGCCGAGTCGGCCGGGATGGACGCGGGCCTACTGCGCTGAGGCGCTGCGCCGGGACGGGCTGGGCCGCGGCGGGGCGGCTCAGACCAGGCTGTCCCGCCAGGCCTGGTGCAGTTCGGCGAAGCGGCCGGCGCCGGCGATCAGCTCCTGCGGGCCGCCGTCCTCGACGATCCGGCCCTGGTCCATCACCAGGACGCGGTCGGTGATCTCCACGGTGGAGAGCCGGTGCGCGATGATCACGGCCGTCCGGCCCGCCAGCACCGTGCGCATGGCCCGCTGGACGGCCTGCTCGCCGGGGACGTCCAGCGAGCTGGTCGCCTCGTCCAGGATCAGCACCGCCGGGTCGGCCAGCAGGGCGCGGGCGAAGGCGACCAGCTGGCGCTGTCCGGCGGAGATCCGGCCGCCGCGCTTGCGCACGTCGGTGTCGAAGCCGTCCGGGAGCGCGGCGACGAACTCGTACGCGCCGATGTCCCGGGCGGCCTGTTCGACCTCCGCGCGGGTGGCGCCGGGGCGGCCGATCGCGATGTTCTCGGCGACGGTGCCGGAGAACAGGAAGGACTCCTGGGTCACCATGACCACCCCGCGCCGCAGTTCGGGGGTGGCGAGGTCGCGCAGGTCGACGCCGTCCAGCCGGATCCGGCCCTCGGTGGGGTCGTAGAAGCGGGCCAGGAGCTTGGCGACGGTCGACTTGCCCGCGCCGGTCGCGCCGACCACCGCCACCGTCTGTCCGGCGGGGATCACCAGGTCGAAGGGCGGCAGCACCTCCTTGCCGGTGCGGTAGGCGAAGCGCGTCCCCTCGAAGGAGACCTCGCGGCCCTTGCCGGCCGCCTGCGGCAGTTCGGCGGGCTCGGCCGGCTCGGCGACGGTCGGCTCGTGGGCGAGCAGGCCGGCGATCTTCTCCAGCGCGGCGGCGGCCGACTGGTAGCTGTTGAGGAACATCGCGAGCTGGTCGATCGGGTCGAACAGGCGGCGCAGGTAGAGCAGGAAGGCGGTGAGGACGCCGAGTTCCAGCGTGCCGTCGACGACCAGCCGGCCGCCGAGCAGCACCACGCCGGCCGTCCAGACGTTGGCGGCGGTGCGGGAGAGGCCGACGTAGCGGGCGAGCTCCAGGAAGCCGTCGGCGGTCGCGGTGGCGGAGCGCTGGTTGACCACGGCGAAGGCCGCGTCGTTGGCCTTCTCGCGGCGGAAGGCCTGCACCGGGCGGATGCCGTTCATGGTCTCGGTGAAGCGGACGATCATCGAGGCGGCGGAGGTCCGCGAGCGGCGGTAGACCCGGCGCGAGCGGGTGCGGAAGGAGCGGGCGATCAGGCCGAGCGGCACCAGGGCGGCCAGCGAGGCCAGCCCGAGGCGCCAGTCCAGCACCATGAGCAGCACCGAGATGTAGCAGACCGACAGGAAGACGGTCAGCAGCTCCTGGAGGCCTTCGGAGAGCAGCTCGCGCAGCGCGTCGATGTCGCTGGTGGCGCGGGAGATGATCCGGCCGGAGGTGTAGCGCTCGTGGAAGTCCAGGCTCAGCCGCTGGGCGTGCCGGAAGATCCGGCCGCGCAGCTCCAGCAGGATGTCCTGGTTGACCCGGGCGCTGATCTTGATGAACACCCACTGCAGCAGCGGGCTGAGCAGGGCGAAGCACAGGTAGGCGGCGATCACCGCGATCAGCGGTCCGGCGTCGTTCCCGCGCAGCGCCGGGATGCCGCGGTCCATCGCCACCGCGACCAGCAGCGGGCCGGACTGCAGGGCGGCCTGCTGGACGAGGATCACCACCATCGCGACGGTGATCCGGGCCCGGTGCGGGCCGAGCAGCGAGCGCAGCAGCGCCCGGGGCGCGCCGGGCGGGACGGGGATGTCCTCCTCGTCGTCCGGGGGAGGCGGCAGCTCCTCCTCGGCGGCGGGGCCGGCGGGGTCGGCCGGTTCGACGGCGGGTTCGGCGGTGGTGGTCACCGGGAGGTGCTCCCCTCGGGGATCAGGGCGGCCTCGCCCGTCATCAGTTCGCGGTAGCGCGTGGAGGTGCGCAGCAGTTCCTGGTGGGTGCCGACGGCCTCGATCCGGCCGTCCGCGAGCACCGCGACCCGGTCGGCGAGCAGCACGGTGCTGGGGCGGTGGGCGACCACCAGGGCGGTGGTGCCGGAGAGGACCTCGCGCAGGGCGCGTTCGACCAGGGCCTCGGTGTGCACGTCGAGGGCGGACAGCGGGTCGTCGAGGACGAGGAAGGCCGGGTCGCCGACGACCGCGCGGGCCAGGGCGAGGCGCTGGCGCTGGCCGCCGGAGAGGCTCAGGCCCTGCTCGCCGACCTCGGTGTCCGCCCCGGCCGGGAGCTTGTCGACGAAGCCGGCCTGGGCGGTGGCGAGCGCGGAGCGCAGCCGGTCCTCGCCCGCGCCGGGGGCGCCCATCAGGACGTTCTCCCGGACGGTCGCCGAGAACAGGGTGGGCTCCTCGAAGGCCACCGCGACGAGCTCGCGCAGCCGCTCCCGGGGCAGGTCGCGGATGTCGCGGCCGTCCAGCGTGATGGTGCCGCCGGTGGCCTCGTACAAGCGGGGGAGCAGGGCGGTGAGCGTGGTCTTGCCGCTGCCGGTGGCGCCGACCAGGGCCATCGTCTCGCCGCTGCGCACGTGCAGGTCGATGCCCTGGAGCAGGTCGGGGGTGCCGTCGGGGGCATCGGGGTAGCGGAAGCGGACGCCGGTGAGGCGGATGCCGTCCGGGGTGGCGCCGAGGCCGGTGGCGGTGCCCGGGTCCTCCTCCTCGGGTTCGTCGAGGACCTCGAAGAAGCGGTCGGTGGCGGTGGCGGCCTCGTTGGCGTAGGCGAGCAGCCAGCCGAGGGACTCGACCGGCCAGCGCAGTGCGAGCGCGGTGGAGAGGAAGGCGACCAGGCTGCCGGCGCTGAGCTGGTCGTGGGCGACCAGGTAGGCGCCGACGGCGAGGGCGCAGCCGAGGGCGATCTCCGGCAGGCCGACGATCACCGCCCACAGGTTCGCCAGCAGGTGGGCCTTGTGCAGCTCGGTGCGGCGCAGCAGCCGGGACTGGGCGCGGAACCGCTCGTGCATCGAGCGGTGGCGGCCGAAGGCCTTGAGGACGCGGATGCCGAGGACGGACTCCTCGACGACGGTGGCGAGGTCGCCGTTGCGGTCCTGGGCGAGCCGGGAGGCGCCGGAGTAGCCGGACTCGAAGCGCCGGGTGAGCACGAACAGCGGTGCGGCGGGCAGCACGACGATCAGGGCGAGCCGCCAGTCCTGGGTGAACATCACCACCGTGCCGGCCAGGAACATCACCGAGTTGACGATGAGGAAGACCAGGGGGAAGGCCAGGAACAGCCGCATGGTGTACATGTCGGCGGTGGCCCGGGAGAGCAACTGGCCGGATCCCCACCGTTCGTGGAAGGAGACCGGCAGCCGCTGGAGCTTGGCGAAGAGGTCGCCGCGCATGGCCGTCTCCAGCCCGGCCAGCGGGCGGGCCAGGACCACCCGGCGGGTGTAGAACAGGCCGGCCTCGACCAGGCCGAGGAGCAGCAGCAGGCCGACCAGCGGCCACAGCCCGGCGAGGTCGTGCCGGGCCAGGGGTCCGTCCACGATCCGGCCGAGCACGATCGGCACGCCGAGGACGCTCAGCATGGCGAGCACGGCGGCCGTCACGGAGGTGGCGAGCCGGCGGCGGACGGCCCGGGCGTAGGGCCACAGGCGCAGCAGGGAGCGGACCGTGGAGCGGTGGGCGGTCCCGGGGGTGTCGGGTTGTCGGTTCTCGGCCATCGCCGTGAGGGTAGGCAGACCTCCCGTCATTTCTCACCAGGTTTTTCACCCCTGTCGGCGCGGTGCGGCGAGAACCGGCCACCCGTACGGGTGGGGCGGAGGCGTTCGACGGGGCGCACGTGTCGGTTCGTGCAGGGAGGAGTGCGTCGAGCGCCTCTTGCGAGCCCCTGCCGATCGGCCGATTACATCTCCTGACGGATGGTCACTGATGCGCGAGTGGTAGGAGATGCGACATGACGGTCGAGACCGAGCCGGGCCCCGCGGGGGGCGCCGCGCTGGTGCAGGTGCGGACACAGCTCAGCCTCAGCACGGTGGCGGCGCGGAACCTGGCGACGACGACCAAGTCCGAGCCGCAGATGCAGGAGATCACCTCCCGGTGGCTGCTGCGGATGCTGCCCTGGGTACCGGTCCAGGCGGGCACGTACCGGGTCAACCGCCGCCTGAGCTACGCGACCGGGCGCGGCCGGGTGAGCTTCGCCAGGACCGGCACCTCGGTGAGCGTGATCGCCCCCTCGCTGCGCGAGGTGCCGGCGCTGCGCGGCTTCGAGGACGACGCCGTGCTGGAGGAGCTGGCCCGCCGGTTCGTGCAGCGGGACTTCGCCCCGGGCGACGTCCTGGTGCGGGAGGGGTCGCCGATCGAGGAGGTGTTCCTGCTCGCGCACGGCAAGGTCGACCGGCTCGGCACCGGCAAGTACGGCGAGCAGACGGTGGTCGGGACGCTCGCGGACGGCGACCACATCGGCGACGAGGCCCTCACCCGGGAGGACGGCACCTGGCCGTACACCGTGAAGGCGGCGACCGCGGGCGTCGCGATGGCGCTCTCGTGGCCGGTGTTCCAGGAGCTGGTCGACCGCTCGGACGCGCTGCGCGAGCAGCTGCTGGGCTTCGCGGCCGACGCCGCGCAGGCGCAGAACCCGCACGGCGAGGCGAACATCGACCTGTCGGCCGGCCACGAGGGCGAGTTCGAGCTGCCCGGCGCCTTCGTGGACTACGAACTGCGGCCGCGCGAGTTCGAGTTGAGCGTCGCGCAGACCGTCCTGAAGGTGCACACCAGGGTCGCCGACCTCTACAACCAGCCGATGAACCAGACCGAGCAGCAGCTGCGGCTGACCGTCCAGGCGCTGCGCGAGCGCCAGGAGCACGAGCTGATCAACAACCCCGACTTCGGGCTGCTGAGCAACACCGACTTCGACCAGCGCATCCAGACCCACTCCGGCCCGCCCACCCCGGACGACCTGGACGAGCTGCTCGCCATGCGCCGCGACACCGACTACCTGTTCGCCCCCTCGCGGGCGATCGCGGCGTTCGGGCGGGAGTGCAACAGGCGCGGCATCCACCCCGGCACCGTCGACGTCGCGGGCAAGCACCGGCCGACCTGGCGCGGGGTGCCGATCTTCCCGTGCGACAAGATCCCGGTGGCGGACACCGGCACCACGTCCTTCATCGCGATGCGCGTGGGCGAGGACAACCAGGGCGTCATCGGCCTCAACCAGATCGGCATCCCGGACGAGTACGAGCCCGGGCTGAACGTCCGGTTCATGGGCATCGACGAGAAGGCGATCGCGTCCTACCTGGTCAGCGCCTACTACTCGGCGGCGGTGCTGGTGCCGGACGCGATCGGCGTGCTGGAGAACGTCGAGGTGGGCCACGCGCGCGGCTGACGCGCGCCGGATCACTCCGGGGCGGGCGCGCGCAGCAGCTGGAGCGAGCGCCCGCCCAGCACGACGGCCCCCCGCGGGTGCGGTTCGCCGGTGCCCGGGGCGGCCGTGTCGACGACCGTCCCGTACGCGGCCTCCGGCGCGGCCCAGGGCTCGCCGGGGAGGGTGAAGACGACCGGTTCGTGGCCGGCGTTGAGGAGCAGCAGGAAGCTGTCGTCGTGCGACGGCCGCCCGGCGCCGTCCCGTTCGGACATCGCGGCACCGGACAGCAGCATGCCGAGGCAGGCCGTCGGCGCGAACCAGTCGGCCTCGGTCATCTCCTTGCCGAGCGGCGTGAACCAGGCGAGGTCCGGCAGGCCGCCCGGGACGGCGGCCCGGCCGGAGAAGAACGCCCGCTGCCGCAGCACCGGGTGGGCGCGGCGCAGCCGCACCAGGCGGGCGGTCAGATCGCACAGGTCGCGCCAGCCGGGCTCGCGCAGCAGGGACCAGTCCAGCCAGCTGACCTCGTTGTCCTGGCAGTAGGCGTTGTTGTTGCCGCCCTGGGTGCGGCCGAACTCGTCGCCGGCGGTGAGCATCGGCACGCCGGTGGAGAGCAGCAGCGTGGCCAGCAGGTTGCGTAGCTGGCGCAGCCGCAGGGCGGTGACGTCCGGGTCGCCGGTCTCGCCCTCGACGCCGTGGTTCCAGGAGCGGTTGTCGTCGGTGCCGTCCCGGTTGGCCTCGCCGTTGGCCTCGTTGTGCTTGCGGTCGTAGCTGACCAGGTCGCGCAGGGTGAAGCCGTCGTGCGCGGTGACGAAGTTGACGGAGGCGTACGGGCGCCGTCCGCCGCGCTGGTAGAGGTCGGAGGAGCCGGACAGCCGGTAGCCGAGCTCGCGGACGTCCGGGCGGGCGCCGCGCCAGAAGTCCCGGACGGTGTCCCGGTACTTGTCGTTCCACTCGGCCCACAGCGGGGGGAAGCCGCCGACCTGGTAGCCGCCCGGGCCGACGTCCCACGGCTCGGCGATCAGCTTGACCCGGCTGAGGAGGGGGTCCTGGGAGACGGCGGCGAGGAACGGGTGCTCCATGTCGACGCCGTCGCCGGCGCGGGCGAGGGCGGCGGCGAGGTCGAAGCGGAAGCCGTCCACGCCCATCTCGGTGACCCAGTACCGCAGCGAGTCGGTGATCAACCGGATCACCTGCGGGCGCCGGGTGTCCAGGGTGTTGCCGCAGCCGGTGTAGTCGGCGTAGCCGCGCGGACGGTGCGGGGCGAGGCGGTAGTAGGCGGCGTTGTCGATGCCGCGCAGCGAGAGCGTGGGCCCGAGTTCGGCGCCCTCGGCGGTGTGGTTGAACACGACGTCGAGGATCACCTCGATCCCGGCGGCGTGCAGGGCGCGGACCATCCGCTTGAACTCGCCGACCTGGCCGCCGCGCGAGCCGGAGGCGGAGTAGCCGGCGTGCGGGGCGAAGAACCCGACGGTGTTGTAGCCCCAGTAGTTGGCCAGGCCGCGGGCCTGGAGGTGGTCCTCGCTGGCGTGCTGGTGGACCGGCAGCAGTTCGACGGCGGTGACGCCGAGGCGGGTCAGGTGGGCGACGGCGGCGGGGTGGGCCAGGCCCGCGTAGGTGCCGCGCAGGTGGGGCGGGACGTCGGGGTGGCGCATGGTGAAGCCGCGGACGTGCAGTTCGTAGAGGACGGTCTCGGCCCACGGGGTCTTCGGGCGGTGGTCGTCGTACCAGTCGTCGTCGTCGTGGACGACGACGGATCTGGGCACGTAGCGGGCGGAGTCGCGGTTGTCCCGGACGGTGTCGGCGACGTCCGCCTCGGGCCAGTTGCGGACGGCGCCGCTGGCCGCGTCGTGGGAGGTGTAACAGCCGTCGACGGCGCGGGCGTACGGGTCGAGCAGCAGCTTGGCCGGATTCCAGCGGGCGCCGGTCCACGGGTCCCAGCGGCCGTGCACGCGGAAGCCGTACCGCGTGCCGGGGCGCACGCCGGGCAGGAAGCCGTGCCAGATCTGGAAGTCCTGTTCGGTGAGGCGGTGCCTGCTCTCCTTGCCGTCCTCGTCGAACAGGCACAGGTCGACGGCCTCGGCGCCGGCCGCCCAGAGCGCGAAGTTGGTGCCGGGGCCGCCGAGCCGGTCGGTGCGGAAGCGGGCGCCGAGCGGCTGCCAGTCGCCGGGCCACGGTGGCTCGGCGGTCCGTCCGCCGCGCGTCCGCACACCGGCTTCCAGCTCCTGCCCTGACGCCATGGCCGTGCCCTCCCTGGCCGGGGTGTCCCGGACCCCGTGCACTTCCTCATTCCCGGTTTGCACTGATCGGAAGCGGCTGAACGGGGGCTTACCGGCGGATGGCGGCCGAGGGGTGCGGGCCGCGGGGTGCCCGGGTCGGCGCGGGGCGCCCGCGCGGCCCGGGGGGCGGGCGCCGGCCGGCCCGCGCCGCCGTGTCCGGTCCCGGGGCTCCTCGTTGTTCCGGACATCGGAACGACACGGCTGGAGGCCCCCGGAATGCGGCGCCGAGGACGGGTTTGGGCGCGGCGGGCGGTGGCGGCGGCCTGGTGCCTGGCCGCGCTCACGGGCTGCGGCAGCGGCGGCGCCCCGGCCGCGCCCGCCAACGACGGGGCCCCGCCCGGGGTGCACACCCCGCCCCCGCCGCCGTCCCGGGCGGTGCTCGCCGCCCTCCCCGCCGACGGCGCCCAGGACGTGCCGCCGGACGGGCCGGTGCGGGTGACGGTCGCGCAGGGCAGGCTGGTCTCCGTCCGGCTCGCCGACAGCAGGGGCACCGAGGTCCCCGGCACCGTCGCCCCGGACGGTGCCGCGTGGACGCCGGACGGCCCGCTGCCGCTCGGCACCGCGTACACCCTGGACGCCGTCGCCGAGGACGGGCAGGGCCAGAAGGCGGCCCAGCACTCGGCGTTCTCGACCGTCGCCCGCGCGCACACCTTCGTCGCCTTCTTCACCCCCGAGGACGGCTCCACGGTGGGTGTCGGGATGCCCGTCTCGCTGCGCTTCAGCCGTCCGGTCACCGACCGGGCGGCGGTGGAGCGGGCGGTGCGGGTGAGCGCGGACCCGCCCGTCCCGGTGGCCGCGCACTGGTTCGGCGGCCAGCGGCTGGACTTCCGTCCGCAGCGGTACTGGGCGGCCGGGACGAAGGTCACGGTGGAGCTGCGGCTGAAGGACGTGCAGGGCGCGCCGGGTGAGTTCGGCACCCAGACCAAGGACCTGCGCTTCACGGTCGGCCGGGCCCAGGTGTCCACGGTGGACCTCGACGCGCACACCCTGACCGTCCGCTCCGGCCAGGGCGGCAAGGTGCTCCGGGTGCTGAAGGTGTCCGGTGGCAGCCCCGACCACTCCACCTACCGGGGGGTGCTGGTGGTGTCGGAGAAGTACCGGGAGACCCGGATGAACTCGCAGACCGTCGGAATGGGCGACGAGTACGACATCAAGGACGTCCCGCACGCGATGCGGCTGACCGCCTCCGGCACCTTCATCCACGGCAACTACTGGGCGGATCCCGGGGTGTTCGGCACCGCGAACACCAGCCACGGCTGCATCGGTCTCGCCGACACCAAGGGCGGGACGGGCAAGGACACCCCGGCCGGCTGGCTGTTCGAGCACACCATCCCGGGGGACGTGCTGGAGGTGAAGGCCTCCGCCGGGGACGTCGTGCCGCCGCAGAACGGGCTCAACGACTGGAACGTGCCGTGGGCCCAGTGGGTGGCCGGCAGCGCGCTGCCGCCGTCCCACTAGCGCCGGGAGCCTTCACGACTGCTTCACCCACCTCCCCCCGGAGTTCACCCGGACGGCCCGGTTATCCTGCTCCGACGTGCCGGGACCCGGCGCGAAAGATCGGCGCCCGGTGCAACTTTCGGGGGCACTCGCCGCGTCAAGTGAGTGAATACCGGGAGGGGAGAAACCGTGAAGACGGGTACGACGGCCGGCGCCGCGATACGCAGGGGTGCGGTGGCACTGGCCATGGGCGGGGTGCTGCTGCTCACCGCGGCCTGCAACGACGACAACGGGGGCGGCGACAAGGCGTCGGGGGGCAGCACGACGGCGGCCGACGGCGCCGCGGCCCCGGCGGCCTCGCAGGCCGCACCGAAGACCTCGGCCGCGGTGCTGGCCGTGGCACCGAAGGACGGCGCCCAGGACGTCGCGCCGAGCAACGGGCTGCAGGTGGGCGTGTCCAACGGCAAGCTCACGTCGGTCGAGGTGACCGACAAGGACGGCAAGCCGGTCGAGGGCGCGATCACCCCGGACGGCACCGGCTGGAAGCCCGCGGCGGCGCTCGCCGTCGGCATGGCGTACAAGGTGAACGCGCAGGCCAAGGACGCCGACGGCCTCGTGGCCGCGTCCACCACGACGTTCACGACGCTGACGCCGGAGAAGAAGGTCTCCACCAACGACAACATCAGCGACGGCGCCACCTACGGCGTCGGCATGATCGTCTCGGTGAACTTCACGAAGGACGTCAAGAACAAGGACGCCGTCGTCAAGGGCATCACCTTCGAGAGCAGCAACGGCACCGAGGTGAAGGGCCACTGGTTCGGCGACCGCCGGGTGGACTTCCGTCCGGCGGAGTACTGGAAGCCGGGCACCAAGGTCACCATCAAGTACCGGTTGAAGAACGTCGAGGTGTCGCCCGGTGTCTACGGCGACGTGGACAAGGACGAGCCCTTCACCATCGGGCGCTCGATGGTCTCCACCGCGGACGCCAAGACGCACCAGATGACCGTCGAGCGGGACGGCAAGAGCACCACCGTGCCGGTCACGCTGGGCGCGGACGCGACGCCGTCCTGGGGCGGCACCATGGTGATCATGTCCAAGGAGAAGGTCACCCGGATGAACTCGCAGACCGTCGGTCTCGGCGGCGAGTACGACATCCAGGACGTGCCGCACGCGATGCGGCTGACCACGTCCGGCACGTTCGTGCACGGGAACTACTGGGCCAAGAACAACCCGTTCGGGAACCTGAACGGCAGCCACGGCTGCGTCGCGATGTCGGACGTGCAGGGCGGCAGCGACTCCTCGGTCGCCGGCAGGTTCTACAACGACTCGATGGTCGGCGACGTCGTCAAGGTCGTGAACACCAAGGAGAAGACCGTCTCGCCCTCCAACGGGCTGGGCGGCTGGAACGTCGCCTGGGCGAACTGGTAGGACTTACCCGGCAATAGGCCCGGGTAGTCCCGTATCGTCACTGCTTTTCCGTCGAGCGGCCCGATCCTCACCCGTTGGGGTCGGGCCGCCGGCGTTTTCCGAGCGCGAAGCCCCTCGAATGGCGCAACCTTTCCGGTGGCCAGCGCGTGTATTGGTCGGGCCCGCTGGGTCCGAACGGGGTGTTTGAGGGAGGGATCGACGTGAAGTCGATACGCAGGGTGATGGCCGTCGGTCTGGTCGGCGGAATGATGGTCCTGACGGCGGCGTGCAACAACAACAACGACGGCGGCGGGAGCGCGGCCAAGGCCGACCTCGGGGGCGGCGCGGCCTCCGCGGCTCCCTCGGCGGCCGGCACGAGCGCGGCGCCGAAGACGTCGCAGGCCGTGGTGTCCATCGAGCCGAAGACCGGCTCGGTCGACGTCGCGCCGGACGCGCTGAAGGTCGGCGCGACGGGCGGCAAGCTCACCACCGTGAAGGTGAGCGACAAGAGCGGCAAGGAGATACCCGGCACGATCGCCGCCGACGGCTCCAGCTGGACCCCGTCCGCCGGGCTCGCGGTCGGCACCTCCTACCAGGTGAGCGCGATGGCCGCGGACGCCAACGGCGCCGTGGCGCAGGCCGACAGCAGCTTCACCACGCTGACCCCGACGGCGCTGGCCAAGGCCGCCGACAACGTCGACAACAACGCGACGTACGGCGTCGGCATGATCGTCTCGGTGAACTTCAGCAAGGACGTCAAGAACAAGGACGCGGTCCTCAAGGGCATCACCTTCGAGAGCAGCAACGGCACCGAGGTGAAGGGCCACTGGTTCGGCGACCGCCGGCTGGACTTCCGCCCCGCCGAGTACTGGAAGTCCGGTACCAAGGTGACGGTGCACTACCACCTGGGCAGCGTCGAGATCGCCCCCGGCGTTTACGGCAGCGACCGCGACGAGCCCTTCACCATCGGGCGCTCGCAGGTGTCCACCGTCGACGCCAAGACCCACAAGATGACGGTCGTGCGGGACGGCCAGTCCTCCGACATCGACATCACCTCCGGCTCGGACGCGCACCCGACCTGGAACGGCACCATGGTCATCGAGTCCAAGGAGGGCGTGGTGCGGATGCAGTCCAGCACCCTGCCCGGGATGACCGGCGCGCCGTACGACCTCCAGGTGCCGCACTCGATGCGCCTCACCGACTCGGGCACCTACATCCACGGCAACTACTGGTCGGACGCCTTCGGCGAGGACAACGTCAGTCACGGCTGCGTCGGCCTCAAGGACGTCAAGGGCGGCGGCGACTCCACCTCGATGGGCAAGTTCTACGACGGCTCGATCGTCGGCGACGTCGTGATCGTGAAGAACTCCAGCAAGAGCGAGACGCTCGACCCGTCGAACGGTCTGAGCGGCTGGAGCCTGCCCTGGGCCTCCTGGTAGCCACCGGGCACCACGCGTTCCCCGCGACCCGGGACCGGCCTCGTGCCGGTCCCGGGTCGTCGTTTTGCCGCCCGCCCGTCGCCCGCCCGTCGCCCCCTCTTGCACGGGGCATATGCCGAATCGGTCGTGATCGTTTGCTCATTGTCCGTACGCGGCTGCTTGCGTTCCGCAATGATGGGTCGCATGGCGGGTTGGGGCGAAACAGATCAGTCATCAGTTCCGGGAGCCGGAATGGTCGCGGAGGCGTCCTGGATCGACGTCCCGGGCGCGCTGTCGGCGCTGGAGCGGCTCAGCTCCGGGGAACTGGAGGAGATGTACTTCGGCAGGCTGTGCGACCAGTCCGCGCCGGGCGAGGTGCGGCTGCCGTCCCGGGCGGAGTCCGCTCAGGTGGCCCGCCGGCTGGTGCTCTCCGTCCTGGAGTCCTGGGACCTCCACCAGCACCTGGAGGCGGGGGAGTTACTCACCAGCGAGCTCGTCTCCAACGCCGTGCGGCACGCCGCCGGCCGCACGATCGGGCTCCAGGTGATCCGCAAGCCGGGCTGGCTGCGGGTCGAAGTCCGGGACTCCTCAAGGGCGTTGCCCTGCGTGATCCTCGCCGAGCCGCTGCCCGTCACCGAGCGGGGGCGCGGCCTGAAGGTGGTCGACGACCTCGCCGACCGGTGGGGTGCGGACCTGCTGCCGCGGGGCAAGGGCGTCTGGTTCGAGCTGAAGATCCGCGAGCGCCACTGACGCGGCAGGGTCCGGAAAACACGCAGGGCCCCCTGGAATCGCCGTGGTCCGGCGGATGGGGGCCCGTGCAGGTCATCGCGCCGGCCAAGGGGGTGCGTGCCGCGCGATGGGCGTCGACTGTGCCAGGTCGGGCCAGTCGAAGTCCGATGTGTCGACTATGGCACGGATCTCAGCATGTGGGCAAACCGGGCAGCTTGGATTGAAAGGTTTGTAACCTACTTCACCTTGGGAATTTGCATAAGTTAACGATGTCGCCTGTGAATATTCACAAATGATCGCCCCCGAGGGGGCCGCCCGACCGGTGTCGCCGTCCCCGTGCGGGTGGGGGCGGCCGTTAACGCTTTCGGGCGAGCGTGCACCATGCGCCGTTGACGTAGCATCGGGGGCGTGAACCCGTACTGGCGCGTCGCGCTGCCACCGCTCCGCGCCTGATCGGGCGCGCGCAGGTGATCTGACCCGCGGCCCCGGCCGGCCCCTGCCGCCGGGGGTCCGTCGCGTGCGCCCGTTTTCGAAACCAGTCCCAAGACGGTCTTCGACGACGGAAGTTCACCACTGTGCCGAACCGCACTCGTACCCGCACGTCCGCCCGCCCCGCCCCCGCCCCCTCGGCGGCTCCCGCCCCCGGCCGCCTGCGCGGTCCGCTGCCGATCCTGGCCGCCGCCGTGCTCTGGGGCACCACCGGGACGGCGAGCTCCCTCGCGCCCGCCGGTGCGCCCCCGGCGGTCCTCGGGGCCGCCGCGCTCGTCCTCGGCGGGCTCCTCCTGTTCCTCTCCAGCCGCGACGCCCGCGCCCTGCCCGGGGCGTGCACCCGCGGCGAGCGCCGGCTGCTCGCCCTCGGCGCCGTCGCGGTGGTGGGTTACCCGCTCACGTTCTACCCGGCCGTGACGCGCACCGGCGTCGCCGTCTCCACCGTGATCGCGCTCGGCAGCGCCCCCGTGTTCACCGGCCTCCTCGGCTGGATCGCCGGGCGGCAGCTACCGGGCACCCGGTGGGCCGTCGCCACGGCTGCCGCCGTCCTCGGCTGCGCGGTGCTCGTCCTCGGTCCCGAACTCACCGGTGGCGGTGCGCCGGTGGACCTCCTCGGCGTGCTGCTGGCCGCCCTCTCCGGGCTCTCGTACGCCGCGTACTCGCTCATCGGCGGCGCACTGATCGGGCGCGGGCACGCGTCGGCCGGGGTGATGGGCGCGATGTTCGGCGCGGCCGCCGTCCTCGTGCTGCCCGTCGTGGTGTTCGGCGGCGGGCCGTGGCTGGTCTCGCTCCGGGGAGCGGCCATCGTGCTCCACCTGGCCGTGATCACGACCTTCCTCGCGTACCGCCTCTTCGGCCACGGCCTGCGCCGCACCACGGCCCAGACCGCCACGACGCTCACCCTCGCCGAGCCCGCCGTCGCCGCCCTCCTCGGCGTCGCGGTGCTCGGCGAACGGCTGCCGGCCGTCTCGTGGTCGGGCCTCGGCATCCTGGCCGCCGGGCTGGCCCTCCTCGCCTTCGGGTGATCTTGGCGGGTCGTCGGCGCGGCCCCGGGCGGTCGGCGGGCTACTTCGGTATCTCTTGCCGGGACCGGGAGTTGGTGGACGAAGCGTTCGCCCCTCGTCCGCCGACTCCGTGACGACCGGAAGGATTTGCCGACCATGAAGCTCGTACGACGGATCGCCGCCGCGGCCACCGGCCTCACCCTCGCGCTGGGTGGTGTCGTCGCCCTCGCGCCGGCCGCGAGCGCGACCGCGCAGGGCTGCTTCTACTACGTCCTGGAGAACAAGCCGGACGCCGACGCCCAGATCGCGGAGGACGCCTGCCTGATCGGCGCGGCCGGGGGCCAGGCCGCCTTCCAGAACTGCTACCACCTCCTGCGGGAGGACTACGTCCCCGCCGTCATCGCCGGCAACGCCTGCCGCCGCGCCGCGCAGGAGTAACGGCCGGCGGGCCGGCCGCCGCAACACAACGGGCCCCCGGACGGTCACGCCGTCCGGGGGCCCGTTCGTCACGTCGGGGCGATCAGCACTCGATGACGTTCACGGCGAGGCCGCCGCGGGAGGTCTCCTTGTACTTGATCTTCATGTCGGCGCCGGTCTCCTTCATCGTCTTGATCGCCTTGTCGAGCGAGACGTGGTGCCGGCCGTCGCCGCGCAGGGCCATGCGGGCGGCGGTGACGGCCTTGACGGACGCCATGCCGTTGCGCTCGATGCACGGGATCTGGACCAGGCCGCCGACCGGGTCGCAGGTGAGGCCGAGGTTGTGCTCGATGCCGATCTCGGCGGCGTTCTCGACCTGCTCGGGGGAGCCGCCGAGGACCTCGGCGAGGCCGCCCGCGGCCATCGAGCAGGCGGAGCCGACCTCGCCCTGGCAGCCCACCTCGGCGCCGGAGATGGAGGCGTTCTCCTTGAACAGCATGCCGATCGCGCCGGCCGCGAGGAGGAAGCGGACGATGCCGTCGTCGTCGGCGCCCGGGATGAAGTTCAGGTAGTAGTGCAGGGTGGCGGGGATGATCCCGGCCGCACCGTTGGTCGGCGCGGTGACCACCCGGCGGCCGGAGGCGTTCTCCTCGTTGACCGCCATCGCGTAGAGCGTCACCCACTCCATCGCGTTGGCCGGGCCGATGCCCTCGGCGCGCAGCGCGCGGGCCGCGGCCGCCGCCCGGCGGCGCACCTTGAGGCCGCCCGGCAGGATGCCCTCGCGGGACATGCCGGCGCGGACGCACTCCTGCATGACCTGCCAGATCTCCAGCAGCCCGGTGCGGATCTCCTCCTCGCTGCGCCAGGCCTTCTCGTTCTCCAGCATCAGGCCGGAGATCGACAGCCCGGTCTCGCGGGTGAGGCGCAGCAGCTCCTCGCCGGTGCGGAAGGGGTACTTCAGCGCGGTGTCGTCCGGCTTGACCCGGTCGGCGCCGATCGCGTCCTCGTCGACGACGAAGCCGCCGCCGACCGAGTAGTAGGTCTTCTCCAGCAGCGTCGAGCCGTCGGCCGCGAACGCCCACAGGGTCATCCCATTGGCGTGGTACGGCAGCGAGCGGCGCCGGTGCAGGATCAGCTGGGTGTCGGGGTCGAAGTCGATCGGGTGCTCGCCGAGCAGGCTGAGCCGCTTCTCGGCGGTGATCCGCTCGACGTCCCGGTCGGCCTGGTCGACGTCGACCGTGCGCGGGGAGTTGTTCTCCAGGCCGAGCAGGACGGCCTTCGGGGTGCCGTGGCCGTGGCCGGTGGCGCCGAGCGAGCCGTACAGCTCGGCGCGGACGCTCACCACCCCGGGCAGCAGGCCTTCGGACCGCAGCCGCCGGGCGAACATCCGGGCGGCGCGCATCGGGCCGACCGTGTGGGAGCTCGACGGGCCGATACCGATGGAGAAAAGGTCGAAGACACTGAGGGCCACGGGGGGACGTCCTTGTCTGGTCTCGTGGACGGACATTGCGTTGCTGTGCGTAGGCGCAGCATGAGGAGGGGCACCGCGCGTCTTTCCAGTGTGCGCGGTGCCCCGGAAACTCCCGTGGACGACCGGCGTGAGGCCGGTCACCCACCCCCGGCGATCAGAGGTTCGGGTAGAGCGGGTACTTCTCGGCCAGCGCGGTGACGCGGGCCTTCAGGCCGGCGGCGACGGTCTCGTCGAAGCCCGGCTTGAGGGCCTCTGCGATGATGTCGGCGACCTCGCGGAAGTCCTCGGCGCCGAAGCCGCGGGTGGCGAGGGCCGGGGTGCCGATGCGCAGGCCGGAGGTGACCATCGGCGGGCGCGGGTCGTTCGGGATCGCGTTGCGGTTGACCGTGATGCCGACCTCGTGGAGGCGGTCCTCGGCCTGCTGGCCGTCGAGCTGGCTGTTGCGCAGGTCGACCAGCACCAGGTGCACGTCGGTGCCGCCGGACAGCACGGAGGCGCCGGCCTCGGCGACGTCGGCCTGCAGCAGGCGCTCGGCGAGGATCCGGGCGCCGTCCAGGGTGCGCTGCTGGCGCTCCTTGAACTCCTCGGACGCGGCGACCTTGAACGCGACGGCCTTGCCCGCGATCACGTGCTCCAGCGGACCGCCCTGCTGGCCGGGGAAGACCGCGGAGTTGATCTTCTTGGCCCACTCGGCCTTCGACAGGATGACGCCGCCGCGCGGGCCGCCCAGGGTCTTGTGGGTCGTGGTGGTGACGACGTCCGCGTACGGCACCGGGTTCGGGTGCAGGCCCGCGGCCACCAGGCCGGCGAAGTGCGCCATGTCCACCATGAGCAGGGCGCCGACCTCGTCGGCGATGCGGCGGAACTCGGCGAAGTCGAGCTGGCGCGGGTAGGCGGACCAGCCGGCGATGATCAGCTTCGGCTGGTGCTCCTTGGCGAGGCGCTCGACCTCGGCCATGTCGACCTGGCCGCTCTTCTCGTCGACGTGGTACGCGGCCACGTTGTAGAGCTTGCCGGAGAAGTTGATCTTCATGCCGTGGGTCAGGTGACCGCCGTGGGCCAGGCTCAGGCCCAGGATGGTGTCGCCCGGCTGGATCAGCGCGAACATCGCGGCGGCGTTGGCCTGCGCGCCCGAGTGCGGCTGGACGTTGGCGTGCTCGGCGCCGAACAGGGCCTTGATGCGGTCGATCGCGATCTGCTCGACGACGTCGACGTGCTCGCAGCCGCCGTAGTAGCGGCGGCCGGGGTAGCCCTCGGCGTACTTGTTGGTGAGCACCGAGCCCTGGGCCTCCATGACCGCCACCGGGGCGAAGTTCTCGGAGGCGATCATTTCCAGGGTGGTCTGCTGGCGGTGCAGCTCGGCGTCGACCGCGGCGGCGATCTCCGGGTCGAGCGAGTGCAGGGATTCGTTGAGAACCGTCATGGTGTGGTCTTCCCGGGGCGAAGGAGGAATCGGGACCGCCGCGCGAAGTGCGCCCTCGGAAGGGCGGCGGCGGGTGACGGGTGGGCGGTGAGGGGGGCGGGCCGCCGCGCTGCGGCCCGCCGCGCCAAGGGCCTGGTCAGCCGCCGATGAAGGCGGTGTACTCGTCGGCGCTGAGCAGCTCGTCGGTGGACTCCACCTTGACCTTGAACAGCCAGCCGCCCTCGAACGGGGCGCTGTTGACCAGGGCGTTGTCGTCCAGGACGTCCTGGTTGACCTCGACGACCTCGCCGGTCACCGGGGAGTACAGGTCGCTGACCGACTTGGTGGACTCCAGCTCGCCGCAGGTCTCGCCGGCGGTCACCTCGTCGCCGACCTCGGGCAGCTGCACGTAGACGATGTCACCGAGCGCGTCCGCGGCGTGCTTGGTGATGCCGACCGTCGAGACACCGTCCTCGGCGGCCGTCAGCCACTCGTGCTCCTTGGTGTACTGCAGGTGCTGGGGGTTGCTCATGGCGTCATTCTCCAGGATGGGAAGCGGGTACGACGAAGCGGGCCGCCGCGCGGACGGCTTCGTCGCGGATCAGTGGTGACCGAGGGCCCGGGAAGATCCTCAGCGGGCGCGCTTGTAGAACGGCAGGGCGACGACCTCGACCGGCTCGTGCTTGCCGCGCACGTCCACCGCGACGGCGGTGCCGGGGGCGGCGTGGGCCGCGTCCACGTAGGCGATCGCGATCGGCTTGCCCAGCGTCGGGGACGGCGCGCCCGAGGTGATCCGGCCGATCGGGGCGCCGTCGGCGGAGACCACCGTGTACTCGGCGCGCGGCACGCGCTTGCCCTCGGAGACCAGGCCCACCAGGACGCGCGGCGGGGTCGACTCCGCCTCGGCGGCGGCCTTCTCCAGGGCCTTGCGGCCGACGAAGGCGCCGTCGTTGGTGGTCTTGTCGAAGCGGACGACCCGGCCGAGGCCGGCGTCGAACGGGGTCAGGTCGGTGGAGAGCTCGTGCCCGTACAGCGGCATGCCCGCCTCCAGGCGCAGGGTGTCGCGGCAGGACAGGCCGCACGGCACCAGGCCGTGGCCCTCGCCGGCGGCGGTCAGCGCCTGCCAGACCGGCTCGGCGTCGGCCGGGGCGCAGAAGATCTCGAAGCCGTCCTCGCCGGTGTAGCCGGTGCGGGCGAGCAGCACGTCCCGGTCGGCCACCCGGGCCGGGAGGATCGCGTAGTACTTCAGGCCGGGCAGGTCGGCCTCGGTGGTCTTCGCGAGGATCGCGGTGGACTCCGGGCCCTGGACGGCGATCAGCGCGTAGGTGTCGCGGTCGTCGGTGACGACGGCGTCGAAGCCCTTGGCGCGGGCGATCAGCTCGTCCAGCACCAGCTGGGCGTTGGAGGCGTTGGCGACGACGAGGAAGGAGTCCTCGCGCAGGCGGTAGACGATCAGGTCGTCCAGGATGCCGCCGTCCTCGGCGCAGATCATGGTGTAGCGGGCGCGCAGGA
Source organism: Kitasatospora sp. NPDC059408 (assembly GCF_042751525.1). NCBI lineage: Bacteria > Bacillati > Actinomycetota > Actinomycetes > Kitasatosporales > Streptomycetaceae > Kitasatospora > Kitasatospora sp. NPDC059408. The sequence continues at coordinate 30,613 of NZ_JBHYWI010000061.1, forward strand.
CGCCGAGGGCGGAGACGAAGCCGACCAGCGCGTGGTCCAGCATCTCGCCGGCCTGCGGGCCGGTCACGGTGATCTCGCCCATGTGGGACAGGTCGAACAGACCGGCCTTGGTGCGGACGGCGAGGTGCTCCTCGCGCTCGCTGCCGTAACGCAGCGGCATGTCCCAGCCGGCGAAGTCGGTCATGGTCGCGCCGAGGGCGCGGTGCAGCGCGTCGAGCGCGGTGAGGCGGAGGGACGACATGGCCTGGGAACTCCTCGGTCTGGGCACTCAGGGGTGCACGCGCCGGACCGGACCCGCTCGGGGACCGACTCCTGCGCGCGGGCATGCGGCGGCGTGGGTCTCCCCATCTGTCGTCGAACCTGAGAGCTTCACCGCGCAGCGGCCCGTCGCTGTTTCCAGCTTTCCGGACAGGATGGCGGCTTGCACCGTGGGTGGGCGCACGACAGGCCGTGCGCCGCTTTCCAGATGTGCCTAACCCGTGCGGTAGGGGGGCCTGAGAGATTCCGGGGAGGACTTGCTCCTTCGGCGCCGGCCGTGCCACCAGACGGGGCACTCCGGACTCTCCCGCGCGGGTTCGAGCGGCCGGTATGGAGTTAGTGGGGCCGACTGCGCACGACGCCGTCGGACGCGCACATCATGGCACGTCCGCGGCACCGATGGGAGGGGGGACCCGGTCACACACCACAGGGGACCCGGCCACACGCCACACAAGGGAACACGCACCCTAGACTGCTGCGCGTCGGCAGCAGTGGGCGGCCGACCGGCAGAGGGCGGTACAGGGGCGCATGGGGTACCCGGTGGAGCAGCAGCAGGGGTGGGGCGGCCCGGACACGCCGCCGCCGGGCGGGGCCTGGCCGGCCAACGAGCTGGAGCAGGTGCTCACCGCCGCGCTGGGCGATCCGGGCGCGACGCCGCGGGTGGTCGAGGTGCTGGCCCGCAGCCAGGTGTGGATCCCGCTGCCCGCCGGCGGCGACCCGCAGGGGCAGTCGCTGGACCTGCCGACGATCGAGCTGGGCGGCGAGCCGTACGTCCCGGTCTTCTCCTCGCAGGAGGTGTTCCTCCAGCAGGCGCCGGGGATGGCGTTCGCGGTCGCCCCGGCCTGGGAGTTCGCCCGCGGGCTGCCGCTGGGCGTCGGGATCGCCGTCAACCCCGAGGCCGCGGTGGGCATCCCGGTGCCGCCGCAGGGCGTCGCCGAGCTGCGCCGCGGTCCGCGCGAGGACCGCTGGGAGGACCCCTCGGCGCCGACCGGTGGCCGGGTCGCGCTGCGCGAGCCCGTGCCGGGGGAGGATCCGGAGCACTTCCTGGCCGTCTGTCGGGCCGAACTCGCCGCCCTGCCGGGAGTGTTGACCGCGCGCCGCGCGCTCGCGAGCATCGAGGGCGAGCCGACCGTGATGTTCATCGGCGTGCAGCTGGACCCGGCCGCCCCGGCCGACCCGGCGGCGGTGAACGAGGCGCTCGGCCGCGCGCTGGGAACCGCGCCGCTGCCCGGCGGCGTCCACCTCGTGCTGCTCGACCTCGCCGACGATCCGGTGGTCGAGTGGCTGCTCACCCGGGTGCTGCCGTTCTACGCGCGGGTGTGACGGGGTTCGTTCGTAGGCACGTCGCCGTGGCGTCGGCCGGTGCCGCGCCATAGGGTGCGTGCAGACGGCCGACGGGCCGGCGGCAGGTGAGGAAAGAGGCGCGGCGAGGTGGGCGCATGAGTGCGGGAGCGGTGTCCGGTGGTGCACCGGGGCCCTGGGGCCAGGCACCGGCCGGACGCCCCGGCGCGGATCCGGGCGTGCTGGAGCGCGCGCTGCGCGAGGTCGCGCCGGAGCGCTACGAGGCGTACGAGCAACTGCTCCGCGCCCTGGCCGAGGGCCAGGTCTGGATGCTGCTGTGGCACGGCACCCCGGGCAGCCCGGACGCCCAGTACGGGAACATGGAGATCAGCGGCCACGGCTACGCGCCGGCCGTCACCTCCCCCGAGCAGCTGGCGGCCTCCGGCTGGGCGCGTGCCCACGAGGTCGTCTCCGGGCGCGAGATCGCCGCGTCGCTGTACCGCACCCGCTGGGGCCTGTGGCTGAACCCGCACGCCCCGGGCGGCGGGGTCGGCGTGCCGTGGGCGGACCTGCGGCGGATCGCGGGGGGCCTGGACCGGCTGCCGGCCGGGCCGCTGAGGCTCAGCGAGCCGCAGGTGAACGCCCAGCAGTTCTTCGCGCTGCTGGAGCACCAGGCGCGCGAGGTGCGGGCCGTCCGGGCGCTGCGCCGGGCCTGGGTGCAGCCGGCCGTGGGCGAACCGTACCTGGCCATCGGCCTGGACCTGTACGACGGCTCCCCGCCGGCCGTGGAGGCGGTGCGCGCGCTGATGCAGCGGGCGATCGCGGTGGCCCCGGAGGGGCTGGCGGTGTCCACGGTGGCGATGGCGGACGAGTACGACCCGGTGGCGCTGTGGATGCGGGCCAAGGCGCGGCCGTTCTACGACCGCGAGGCGGCCGGGCTCGCCCGGCCGACCGGTGCCTACCCGCCGGTGCCGCCGCCGGGCCACCAGGCGCCGCCGTACTACCCGCAGCAGACCGGGCCGGGCTGGCACGGGCAGCCGCAGCCGCCCCAGCGGCCGTGGCCCGGATACCCGGGGCGCTGAACCGCTAAACCCGCCAAAACCCATTTCCAGAAGCCGACTTGACTTTGCGTCAGGTCGGCTTCGGCGTTTTCCGGACGACTTCGCGGCTGCGGGTGTCAGGCATCTTGACACGGTTATCACGACCGTGTGAAGAGGGATATGCCGATGATCGTGGAGGTGCATGCACGCAGATCACAGTTGGGCATCTGTCGCTTGGCAGGGCTGGCGCAAGCCAGTTCGGATGGCAGAGAGTTCTGCGCAACGCACCGCGCGAACTCGGAACCCCACAAAGGTCAACGCGCACGCCGACCGCTCCAGCCACGCGACGCCCATCCCGCGTGGTGGCAGTGCACCGTGCACGACGCACTGCCGCACTGCCGCGAAACCCCGCTCCTTAGCACCTCCGCACGTCCGCATAGCCGCACCGCCGAAGCCGGCGACCGGCACCCGTGGGCCGGCCACCGTCGGCGAGGGGACCTACTGACATGACCACATCCGTCACCACCGCCGGGAACGATCCGGAGGCACCCGCCCCCGCGAGCCCGGCCCAGAAGATCGAGGGCCGCTCCCTCGGCCAGATCGCCTGGACCCGTTTCAAACGGGACAAGCTGGCCGTCGTCGGCGGCATCGTCGTGATCCTGCTGATCCTGCTCGCCGTGCTGGCCAAGCCGATCGAGGGACTGTTCGGCCTCGACCCGGACGCCTTCAACCAGGACCTGCTGGACGCCAACCTCGGCGGTCTGCCGCTCGGGGACTGGGGCGGCATGAGCTGGGACCACCCGCTCGGCGTCGACCCCCTCACCGGCCGCGACCTGCTCGCCCGTGTCATCGAGGGCTCCTGGGTCTCCCTGCTGGTCGCCTTCGGCGCGACGCTGCTGTCCAACACGATCGGCACCGTGCTCGGCGTCATGGCCGGCTACTACGGCGGCTGGGTGGACACGCTGATCAGCCGGATCATGGACGTCTTCCTCGCGTTCCCGCTGCTGCTCTTCGCGATCGCGATCTCGACCTCGCTGCAGGGCGGCGCGTTCGGCCTGCACGGCCTCCCGCTGCACCTCCTGGTGCTGATCTTCGTGATCGGCTTCTTCAACTGGCCCTACATGGGCCGGATCGTGCGCGGACAGACCCTCTCGCTGCGCGAGCGGGAGTTCGTGCACGCGGCCCGCAGCCTCGGCGCCCGCGGCCCGTTCATCCTGTTCAAGGAACTGCTGCCCAACCTGGTCGGTCCGATCCTGGTCTACTCGACCCTGCTGATCCCGACCAACATCCTCTTCGAGGCGGGCCTCAGCTTCCTCGGCGTCGGCATCCAGCCCCCGCAGGCCTCCTGGGGCGGCATGCTCAACGACGCGATCAAGTACTACCAGGTGGACCCCCAGTTCATGGTGGTCCCCGGTCTGGCGATCTTCCTCACCGTGCTCGCCTTCAACCTGCTCGGCGACGGGCTGCGTGACGCCCTCGATCCCAAGAGCAACTGACCCTGCGTCAGGAACCTTCACCGTTTCCACATCCTCAAGGGGTTGATCTCACCCATGCGTAGGTCCCGTACCGTCGCGCTGACCGCGGTGGCAGCTGCCGCAGTCCTCGTCGTGACCGGATGCACGTCCAGCAAGACCACAGGTGGCTCCTCCAGCAGCGCGGCCGGCGGCGGCGCCGACGCCGCCACGAAGGGGGTCGTCAACGCCTCGGACAAGAAGGGCGGGACGGTCACCTACGAGATGAAGGGCACCCCGGACTCCTTCGACCCGGGCAACACCTACTACGCCTACATCTACAACTTCTCGCGCCTGTACGGGCGTCCGCTGACCACCTTCGCCCCGGGCCCCGGCGCGCAGGGCAACAAGCTCGTCCCGGACCTCGCGGCCGGCCTCGGCCAGCCCAGCGCCGACGGCCTGACCTGGACGTACAAGCTGCGTCCCGGCCTGAAGTACGACGACGGCTCCGCGATCACCTCGAAGGACGTCAAGTACGCCGTCGAGCGCTCCAACTTCGCGCCGGACGTGAACTCCAACGGCCCGACCTACTTCCACGACCTGCTGGTCGACAACGCCACGCCTTACCAGGGTCCGTACAAGGACAAGGAAGGCGGCCTGAACTCGATCGAGACCCCGGACGACCTGACCATCGTCTTCCACCTGAAGCAGCCGTTCGCGGACTTCGACTACCTGGTCAGCGCCCCGCAGACGGTCCCGGTCCCGCAGGCCAAGGACGACGGCGCCGGCTACGTCAAGCACGTGGTCTCCTCGGGCACCTACAAGTTCGCGTCCTACGACGACGGCAAGCAGCTCTCCCTGGTGCCGAACACCAACTGGGACCCGAGCACCGACCCGATCCGCAAGCAGCTCGCGGACAAGATCGTGGTCAAGATGGGCATGGACCAGGCCACCATCGACAAGGACCTGATCGCCGGCAACGCGCAGGTCGACCTGGTGGGCCTGGGCGTCGACCCGCAGACCCAGGCGCAGATCCTGCAGAACCCGAAGCTCAAGGCCAGCAGCGACAGCTCCTACGGCGGCCGCCTGATCTACACCGCGATCAACACCAAGGTCGCGCCGTTCGACAACGTCGAGTGCCGCAAGGCCGTCCAGTACGCGATCGACAAGCTCTCGGTGCAGACCGTCGAGGGCGGCCCGATCCGCGGTGCGATCGCCAGCACCGTGCTCCCGCCGGACATCCCGGGCCACCAGGACTTCAACACCTGGGCGACCCCGGACAACAAGGGTGACGAGGGCAAGGCCAAGGACGCCCTCAAGGCCTGCGGCAAGCCGGACGGCTTCAGCACCGTGATCTCCGCCCGCACCGAGCGCGACCCCGAGATCCAGGCGGCGACCGCGATCCAGGCCGCGCTGAAGAAGGTCGGCATCAACGTCGAGATCCAGAAGTACCCGCAGGGCAAGTACTTCTCGGACAACGCCGGTTCCCCGCAGTTCACCCAGGACCACAACATCGGCCTGATGATGATGCAGTGGGGCGCCGACTGGCCGACCGGCTACGGCTTCCTGCAGCAGATCGCCGACGGCCGCGCCATCAAGGCCTCCGGCAACAGCAACCTGGCCCAGCTGAACGACCCCGCGATCAACAAGCTGCTGGACGACGCGATCGCCAACACCGACCAGGCGGCCCGCGAGAAGATCTACGGCGACATCGACAAGAAGATCATGGACCAGGCGGTCTACGTCCCGCTGATGTACGCCAAGGTCTTCCTGTACCGCCCGGACAACGCCACCAACCTGGTCTCCACGTCGGCCTTCTCGGGCCAGTACGACTACCTGAACATCGGCACCACCAAGTAAAGAGCCTGGCTCCGCATCCCTGAAGGCAGGTGAAGGCAGCGGCGCCCGCCACCGTCCGGCAGACCCCGGACGGTGGCGGGCCGCCGGAGCCGCCCAACTGTGTTTGCCTACATCATCCGCAGGACATTCGCGGCCGTCGTACTGCTGCTGGTGGTCAGCGCGGTCACCTTCGCGATCTTCTTCCTGCTCCCGCGCATCGCCGGCGAGACCGCCGACCAGCTGGCCGCCCAGTACGTCGGGAAGAACCCGTCGCCGGAGGCGATCGCGGCCGTCAAGAGTAACCTCGGGTTCGACCAGCCGCTGTACACCCAGTACTGGAACTTCCTGAAGGGCCTGGTCGGCGGCGCCGAGTACAAGTTCGGCCCGGACCCGGTCACCTGCCACGTACCGTGCTTCGGCTACTCCTTCAAGAACCACCTCGAAGTCTGGCCCGAGCTCACCAAGCGCATCCCGATCACGCTCTCGCTGGCCATCGGCGCGGCCGTGCTCTGGCTGGTCTCCGGTGTCACCACCGGCGTCATCTCCGCCCTCAAGCCGCGCTCGGTCTTCGACCGCATCGCCATGGGCATCTCGCTCGCCGGCGTCTCGCTGCCGGTCTTCTTCACCGGCGCGCTGCTGCTCACGGTCTTCAGCTACGAGTGGCCGATCCTGGACAACCTCCAGTACGTCGACTTCACCGACGACCCGATCATGTGGGCCCGCAACCTGATCCTCCCGTGGATCTCGCTGGCCTTCCTCTACTCGGCCCTCTACGCCCGGCTCACCCGCGCCGGGATGCTGGAGACGATGAGCGAGGACTACATCCGCACCGCCCGGGCCAAGGGCCTGGTCGAGCGCAAGGTCGTCACCCGGCACGGGCTGCGCGCCGCGCTCACCCCCGTCGTCACCATCTTCGGCATGGACCTCGGCCTGCTCCTCGGCGGTGCGCTCATCACCGAACAGGTCTTCTCGCTGCAGGGCGTCGGCGCCTTCGCCGTCCAGGCGATCTCCGACAACGACCTGCCGAAGATCCTCGGCGTCACCCTGCTCGCCGCCTTCTTCATCGTCGTCTGCAACCTCGTGGTCGACCTCCTGTACGCCCTCGTCGACCCCCGGGTGAGGCTCTCGTGACCGAGCTCCAGAAGACCACGGCGCCCGCCGCGCAGACCCCGGCCGGCGACCCGTTCCTCTCCGTCCGCGACCTGCGGATCCACTTCGACACCGACGACGGCCTGGTCCGCTCGGTGGACGGGGTCAGCTTCGACCTGCACAAGGGCCGCACCCTCGGCATCGTCGGCGAGTCCGGCTCCGGCAAGTCCGTCACCTCGCTCGGCATCATGGGCCTGCACCGCTCCAAGCGGGCCCGGATCAGCGGCGAGATCCGGCTGAACGGCGAGGAACTGGTCTCGGCCGGCCCGGAACGGGTGCGCCAGCTGCGCGGCCGCGAGATGGCGATGATCTTCCAGGACCCGCTGACCGCGATGCACCCCTACTACACGGTCGGGGCGCAGATCGTCGAGGCCTACCGGGTGCACCACCCGGACGCGTCCAAGCGGGCGGCCCGCGCCCGCGCGATCGAGATGCTCGACCGCGTCGGCATCCCGCAGCCCGACCGCCGCGTGGACGACTACCCGCACCAGTTCTCCGGCGGCATGCGCCAGCGCGCGATGATCGCCATGGCCCTGGTCAACGACCCCTCCCTGCTGATCGCCGACGAGCCCACCACCGCCCTGGACGTCACCGTCCAGGCGCAGATCCTGGACCTCATCCGCGACCTCCAGGAGGAGTTCGGCTCCGCCGTCATCATCATCACCCACGACCTCGGGGTGGTCGCCGAGCTCGCCGACGACATCCTCGTCATGTACGGCGGCAAGTGCATCGAGCGCGGCCCCGCCGAGACCCTCTTCGACGCGCCCGAACACCCCTACACCTGGGGCCTGCTGGGCTCCATGCCGCGCCTCGACCGGGAGCTCCAGGACCGGCTCGTACCGGTCAAGGGCACGCCGCCCAGCCTGATCAACGTGCCCGGCGGCTGCGCCTTCCACCCGCGCTGCCCGTACGCCGGGCAGACCGGCGGGCGCTCCACGAGCGAGGTCCCGGTGCTGGCCGAGGCCGCGCCCGGGCACCACGCGGCCTGCCACCTCGCGGCCGCCGAGCGGCACCGCATCTTCGCCGAAGAGATCGCGCCCCGGCTGTGAGCCCGGCCTCGTACCACCTTTCTGGAGAGAACCGATGACGGACACTCAGGCGGCCGCGCCCCAGGCACAGTTGAACGGGGCGTCGCCGGCGCCCGCCTCCGACCGCGAGCCGCTGCTGAAGGTGACCGGCCTGACCCGGCACTTCCCGATCCGCGGCGGGCTGCTGCGACGCCAGACCGGCGCGGTGCGGGCCGTCGACGGCATCGACTTCACCGTCAACGCCGGCGAGACGCTGGGCGTCGTCGGCGAGTCCGGCTGCGGCAAGTCGACGATGGGCCGGCTGGTCACCCGGCTCGACGAGCCGACCGCCGGCACGATCGAGTTCGAGGGCACCGACATCACCCACCTGGGCGTCGGCGCGATGCGGCCGCTGCGCCGCGACATCCAGATGATCTTCCAGGACCCGTACTCCTCGCTCAACCCGCGGCACACCGTCGGCACCATCGTCGGCGCACCGTTCAAGCTCCAGAACGCGGTGCCGGAGGGCGGGCTCAAGAAGGCCGTCCAGGAACTGCTGGAGCTGTGCGGGCTCAGCCCCGAGCACTACAACCGCTACCCGCACGAGTTCTCCGGCGGCCAGCGCCAGCGCATCGGCATCGCCCGGGCGCTCGCCCTGCGGCCCAAGATGATCGTCGCCGACGAGCCGGTCTCCGCGCTCGACGTCTCGATCCAGGCCCAGGTGGTCAACCTGCTGGACGACCTCCAGCGCGAGCTCGGCCTGACCTACCTGATCATCGCGCACGACCTCTCGGTGGTCCGGCACGTCTCGGACCGGGTCGCCGTGATGTACCTCGGCAAGGTCGTCGAGATCGCCGACCGGGACTCGCTCTACCGCAACCCGATGCACCCCTACACCACCGCGCTGATGTCCGCGGTGCCGGTGCCCGACCCGCGCCGCCGCCAGCGCGCCGGCCGCGAGCGCATCCTGCTGAAGGGCGACGTCCCCTCGCCGATCAACCCGCCCAGCGGCTGCCGCTTCCGCACCCGCTGCTGGAAGGCGCAGGAGATCTGCGCCACACAGGAGCCCCCGCTGGCCGTCATGCGGACCGGGCACCAAGTCGCGTGCCACTTCCCCGAGCAGAGCGAGGGGAACGACTAGCACGGCCCGGAGAACACCCGGACGGGCACCCTCGTGGACGCGACGGCCTGACGCACCGGGCGCCGGAGGACGTCGGAGGGGGAGGTCCGCGCAGGTCATAGTTGTTCCCGTGACCTCGCAGATCTTCCCCTCCGACGTGCAGCAGTCGCTGGACCTCGTCGGCATCTTCGTCTTCGCCCTCTCCGGAGGGCTGCTCGCCGTCCGCAAGAACATGGACATCTTCGGGATCTGCGTGCTCGCCGAGGTCACCGCGCTCGGCGGCGGTGTCATGCGCGACCTCGTCATCGGGGCCACCCCGGTCGCCGCGTTCAGCAACCTCGGCTACTTCCTGACGCCGCTCGCGGCCGGTTTCGTCGTCTTCTTCCTGCACCCCGAGGTCGAGCGGATCAACCGCGCCGTCCAGACGCTCGACGCGCTCGGGCTCGGACTGTTCTGTGTCACCGGCACCGCCAAGGCCCACGACTACGGGCTCGGTGCCGTCGCGTCCGTCGCGCTCGGCATGGTCACCGCGGCCGGCGGCGGCGTCGTCCGGGACGTCCTCGCCGGGGAGATCCCCTCACTGCTGCGCTGGGACCGCGAGATCTACGCCGTGCCCGCCCTGGTCGGCGCCGCCCTGGTCGCCGTGCTGATCGGCCTCGACCGGCTCACCGGCGCCACCGGCACCGCCGCCGCGCTCACCGCCTTCGTGCTGCGGATGCTCGCCCTCAAGTACGGCTGGCGCGCCCCGCGGGCCTGGCACCGCAACGGTTCTCGCACCAGCGAGGAGTAGGCGAGCCGCCGTACGCCAGCGAGATCGCCTCCGCCGTGCACAGCAGCTCCGGCACCATCCGGGCCAGCTCGCCCGGCGGCACCTCGCTCACCGGCGCGCTCACCGCGCACGCCGCGACCGTCCGCCCGCCGCTGCCCGACACCGGCGCGGCCACGCACGTCACCGGCTCGCGGTGTTCGGCGGACTCCGCCGCCCAGCCCCGGCGGCGCACCGCCGCCAGCTCCGGCGGCAGCTCCTCCTCGCGGGCGCCGTCCTCCGGCCGCCCGGCCAGCAGCACCCGGCCGATCGCCGTCCCCGCGGCCGGCGCGCGCCGACCGATCCGCGACGGCCGCCGGGCGCCGGGCCCGGAGACCTCGTCGACGTACAGCACCTCGCCGTCCTCCAGCACGGCCAGCTGGACGGTGAGTCCGCTGCGCGCGTTCAGCGCGGCCAGGTACGGCGCGGCCACCTGGCGGACGTCGATCTCCTCCAGCGCCCGGTGCGCCAGCGACAGCAGCCGGCCGCCCAGGCGGTAGCGCCGGTCCGGCTGGCGCTGCGCGAAGCCGTGCTCCTCCAGCGTGCGCAGCAGGCGCAGCGCGGTGGACTTGTGGACGCCGATGCTGGTCGCCGCCTGTTCCAGGGTCACGGGTCCGTCGCCGAGCGAGCCGAGCAGCGTGAGGGCGCGGTCGACCGACTGCGACATGGCGTCCCCCGAGTTCCGACGAGAAGTGTCCGTCAGGCTAACCACCGGACGGCGCAGTGGGTCAAACCGGCGCCGGACGCGGCGGTCCCGGCTCGGACGGGTCTTTCGGATCAGGTCGCATTCTGGTGCGCAGGCCGGGAACGGTGCCGGGGACGGCCCTCTACAATCTGATGGTTATGCCATACCTGGACCATGCGGCGACCACGCCGATGCTGCCCGAGGCGATCGCCGCGATGACGGCGCACCTCGGTGTCGTCGGCAACGCCTCCTCCCTGCACGCGGCCGGCCGCCGGGCCCGCCGCGTCGTCGAGGAGGCCCGCGAGTCGCTCGCCGACTCGCTGGGCGCCCGGCCGAGCGAGATCGTCCTCACCGGCGGCGGTACCGAGTCCGACAACCTCGCCGTCAAGGGCCTGTACTGGGCCCGGCGGGACGCCGACCCGGCCCGCACACGGGTGCTGTGCAGCCCGGTCGAGCACCACGCGGTGCTCGACGCCGTGCACTGGCTCTCCGAGCACGAGGGCGCCACCGTCGAGTACCTGCCGGTCGACGGGCTCGGGCGGGTCCAACCGCAGGCGCTGCGCGACGCGATCGAACGGGACCCGGGCTCGGTCGCCCTGGTCACCGTGATGTGGGCGAACAACGAGGTCGGCACCGTCCAGCCGGTGCGGGAACTCGCGGCCGTGGCGGCCGAGTTCGGCATCCCGATGCACGCCGACGCGGTGCAGGCGCTCGGTCAGGTGGAGGTGTCCTTCGCCGACTCCGGGCTCACCGCGGTCACCGTCACCGGGCACAAGATCGGCGGCCCGTTCGGCATCGGCGCGCTGCTGCTCTCGCGCGGCGCCGCGCCCGTCCCGCTGCTGCACGGCGGCGGCCAGGAACGCGACGTCCGCTCCGGCACCCTCGACGCCCCCGCCGCGGCCGGCTTCGCGGCGGCCGCGGCCATCGCCGTCGAACGGCGGGCCGAGCACGCGGCGGCGCTCGGCGCGCTGCGGGACGACCTGATCGCCTCGGTGCTCGCCGCCGTGCCCGACGCGGTGCTCAACGGCGACCCGGCCCCCGAGGGCCGGCTGCCCGCCAACGCGCACTTCTCCTTCCCCGGCTGCGAGGGCGACGCCCTGCTCATGCTCCTCGACGCCCAGGGCATCGAGTGCTCGACCGGCTCCGCGTGCTCGGCGGGCGTCCCGCAGCCCAGCCACGTGCTGCTGGCGATGGGCGCCGATCCGCTCCTGGCGCGCGCCTCCCTGCGCTTCTCTCTCGGCCACACCTCCACCCAGGACGACGTGTCGGCCCTGGCCCAGGCGATCGCCCCCGCCGTCCAACGCGCCCGCAACGCGGGCCCGATGTCGGTCCGCCGCTAGCCGCTCCGCGGGCGCGCACTTCGGGGGTCTGAACGCCCGTCGAAGGCACGCGCCCCGGCGCTGTCGACCTGCGGCCCCCGAGCCGGCGTCCGTCGTCGGCCCGGGCCCCGGGCGGAGGCCCGATATCGGCTCGGGGAACACCGGGGGCAGCACGTACGCTTGGGGGCATCATGACTGATTTCCCGGGTGCCCCGACCGCTCCGTCCACTGGCCGTCTGCGCGTGCTCGCGGCGATGTCCGGCGGGGTGGACTCCGCCGTCGCCGCCGCCCGTGCCGCCGAAGCGGGGCACGAGGTGACCGGCGTCCACCTGGCGCTGTCGTCGAACCCGCAGTCCTTCCGTACCGGCGCCCGCGGCTGCTGCACCATCGAGGACTCCCGGGACGCCCGCCGTGCCGCCGACGTCATCGGCATCCCCTTCTACGTGTGGGACCTCGCCGAGCGCTTCCGCGAGGACGTGATCGACGACTTCGTCGCCGAGTACGCGGCCGGCCGCACCCCCAACCCCTGCCTGCGCTGCAACGAGAAGATCAAGTTCGCCGCGCTGCTGGACAAGGCGGTCGCGCTCGGCTTCGACGCCGTCTGCACCGGCCACTACGCCCGGATCGTCGACCTGCCGGACGGCCGCCGAGAGCTGCACCGCGCGGTGGACGCCGCCAAGGACCAGTCGTACGTGCTCGGCGTGCTGGACGCCGACCAGCTGGCCCACTCGCTGTTCCCGCTCGGCGACACCACCAAGGACGTCATCCGCGAGGAGGCCGAGCGCCGGGGCCTGGCCGTCGCCAAGAAGCCGGACAGCCACGACATCTGCTTCATCGCGGACGGCGACACCCAGGGCTTCCTCGCCAAGCACCTCGGCACCGCGACCGGCGACATCCTCGACGTGGACGGCACCAAGCTCGGCGAGCACGACGGCGCGTACGGCTTCACCATCGGCCAGCGCAAGGGCCTGCGGATCGGCCGCCCGGCGCCGGACGGCAAGCCGCGGTACGTGCTCGACATCTCGCCGGTGAACAACACCGTCACGGTCGGCCCGGCCGAGGGCCTGGACGTGGTCGGGCTGACCGCGATCCGCCCGCGCTGGTGCGGGGGCGAGCCGGCCGCCGACGGGCGCTACACCGCCCAGCTGCGCGCGCACGGCGAGGAGGTGCCGGTCTCGGCGTCCGTCGTGGACGGCGGGCTCCGCGTCGACCTGGACTCGCCGGCCCGCGGCATCGCCCCCGGCCAGGCCGTGGTGCTGTACGACGGCACCCGGGTGGTCGGCTCCGCGACCATCGCGACGACCGAGCGCCCGGCCGTCCGGGCCTGAAACCCCGGTGAGCGGTCCCCGGTCCGCGTGATAGACCGGACGACACTATGAACATCACTGTCTTCTGCTCCGCGTACTCGCTCGACGACCGCTACACCGCCCCCGCCGCCGAGTTCGCCCGGCTCCTCGGCGAGGGCGGGCACACCCTGGTGTGGGGCGGCTCGAACGCCGGCCTGATGGGCCTGCTGGCCGACGGGGTGAAGGCGGCCGGCGGGAAGCTGGTCGGCGTCATGGTCGAGATGCTGAAGCACAAGGGGTACGACGGCGCCGACGAGCTCGTGATGACCCGCGACCTGGCCGAGCGGAAGGCGGAGCTCGCGGCCCGCGCGGACGCCATCGTCGTGCTGGTCGGCGGGCTGGGCACGCTGGACGAGGTCACCGAGGTGCTGGAGCTCAAGAAGCACGGGATGTTCGAGAAGCCCGTCGTCGTCCTCGACAGCGAGGGGTTCTACTCGGGCCTGCGCCGCCAGCTGGAGCGGATGGACGCCGAGGGCTTCCTGCCGCGCCCGCTCGGCGAGTTGATCTCCTTCGCGGACACGCCCGCCGAGGTGTTCGCGCAGCTCAAGTCCTGAGAGGATCGGCCCCATGGCTGCACATCTGATCACCGGCGCCGGCTCCGGCATCGGCGCCGTCCTGGCCGGGCGCCTCGCCGAGCGCGGCGACGACCTCTGGCTCCTGGCCCGCGACGCCCGCCGCGCCGCCGAGCTGCGCGAGCGCTTCCCCGGCGCCCGCACCCTGGTCGGCGACCTGGGCGACCCGGCCAAGCTCGCCTGGGCCCTCGGCCACCAGGAGCTGCCGGTCGAGCTGGACTCGCTGCTGCACATCGCGGGCGTGGTCGAGCTCGGCCCGGTCGGCGACCTGCCGGTCAAGGTGTGGAACGACACGCTCGGCGTCAACCTCGTCGCCCCGGCCGAGCTGACCCGCCTCCTGCTGCCCTCGCTGCGCCTCGCCAAGGGGCACGTCGTGTTCGTCAACTCCGGTGCGGGCCTGCGGGCCGGCGCCGAGTGGGCGGCGTACGCGGCGAGCAAGCACGGCCTCAAGGCGCTCGCCGACGCGCTGCGCGAGGAGGAGCACGCCGGCGGGGTGCGCGTCACCTCGGTGTACCCGGGCCGCACCGCCACCGCGATGCAGGTCAAGGTGCACCAGCAGGAGGGCAGGTCCTACGACGCCGGCCGCTGGATCGAGCCGGAGTCCGTCGCGAGGGCGGTCCTCGCGGCCCTGGACGCCAGCCGCGACGCGGAGATCACGGACATCACCGTCCGCCCGGGCCACTGATCCGGGGCCGGTCGGCGGCGCACTAGGCTCGGACGGGTGAGCACCCCACACCCCTTCCCCGACCTGCACGGCGCCGCCACCGGCGTCGGTTCGCTGCCCGGCACCGACGCCCGGGAGGCCGCCAGGACCTCCACCGGGGCGCTGGAGCAGCTGCCGTTCCTGCCCGAGCTGCCCGCGCGCGGGCCGGGCGCCGACATGATCGGCCGCAGCGCCGGCCTGCTGGCCGAGCTGTTCGCGCAGACCGAGCCGAGCGGCTGGCGCTTCGCCGACCGCCCCGGCCGGGACACCCGGCGGGCCCGCTCCTGGCTCGGCGAGGACCTCGACGCGCTGGAGGAGTACACCCAGGGCCACCGGGGGCCGCTCAAGGTCCAGGCCGTCGGGCCGTGGACGCTGGCCGCCTCGATCGAGCTGAAGCACGGCGAGAAGGCGCTCGCCGACCGCGGCGCCTGCCGGGACGTCGCCGAGTCGCTCGCCGAGGGCCTGCGCCGCCACCTCGCCGAGGTCCGCAGGCGGGTGCCGGGCGCGGAGGTGGTGCTCCAGCTCGACGAGCCCTCGCTGCCCGCCGTGCTGGCCGGCTCGGTGAAGACCGCGAGCGGCTTCCAGCGGCTGCGCGCGGTGGACCGCCAGGTCGCCGAGGAGGCGCTGCGCGAGCTGATCCGCGCCCTGGACGCACCGGTCGTCGTGCACTGCTGCGCGCCCGAGGTGCCGATCCCGCTGCTGCGCCGGGCCGGCGTCGCCGGCGTCTCGCTGGACTTCTCGCTGCTGACCGAGCGCGCCGACGACGACCTCGGCGAGGCCGTCGAGGCGGGCACGGCGATCCTCGCGGGTGTCGTCCCCTCCACTGACCAGGAGGTGTCCGACCCGGCCGGTAGTGTCCAGGGTGTCAGGACCTTGTGGCGCAGGCTCGGGTTCGCCCCGGAGCTGCTGGGCCGTCGTGTGCTCGTGACACCGACCTGCGGGCTGGCCGGGGCCTCCCCGGCGTACGCGCGCAAGGCGCTGCTGCTCGCGGCGCGGGCGGCGCAGAGCCTGGTGGACAACCCGGAATGAGAACGTAGGAGGCTTGCGGTGGTGGCTGTCGAGGGCTGGGAGGACGTCCCGGCGGAGGTGCGCAGGCGGCACGCCGAGCTGGCGGCGGAGATCACCGACCACCGCGCCCGCTACTACGAGCAGGACGCCCCGGTCGTCTCCGACGCCGAGTTCGACGGCCTGATGCGCGCGCTGGAGGCGCTGGAGGCCGAGCACCCGGCCCTCGTCACCCCGGACTCGCCGACCCAGAAGGTCGGCGGCGCCCCGACCGAGCTGTTCGCCTCGGTCGAGCACCGCGAGCGCCTGCTCAGCCTCGACAACGCCATGGACGACGACGAGCTCGCCGCCTGGGCCGAGCGCGTCGCGGGCGAGCTGGCCGGCATCGACTACCACTACCTGTGCGAGCTCAAGGTGGACGGCCTGGCCGTCAACCTCACCTACGAGAACGGCCAGTTGGTGCAGGCCGCGACGCGCGGCGACGGCCGGGTGGGCGAGGACATCACCCCCAACGTCCGCACCATCAAGGAGATCCCGCAGCAGCTCAAGGGCGACGACGTCCCCGAGCTGGTGGAGATCCGCGGCGAGGTCTACTTCCCGACCGAGGCGTTCGACGCGCTCAACGCCTCGTTCGCGGAGGAGAACGAGCGCCGCCGCCAGGAGAACGAGGAGCGCGCCAAGGAGGGCAAGCGGCCCCGGGCGCTGATCCGGCTGTTCATGAACCCCCGCAACGCCGCCGCCGGTTCGCTGCGCCAGAAGGACCCGCTGGTCACCGCCTCGCGCCCGCTGCACATGGTGGTGCACGGCATCGGCGCCCGGGTCGGCTTCGACATCGACAACCAGTCGCACGCCTACGACCTGCTGCGCCAGTGGGGCCTGCCGACCGCCCGGCACAACGAGGTGGTCGGGACGCTCGACGAGGTGCGGGCGTTCATCAAGCGCTTCGGCGAGCAGCGGCACTCCGTCGAGCACGAGATCGACGGCGTCGTGGTCAAGGTGGACGAGATCGCCCTCCAGGGCCGCCTCGGCGCCACCTCCAAGTCCCCGCGCTGGGCGATCGCGTGGAAGTACCCGCCGGAGGAGGTCACCGGCAGGCTGGCGGAGATCCGGGTCGGCGTCGGCCGCACCGGCCGGGCCACGCCGTTCGCGGTGCTGGCCGAGCCGGTGAAGGTGGCCGGTTCGATGGTGCAGTACGCGACGCTGCACAACCAGCAGGTCGTCAAGGCCAAGGGCGTCCTGCTCGGCGACACCGTGGTGCTGCGCAAGGCCGGTGACGTCATCCCGGAGATCCTCGGGCCGGTGGAGGACCTGCGGGACGGCACCGAGCGGGAGTTCGTGATGCCCTCGCACTGCCCGGAGTGCGGCGCCGAGCTGCGTCCGATGTCCGAGGGCGACATCGACCTGCGCTGCCCCAACGCCCAGTTCTGCCCGGCCCAGATCCGGGAGCGGATCGCCTTCCTGGGCGGCCGTTCCTCGCTGGACGTCGAGGGGCTCGGCTACGTCGCGGCCACCGCGCTGACCCAGCCGCTGGAGCCGGGCGAGGCGCCGGTGAAGGACGAGGGCGACGTCTTCGGGCTGACGATGGAGCAACTGCTGCCGATCAAGGTGCTGGTCCGCGACCAGAAGACCGGCATGCCCAAGCTGGACGACCGCACCGGCAAGGAGAAGATCGCCACCTTCTTCGCCAACCAGAAGGGCGAGCCGAAGAAGACGGCCGGCCTGCTGCTGGAGAACCTGGAGAAGGTGAAGGACCGGCCGCTCTGGCGGTTCCTCAACGGCCTGTCGATCCGGCACGTCGGTCCGGTCGCGGCCCAGGAGCTGGCACGGGAGTTCCGCGACCTCGACCGGATCTTCTCGGCCACCGAGGAGGAGCTGGCGGCCGTCGAGGGGGTCGGGCCGACGATCGCCCGGTCCGTCATCGAGTGGTACCAGGAGGAGTGGCACCGCGGGATCCTGGAGAAGTGGCGCGCGGCCGGCGTCCGCTTCGTCGAGGAGCCCGCCGACGAGGAGGAGGCGGAGCGCCCGCTGGAGGGGCTGACGGTGGTGGTGACGGGCACGCTGGCCGGGCACACCCGGGACGGCGCCAAGGAGGCGCTGACCTCGCGCGGAGCGAAGGTGACCGGTTCGGTTTCGAAGAAGACCGACTTCGTGGTCGCCGGTGACAACCCCGGGTCCAAGTACGACAAGGCCGTTCAGCTCGGCCTGCCCGTCCTGGACGACGCCGGCTTCGCCGTCCTGCTCGCCGACGGGCCCGCCGCCGCCCGCGCCCACCTGGGACTCGACACCCCGGAGGACGCTTCCGAGGACACCCCGGAGGACAGCCCCGAGGAGGCCCCCGCCGAGCGCTGACCCGAGCCGCGAGTGGCCGAATCCGTCTTGTTATCGTCCTGATGCAACGTCACCGGGTGCCGTTCAGCGAAAGCGGGCACAGTGTCCCTGAGCGACACCCGGGCACGGTGGCGCGTTTCCGGTTGTCCGAAAGTCTGCCCACCGGGTGGGCCCCGGCATACCCTGGAGCGCAACAGAGTGTCAGCAGGGGTGGGGGCACCGGCTGAGCCGGTACTCCGCGGGGTCGCTCCATGCCCGCCAGCAGTCGGTACCGGCACGGTGCCTCACCGTAAGGCGGCCTGACGGGGCGGGCCCGACGGAGGACAGGGCTTATGGATCGTACGACCGGCGGCGCGCCCACACGCCCGCCGCAGGGGGTGGCGGGTGCGGTCCTGCTGCTCGGCGTGCTGCTGGCCGGAGCCGCGCCGCTCATCCCGCTGGCCGTCCTGGTCTACCGGTACGAACCCGAGCTGTTGCCGCTGTTCGCGGTGCCGCTGGCCGTCCTGGTCGCGGCGTGGCGGATCGCCCGGGACCGCGCCCGCGACCAGCTGACCGACCCGCTGACGGACCTGCCCAACCGTCAGGCCCTGCTGCTGGCCGCCCAGGAGGCGATCGCCGAGCACGAACAGGGCTACAGCGTCGGTCTCATACTGCTCGACCTCGATCGCTTCCGATCACTCAACGACACCCTCGGCCACACTGCCGGTGACCGGCTCCTCGTGCACATCGCCCGCCGGCTGCACCGCGCCCTGCGCTCCGGCGGCGCGGTCGGCACTCCCACCCGCGAGTCCATCGACGACGTCTTCGCCGGCCTGCCCCGGCACTACCGCCGCGGCCGCCCGATGGTGGCCCGGATGGGCGGCGACGAGTTCGCCGTCCTGCTGCCCGGCATCAACTACCCGGACTGCCTGGAGCGCGTCGCCAAGGCCCTGATCGCCGAACTCGCCGCCCCGATCCGGCTGGACGGGCTGCTGCTCGTCCTGGAGGCCAGCGCGGGCGTCTGCGTCTTCCCGCAGCACGCCCAGGACGCCGAGTCGCTGTTGCGCCGCGCCGACGTCGCGATGGGCCACGCCCAGCGCGGGCGCAGCGGCGTCGAGCAGTACGACGAGACGCAGGACGCCGACACCCCGTACCGGATCGGGCTCCTGGGGGACCTGCGCCGCGCGCTGGAGACCGGCGAGGTGCAGCTGCACTACCAGCCGAAGGTGGCCTTCGACGGCCGGGTGGTGGGCCTGGAGGCGCTGCTGCGCTGGGAGCGGCCGGGCCAGGGCAAGGTGTCGCCGGACGAGTTCGTCGGGCTCGCGGAGTCCAGCGGGCTGATGCCGCGGCTGACCGACTACGTGCTGGAGGCGGCGGTCGGCCAGCTCGCGTACTGGCGCGACCAGGGCCTGCAGGTGCAGGTCGCGGTGAACGTCTCGCCGCGCGACGTGCTCAACCCGGGCTTCGCGCAGCGCGTCGCGGGGCACCTGGTGCGCCACCAGGTGCCGGCCCACGCGCTCCAGCTGGAGATCACCGAGCGGCTCCTGCTGGACGACTCGCGGCGGGCCGCCGACACCCTGGCGGAGCTGCGCGGCTACGGCGTCGGTATGTCCCTGGACGACTTCGGCACCGGGCACTCCTCGCTGGTGCGGCTGCGCAGCCTGCCGGTCGGCGAGCTGAAGATCGACCGCTCCTTCGTCTCCCGGATGGTCGCCGACGACCACGACGCGGCGGTGGTCCGCTGCTCGGTGGAGCTCGCGCACTCGCTCGGGCTGACCGTGGTCGCCGAGGGCGTCGAGGACGACGAGACCTGGGAGCGGCTGCACTGCATGGGGGTGGACGCGGTGCAGGGCTGGCTGGTGTCGGCCGCGCTGCCGCCCGAACAGGCCACCGCCTGGCTGCGGGTGCACCGCACCGGCAGCCCGACCGTGGAGCGGCTGGCCGCCACGCTGCCGCCCGGCATCAAGCCGGCCGTGCAGAAGGTCCCGGGCGGCAAGCCGGCGATGCCGCCGGTCCTGCCCCCGACACTCCCGCCGGTCCTGCCGCCCGTCCTGCCCCCCGTGGTGCAGGCCGTGCAGGCCGCGCAGATGGAGATCAACGCGCCGGGGACGCAGAGTTGGGCCCGGACCAGGCCGCAGTAACCGCCGCCGCCGGTTACTCGTTGGCCGGTGGCCGGGCCGGGCCCCATAGGATGGGGTCCAAAGACCACGAGGACGGGAGCGCCGAGCCGGCTGCTCCTGCCCGGGCCCGGCACCGCTGAAGCAGCGCCGGGCCTCACCAGAACTCACCCTGAGGATCGCTGCATGCCTGGCATCACGCGCGAGGAGGTCGCCCACCTCGCCCGGCTGTCGCGTCTTGAGCTGAAGCCCGAAGAGCTGGACCACTTCGCCGAGCAGCTCGACGTGATCATCGGCGCGGTCGCCCGCGTTTCCGAGGTTGCCGGACAGGACGTCCCGCCGACCTCCCACCCGCTCCCGCTCACCAACGTCATGCGGGCGGACGAGGTGCGGCCGTCGCTCACCCCGGAGCAGGCGCTCGCGAGCGCGCCCGCCGCCGAGGAACAGCGTTTCCGTGTGCCGCAGATCCTCGGGGAGGACTGACCGAGATGACCGACCTGATCCGCTACACCGCCGCCGAGACCGCGAGCGCCATCGCCAAGGGCGAGGTCTCCGCCGTCGAGGTCGCGCAGGCGCACCTGGACCGCATCGACGCCGTCGACAAGAAGGTCAACGCCTTCCTGCACGTCGACACCGAGGGCGCGCTGAACGCCGCCAAGGCGGTCGACGAGAAGCGCGCCAAGGGCGAGGAGCTGGGCCCGCTGGCCGGCGTCCCGCTCGCGCTGAAGGACGTCTTCACCACCAAGGGCATCCCGACCACCTGTGGTTCGAAGATGCTCGAAGGCTGGATCCCGCCGTACGACGCCACGCTGACCTCGCGCCTCAAGGACGCCGGCGTCGTCATCCTCGGCAAGACCAACATGGACGAGTTCGCGATGGGCTCCTCCACCGAGAACTCGGCGTACGGCCCGACCGGGAACCCGTGGGACCTCTCCCGCATCCCCGGCGGCTCCGGCGGCGGCTCGGCCGCGGCGCTGGCCGCCTTCGAGGCCCCGCTGGCGATCGGCACCGACACCGGCGGCTCGATCCGCCAGCCCGGCGCCGTCACCGGCACCGTCGGCGTGAAGCCGACCTACGGCTCGGTCTCCCGCTACGGCCTGGTCGCGTTCTCGTCCTCGCTGGACCAGGGCGGCCCGTGCGCCCGCACCGTGCTGGACGCGGCGCTGCTGCACGAGGCCATCGCCGGGCACGACCCGCTGGACTCCACCTCGATCGACGCGCCCGTCCCGGCCGTCGTCGCGGCCGCGAGGATGCGCGACGTGCGCGGCATGCGCATCGGCGTCGTCAAGGAGTTCGCCGGCGAGGGCTACCAGGCCGGCGTCATGCAGCGCTTCGACGAGTCGGTGGAGCTCCTGCGCGAGCTGGGCGCCGAGGTCGTCGAGGTGTCCTGCCCGTCCTTCACCCTCGCGCTGCCCGCGTACTACCTGATCGCGCCGTCGGAGTGCTCCTCCAACCTGGCCCGCTTCGACGCGATGCGCTACGGCCTGCGGGTCGGCGACGACGGCAGCCGCTCGGCCGAGGAGGTCACCGCGCTGACCCGCGAGGCCGGCTTCGGCGACGAGGTCAAGCGCCGCATCATCCTCGGCACCTACGCCCTCTCCTCGGGCTACTACGACGCCTACTACGGCTCGGCCCAGAAGGTGCGCACGCTGATCTCGCGCGACTTCGACGCCGCGTTCGCCGGGGTGGACGTCCTGGTCTCGCCGACCACGCCGACCACCGCCTTCCCGATCGGCGAGCGCGCCGACGACCCGATGGCGATGTACCTGGCCGACCTGTGCACGATTCCGTCCAACCTGGCGGGCAACGCGGCCATGTCGCTGCCGGTCGGCCTGGCCCCGGAGGACAATCTCCCGGTCGGCCTGCAGATCATCGCGCCCGCGATGGCGGACGACCGCCTGTACCGCGTGGGCGGCGCCGTCGAGGCCGCACTCAACGACAAGTGGGGGCACACCCTGCTGGAGGAGGCACCGGCACTGTGAGCAAGATCGAGAAGGCCAAAGGCTTCAAGCACTCGAAGCCCGGGCTGTGGCTGTCCATCGGCACCAGCGCCTTCGGCGCGATCTCCGTGGTCAAGGACGTCCGCAAGGCCCGCGAGGAGAGCGACACCCTGAAGCTGGTCAACGCCCTCGTCGGCGCCGCCGCGCTGATCACCGGCACCGCCCTGCTGGTGCGCGAGCTGCGGCAGCTCGCCTCCGACGACGTGCTGCTGGGCTAGGGCCACTCTTCGGGCCGAGCGCCCCGGCCCGGCCCCGCGCGAGCGGCGGCCGGGCCCGTACCTCCCAAGTCTTTACGTGAGAAGGGACGCTGTGAGCGTCATGAACCTGGTCTCCTACGAGGACGCTCTCGCGTCGTACGACCCGGTGATGGGCCTTGAGGTCCACGTCGAGCTCGGTACCAAGACCAAGATGTTCTGCGGTTGCTCGACCGAGCTGGGCGCCGAGCCGAACAGCCAGACCTGCCCGACCTGCCTGGGCTTGCCGGGCTCGCTGCCGGTGGTCAACGCGACCGGCGTGGAGTCGGCGGTCAAGATCGGCCTGGCGCTCAACTGCGAGATCGCCGAGTGGTGCCGGTTCGCGCGGAAGAACTACTTCTACCCGGACATGCCCAAGAACTTCCAGACCTCGCAGTACGACGAGCCGATCGCCTTCAACGGCTACCTCGACGTGCAGCTGGAGGACGGTTCGACCTTCCGCGTGGAGATCGAGCGCGCCCACATGGAGGAGGACACCGGCAAGTCCAGCCACGTCGGCGGCGCGACCGGCCGCATCCACGGGGCCACCCACTCGCTGCTCGACTACAACCGGGCCGGCATCCCGCTGATCGAGATCGTCACCAAGCCGATCACCGGCGCCGGCGAGCGGGCCCCCGAGGTCGCCAAGGCGTACGTCGCCGAGCTGCGCGAGGTCATCCGCTCGCTGGGCGTCTCCGAGGCCCGGATGGACAAGGGCCAGATGCGCTGCGACGTGAACCTGTCGCTGCGCCCCAACGGCACCGAGACCTTCGGCACCCGCTCGGAGACCAAGAACGTCAACTCGCTGCGCAGCGTCGAGCGGGCCGCCCGGTTCGAGATCCAGCGCCACGCCACCGTGCTGACCGACGGCGGCACCATCGTCCAGGAGACCCGCCACTTCCACGAGGACAACGGCAGCACGACCTCGGGCCGGATCAAGGACAACGCCGAGGACTACCGCTACTTCCCCGAGCCGGACCTGGTCCCGATCGCCCCCTCGCGCGAGTGGGTCGAGGAGCTGCGCGCCGCCCTGCCCGAGCTGCCGCGCGTGCGCCGGGCCCGCCTGCAGGCCGAGTGGGGCCTGTCCGACAAGGACATGCAGTCCGTCCTCAACGCCGGTGCGGTCGGGCCGATCCAGGAGACCATCGCGGCCGGTGCCCCGGCCGACCAGGCCCGCAAGTGGTGGATGGGCGAGCTGGCCCGTCGCGCCAACGAGACCGGCACCGAGCTCAGCGAGCAGCCGATCACCCCGGCGCAGGTCGCCCGGGTCGCCGCGCTGGTGGCCGAGGGCAAGCTGAACGACAAGCTGGCCCGCCAGGTCATCGAGGCCGTGCTGGCCGGCGAGGGCGAGCCGGACGAGGTCGTCGAGAAGCGCGGCCTGGCCGTCGTCTCGGACGACTCCGCGCTCGGTGCCGCGGTCGACCAGGCCATCGCCGAGAACGAGGCCGTCGCCGCCAAGATCCGCGACGGCAAGGTCGCGGCCGTGGGCGCGCTCGTGGGCGCGGTCATGAAGGCCACCCGCGGCCAGGCGGACGCCGCCCGCGTGAAGGATCTGATCCTGGAGCGGCTTGCCGCGGAGGGACAGTAAGCACAGCCTTGAGAAGCTGGGCGTCTCTGCCTGAGTTCCTAAGGTGTCTTAGGCATCTAAGGCCCCCTAAGTAAGGCCTAAGGCCCGGTTCCACCCCCAGATCGGGAGGGAACCGGGCCTTTGCCGTGCCCGAGGGGCCTCATCTAAGGCATCCGGGTCCCGAAACATCGGGAAGCCTGCCGATGTGGTGCCCCCCTCTGGGAGAGGAAGCTCTTAGTCAACAGGGAAGACCGAAGAACGAAACCCACAAGGGGAACACCGTGATCGAGTACGAGCTCATCCAGCAGCAGGTCCACGAGCTCCAGGTCCACGCCGAACACCAGCGCCTCGTCCGCGAGGCGAAGGAGGCCCGCCGCGGCCTGCGCCGCCCGGTCGCCGCGCGCTTCCAGCGCCGCGCCGCGCGGAAGACGGAATGCTGACGGACCGGCACCCGGCGGGTGCCGAGGAGAAGTCGGAGGGGGAGGCGCGG
>NZ_JBHYWI010000062.1:0-33123 GCF_042751525.1 Kitasatospora sp. NPDC059408
GTTGACTACAGGGACGAGCCCGTGCGGGGGGGGCGCGGTCGCCACCGCCGGACGGGCTCGTCCGTCAGGCCTCGTCCGACTGCGCCGAAATGAGGGACAAGGACACCTGTTCCCTGACCATGTCGACGTCGAGGACCTGCGCCGTGACCCTGCGGCCGACCGGGATGGTGGCGGCGTCGGCCAGGGTGGCCGTGAAGCCGCCGATGTCGACGAGGACGGCGCCCGGGGCGGTGGTTCCGGTGACGGTGCCGGTCACGGGCCGGCCGGGGCCCAGGGTCTTCAGCAGGGCCCAGTCCCGGTCGCCGGGGGCCGGGTCGGTGCGCCAGCGGGCGCGCAGGACGCCGTCGGGGTCGGGGAGGACGGCGGTGAGCACGGGGGTGCGTTCGTCGACGCACATCGGCAGGACCGCGGCGGCGCGGGCTCCGGCGACGCGGACGGTCAGGGCGGCGAAGTCGTCCTCGTCGGCGATCGTGCTGGTGATCCGGCCCTCGGCGTCCTCCCAGACGAGCTCGATCAGGTCCTCCTCCGGGAGGCCGGCCAGGACGGCGGCCACGTCGGGGGAAAGAGCAGGCCACACGGCCAGTTGTGCACGCGGGGCCAGCCGCGCCCGCACCGCCTCGATCGCGCCGTCGTCGGTGAGCCGGTGCCAGTGGGAGAGGTTGCCGACGGGCTTCTCCTCCAGGAGCCCGGCCCGGCCCGTCGCCGCGCACCAGCGCACCCGGGCCCAGAAGACCTCGTCGGCCGGGCGCTGTCCGTCAAGACCGTCCGGCTCGTGGTCGTACGGGGAGGCGTCCATCGGCTCCGGGAAGAGCCCCGTCGCCCGGGTGCGGGCCACGGCCCGTTCGCAGGGCCCGGCCGTGCCCACGTACAGGTACTGGTCGTACCCGACGTGGACGGTGAAGCCGTCGTCGCTCTCCAGGCGGCACCAGGCGCCGTTGTCGCGCAGCATGGCCCGCACGAGTTCCAGGGCGACGGGCAGTGCCACCCGGGCGCCGTCGTGGTAGCCGGTCAGGTCAGGCGGGAAAAGCCCGGCCAGGCCGTGGCCCTCGACTGCCGGTTCCAGGCCGAAATGCGTGAAGCCGGGCCCGAGTTGGGGCTCGCGGATGGTCAGGTGCCGCACGCCGTCCGCCTCGGCGAAGGCGGCGACCGCGGCGAGGTAGGCGGCCTCGACCGGCCCGTGGTCGCTGGCCGAGTCCAGCGTCCCGGTGTAGTGGCCCCACTCGTTGCGGTCGGCTGGGTCGTACTTGGTGATCCGGTGGACGTGCCGGCGGGGAGAGCTCACGAGGTCATCCTGCCGGAACGGGGCCGGCGGAGGAGGAGCAGGGGCGGCGGCTCAGCCGAAGTCGGGGATGGGGTGGCCCGGGGCGAGGGCGGCGGCGATGCGCTGGGCGATGGTGTGGGCATTGTGGTCGGCCGGGGCGCTCGGGCCGTTGGTGGTCGAGACGGCGATGGCCAGGTGCTCGCAGGGGAGGTAGTCCTGGGAGGCGGAGTAGCCGAAGAACAGCGGGTGCTGGGAGATCCAGCCGCCGACGACGAG
Source organism: Kitasatospora sp. NPDC059408 (assembly GCF_042751525.1). NCBI lineage: Bacteria > Bacillati > Actinomycetota > Actinomycetes > Kitasatosporales > Streptomycetaceae > Kitasatospora > Kitasatospora sp. NPDC059408. The sequence continues at coordinate 1,538 of NZ_JBHYWI010000062.1, forward strand.
GACGCCCATGCCGTAGTGGGTGGCCTCGGTCTGCGGGATGCAGAGGGCGGACGGGCACGTGTCGGTCGGGTGGCCGAGTCCTACCGTCCCCGGGTCCAGCAGCTGCCGGTAGGAGGCCGGGGAGAGCAGTTCGCCGGCGCCGATGGCGACGGCCGATCGTTCCAGGTCGCAGATGTCGGTGGTCTCCACGGCGCCGGGGGCGGTGGTCCACGAGGGGTTCCAGAAGGTCGACTCCTCGTAGGTGCCGCGTTCGGAGGTGAAGGCGTGCAGGACGGGGGTCGGGATGTCGGGGGTGTAGCTGTTGCGGGTCTCGTGCAGGCCGAGCGGGCCCAGGACCTCGCGCTGGAGCAGAGCGTCCAGACGGGTTCCGGTGATCTTCTCCAGGGCCTCGCCGAGGAGGACGAAGTTCGCGTGGGAGTAGCTCCAGTTGGTGCCCGGGGCGTACAGCCGGTCCTGGCGGGTGGAGATGGCGACCAGTTCGTCGGCCGTCCACTGGCGGAACGGGTTCGCGTAGACGGCCGGGCCGAAGGACGGGTCCTTGACGTAGTCGGCGAGGCCGGTGGTGGAGGCGCCGAGCATGCGCAGGGTGAACTCGCGGTCGCTGCCCCGGAGGTCGGGCAGCCAGCGCGAGACGGGGTCGTCGAGGCCGACGACGCCCTGGTCGACCAGCCGCAGGAGTGCGGTGCCCAGGTAGCTGATGGCGATGTTGCCGTTGCGGAAGTGCATCGCTGGCTCGGCCGGGACGCCGGTCATCGACTCGCCGAGCGCGCCGGTGACGAGCTCGCGGCCGTCGACGGTGACCCGCAGGATCACCGACTTCAGGTCCAGCTCCGCCTTGGCCTGCTCGGCGATCCGCAGGACGTCGGCGGCCGGGCCGCCGTCGGACGGGGCGGAGGCGGCGCAGGGACGGTGGTGGTGACCCCCCGGCTCCGCGCCGGCGGGTGCGGCCGGGGCGGTGAGGGCGAGGAGCGCGGTGACGGCGGCGAGGCGCAGCAGGGCGTTCCGGGTGGTCCTGCGGGTGGGTGTCATGCGCGCAGTATCGGGTGGGGGCGGCCGGGCGCCGGGTTTGGTGGCGGGCGACCCGCGTGAACGTCACCCGTCGGGTCCGCAGGGCGGGGCGCGGCCGGAAGGCGGGCAGAGGGCTCGGCTGGGCGGCGGCCGGACGGCGGGCAGGGGGCTCGGCCGGACGGCGGCCGGACGGCGGGCAGGGGGCTCGGCTGGGCGGGTCAAGGTGGTGGGCGGGCCGTTTCCCGGGGGCGTCGGCGGGTGACTCCTTGCCGCCGGGGCCGTTCCCGTCCCCTCGCCGAATCGTCGTCCGGAGGATCCGCCGTGCCGCTCCGCTCTCGCCGCCGCCCCGGGGGCGCGCTCGCCGTCCTGCTCGCCACCGCCTCGGTGGTGCTGGTGCCCGCCGCTCCCGCCTCGGCCGGGGGCGGTCACGGGGACGACGACCGGGGACTGCGGGCCCGGTTGCAGGAGCTGGTCGACCGTCCGGACGGGCCGCCCGGGGCGATCGCGGTGCTGCGCGACGGCGACCGCGTGCGGGTGGTGCGGGCCGGGGTGTCGAAGGTCGGCACCCGCCGCCCGCCGGAGCCCGCCGACCACATGCGGCTCGCCAGCGCCGCGAAGGCGTTCAGCGGCGCGGTCGCGCTGCGGCTCGTCGACTGCGGGCTGCTCGGCCTGGACGACACCGTCGCCGGGCGGCTGCCCGCGCTGCCCGCCGACTGGGGCGCGGTGACGCTGCGCCAGCTGCTCAACCACACCAGCGGGCTGCCGGACTACAGCTCGGCGCCGGACTTCGTCGACATCATCCTCACCGAGCCGCACCACGTGTTCGACTCCCGGCACCTGCTGGACTTCGTCGCGGGCGACGACCTGGAGTTCACCCCCGGCACGCGCTACCAGTACTCCAACTCCGACAACATCGCCGTCGCCCTGATGGCCGAGGCCGCCACCGGGCAGCGCTACGAGGACCTGCTCGCCTCCGAGGTCTACGGGCCGCTCGGGCTCGACGGGACCAGCCTGCCCTCCGGCTTCGAGTTGCCCAGGCCCTACCTGCACGGCTACGCCGTCGAGCCGCCCCACCCGGTGGAGGACGTCAGCACCCGGTTCGGCGCCTCGGGTGCCTGGGCCTCGGGCGGGCTGGTCTCCACCCCTCGGGACTTCAGCACCTTCGCGGCCGCCTACGCGGGCGGACCGCTGATCGGCGACGCCACCCGCCTGGAGCAGCGGGCCTTCGTCGCCGGGGCCTCCGAGCCGGCCGGCCCGGGGGCCAACCGGGCCGGGCTGGGGATCTTCGAGTACACCACCCGGTGCGGCGTCGTGTACGGACACACGGGCAACACCACCGGCTACACCCAGTTCGGCGCGGGCACCCCGGACGGGCGGCGCAGCGTCACCGTGTCCGTCACCGAGCAGGTCAACCAGCGCAACAGCCCGGCGCTGCTGGAGCGGCTGCGGGCCGTCGAGGAGGACTTCGTCTGCGCGCTGCTGGCGGGGTAGCGACGAGTGAAGCGGCCGGTCGCCGGCCCGCGCCCCGTGCGCGGGCCGGCGGGATCCCGTCAGATGCCGACGATCCGCAGGTCGCCGTCGGCGACGTAGAGGGTGTGGGCGTCGGGGCCCACCGCCAGGGCCGTCACCCAGTTGAGACCGGTGACCGCCTCGGCCGGGACGGGGGTGTTGGTCGAGGTGTCGAGGGAGAGGATCCGGGCCTTGCCGGTGGAGCTGGAGGAGTCCAGGCAGGCGATGTACAGCCGGGTGCCGTCCGGGCTGACCGACGGGTCGTGCAGCGTTTGTGCCGGGGTGATGCCCAGGTCCGTGGTCGCGGTGACGGTGTCGGCGGCGGGGTCGACCGTGAAGCCGGTGCCGGTGCTGCTCACGCCGTACACGCGGGTGCCGTCCGGGGCCAGTGCCAGACCGGTCCTGGTGCCCGGGGCGGCGACGGTCCCGGCCACGGCCGGGGGCTCGGCGCCGGTGTCCAGGTGGTCCAGGCCCTCGTCGGTGCTGACGTAGGTGTCGGCGCCGTCCGGCCGGGTGACCACCGACCACAGGGAGCGGCCGGGTACCGTGACGGCGGCGGTGAACGCCTGCTGCTGCGGGGAGAACTCCAGGACCCGGGCGCCCGGTTGGACCGGCTGGTGCCAGGGCGAGGGTCCGTCCTGGGTGACGTAGACCCGCGAGCCGTCCGGGCTGACCGTCAGTGCGCTCAGGCCCCCGGGGTTGGTCCCGTCCGGGCGCGGCTGGTCCGGCGCGAGCGTGGTGGAGACCACCGTGCCGGTGGCCGTGTCGACGGCGCCCAGCGTGGACAGCGGCAGCAGGCTCATCGCGCCGAACAGCACGTAGACCCGCGAGCCGTCCGGGCTGACCGCCACCGGCCCGGCGTCGGCCCCGTACCCGGTGGTCAGCGTGACCGTGGCGGTGACCGCACCGCTCCGGGTGTCGACCACCTTCAGCTTGACGCCGTTCATGCCGTCCTTGACCGAGACGTACGCCTTGCGTCCGTCCGGGCTGACCGCCACCGAGGCGGGCTCCGAGCTCAGGGCGACGGTCTGCGGGACACCCCGGACCGGCCCGTCGGGCGCGTCGTCCGCCCCTGCGGCGCCGGCCCCGGCGAGCAGCAGTGCTCCCGCCGTCACCAGAGCGCCTAACCAACGAGCCTTCGACACGAGCGAGTTCACGGTGCCCTCCCCTTGGCGTGCCGCGGATCCCCGCGGCGGGAGGCAAACGCTACGGGACGGGCGGGGCGTCCGAGGCGGGTTCCGGGCCCGGGCTACTGGGAGCAGTGGTAGGGGAAGGTGGCGGTCGCGGTGCGGGTGCCGGGCGAGAGGATCTGCAGGGTGGCGGTGGCCTGGAGGGAGCCCTGGCCGTCGAAGGTCCAGCGCAGCACCAGGTCGGTGTGGCGGGTGCCGGAGCGGACGTCCTGCACGAGCTCGTCCGAGGTCGTGCCGTCGCTGCGCTGCCAGCGGTAACGGATGCTGCCGGCGCCGCCGTTGGTCTCCACCGAGGCCGTGACGACGGCGGTGCCGCCGCAGCCGGGGCCGGCCGGGTCGGTGGTCACGCCGACGGAGGTGACGGCCAGGGCGGTCGTGTGGAAGCGCCAGAACAGCAGCGCCAGGACGGCGAGGAGCACAGCCACCGGCACCAGCCACCTGCGCACCCGGCGGGGCCGCTTCGGCTTCCGGTCCGCGGGCGTCTCGCCGTGCCACGCGGCGGCGGCCTGCGGCGGGACGCCGGGGCCGAAGCGGCGCAACTCGCCGGGGGCGAGAGGGTGTTCGTCCGGTGCGACGGCCGGGGTGGAGACGGAGGCCTCGGGCGCGGGCTCCTCGGGCGCGGCCTCCTCGGGCAGCGGGATCGGCTCGGGCAACGTGGCACTCTCCCCCGGCGCGCCGCCCCACACCCGCGGGTCGAGGAACGTCGCGCTCTCGGCCTCCGCCTCCGCCCCGGCCTCGGGCAGCGGAATCGGCTCGGGCAGCGTGACACTCTCCCCCGGCGCGCCGCCCCACACCCGCGGGTCGAGGAACGTCGCGCTCTCGGCCTCGGCGGAGTCGAGGCGCACGGTGGCCTCGGCGTCCGGTGTGGCGGCGGGCGCGGGCGCCGAGGAGAGCCGGACGGTGCGGTCCGCGCGCGGGTCGGGCGCGCCGAGCGGCGAGCGGGGCAGCGGGACCGTCCCGGACTCCCCCTTGTCCAGACGGACCGTCTCCACCGCGTCCGGCCCGCCCAGCGGCGGGCGGGAGAACCGAACGGTCTCGCCCTCCCCCGTCAGGCGCAGGCGCTCCTCGTTGTCGAGGCGCACCGTCTCCACCACATCCGGCCCGCCCAGCGGCGGGCGCGGCAGCGGAACCGTCCCGGACTCCCCCGTCAGGCGCAGGCCCTCCTCCTTGTCCAGACGGACCGTCTCCACCGCATCCGGCCCGCCCAGCGGCGAGCGCGGCAGCCGGACGGTCCGGTCCGCGCGCGGGTCGGAAACGCCGCCGAGGCGCGTCGTCGCCTCGGCGGCGTCCGTACGGCTGGTCTCCTCCCCCTCGCCCGTACCCGGACCGAGCCGGACGGTCTGGTCGGCGCCCGGGGTGGGGGCGGCGTCGGGGTGGGGCGTGGACATGGCTTTCTCCAGGGCGAGGGGTGGGGCGGGTGTGACCGGGGCCGACAGGGCGTCAGCGGGGCGGGTTGCAGGTGAAGGCGTACAGCTCGGCGGACGTCTTGCCCGGTGCGGTCGCGGCCGGGCTGGTGCCTACGCGGACGCCCCAGGTCGTGGAGTTGTCGGCGGAGCCGAAGTTGTGGACGCGGGTGATGGTGGCGCGGCCGTTCTGGACCGGCACGGTGTCGGTGGCGACGGTGGCGGCGCGTCCGCCCGAGCTGTGGTACCAGCTGAGGGTCAGGGTGCCGGTCGCGTTGCCCTGGGCGGCCACGGTGACGGTGGCGGTCAGGGCCCACTGGCCGCTGCAGGACAGCGAGTCCAGGTTCACCGAGCTGATGGTGAGGGTGGCGGGCGCGACGGTCTGGGTCGGCGAGGGCGAGGGCGCCGAGGAGGTCGGCCCGCCCTGCACGGGACCGGGGCCCGGGCCGGGGCCGGGGCCGGCGGGCGGGGCGGACGCCGGTGTGCCGGGGCCGGCCGGTGCCGGCTGCGGGCCGGTGGCGGGGGCCGCGGGCGTGCCCGGTGCGGCGGGCGTCTTGCCGCCCGGCGTGGCCGGGGCGGACGGGGTCGCGGTGGCGGTCGCGCTGGTGGACGCGGTGGCCGTCGGCGTCGCCGTGGCGGACGGGGTCGCGGTGGCGCCGGTCGTGCTGGGCGCGGCGGACGGGCTGCCGGTCGGGTCGTGCGCGCCGAGGCTGGTGGTGGCCTCGGGCGAGGCGCCGCCGAGCACGGTGCGGGCGCCGCCGTCGGCGGCTCCCGCCATGGCGACGGTGGTGAGGGTGGCCAGGGCGATGACGCTGGCCGCGACGCCGGTGAGGACCTTGCCGCGGGTCCCGATACGGGCGGTCAGGGGCAGGCGGGCGGCGGCCGGTGCGGCGTCGGCGCCCACGTCCATGGCGGCGTCCGTGTAGGCGTCCGTCTCGGCCGGGCCGAGGAGGGTGTGGGCCAGCGAGGTGCCGCCGCCGGCCGCTCCGCCGGCGCCGGGCAGCAGCAGGGCGAGCAGGGCGACCAGCGCGGTCAGGTCGCGGCGGCCCTTCTCCTCCCAGTACGGCCCGTAGGCGGCGGCCGCGACGGCCTCCAGCTGTTCGACGAGCGCGGCCGCACTGTCGGGCCGGGCCTCGGGTTCCTTGGCCAGGCCCGCCAGGATCAGCGGCCGGACGGGCTCCGGGGCCAGTTCGGCCGGGATCGGCGCCTCGCTGTGCTGGACGGCGAGTTCGACGATCGTGGCGCCCTCGTAGGGGCGGGCGCCGGTGAGGCACTCGAAGAAGGTGGCGGTCGCCGCGTAGACGTCGCCCGCCGGGGAGGCGGGCCGGCCCGCCCACTGCTCGGGCGGCATGTAGGCGGGGGTGCCGGAGACGTCGCGGTCGGCGCCGCTGGGCACGGCGATGCCGAAGTCGACGAGCTTGGACGTGCCGACGGTGTCGACCAGCACGTTGGCGGGCTTGTAGTCGCGGTGCACGACGCCGGCCCCGTGCGCGGCGGCCAGGCCCAGCAGCGAGCCCTTCAGGACCACCAGGGCGGCCTCCGGCGTGGTGGCGCCCTCCGCGCGCAGCAGGTCGCGCAGCGCGATGCCGTCGACCAGTTCCATCACGATGGCCGAGCCCTGCTCGCCCTCGACGTACTCGTAGAGCCGGGTGACGTACGGGGAGTCGATGCCGGCGAGGACCTCGGCCTCGGCGCGCAGCGCGGCGGAGGCGGCGGAGGCGTGGAGGTGCTTGATCGCCACCGGGGTGCCGGTGTCGCGGTGGCGGGCGAGCACGACCCGCCCGCTCGCCCCGGCGCCGAGCTCGCGCTCGTAGAGGTACTCCGGGAGCTCCCAGAGGTGTTCGGCGGGCGTGGTGTCGCCGCCGGGTCTGTGGCCCTCGGCCTGTCTGTCGTCCATCGTCCTGCGCTCTTCCCGTTCCTGCTCGCTGCCTGCTCGGCTCCGCGGCGCCGCACCTTACGGCACGCCGACTACCGGCGGGGACGCGGGCCGTGAACTGCGGGTTCCGGCGGTCGCGGCCGGGAAGGTCACGATTCGGGTGCTTCGTACAGGGCCCCAATTTCGGTCGTACCGGCAGGACCTGGTCCCGGGTGTGGCAGGATGCGAGTCGATCATGGACTCCAGGGAGGGGACCCGGTGCGGTTGCGTGGTGTGGTGTCGGCTGCCGTCGTCGCGGCGGCGCTCGCCTTGTCCGGTTGTTCGCAGGAACCGCCCGTGCGGGCGGCGGACGGCGGCCCGTCCCCGGCGGGGGCTCCGGCGCAGGTCCGGCTGCGCGACGCACTCCTGACCGACCGTCAACTGCCGCCAGATTTCCGGCTGTTGACCGCTTCGGCTACGCCTGACCGGCAGTTCTCGGACGTCCCGATCACGGCCATGCCGTGCGAGGAGCTCGTGGTGGAGGGCTTCACGGCGAGGCACGACCGCCCCGCGGAGGGCGTGTCGGTGGGGCTGGAGAAGCCGTCCGACGACTGGTTCGGCCGGGAGTCGCTCGACCGGTACCCGCCCGGGCGGGCCGCCGCCGTCATGGCGGCCGTCCACGGCGCCGCGCAGCGCTGCGCCTCGTACACCGCCACGCTTCCCGTCGACGGTTCCGCGACGAAGAACACGGTGTCCACGGCGGGAGTGGGCGGCGTGGCGGCCGACGACGGCCTGGTGCTGCGGATCTCCGCGCTCGGCCCCGGCGATGGCGAGCCGTACGTGACCGAGGTGGCACTGGTCCGCGAGGGCGACGTGATCCTCACCGTGCACAAGACCGTCGCGCAGCAGCCCCGGTCCAGTGTGGAGGCCGTCCTGCCGGCCGCGGTGGCGGCGTACCGGGCGGCGGCCGGTACGCCGTAGGCACCGGATAGCCTTCCGCTCCGCCCGGCGGGCCGCCTTTCGCCGTAGGTTGGCGGGATGACGGCCGAGTTCGAGACTTTCGTGCGTACCGCCACCGGTTTCGCCCCCTACCCGTACCAGGCGGCGCTGGCCGCCGAGGGGCTGCCCTCGCTGCTGGAGGCGCCCACCGGGGCGGGCAAGACCGTGGCCGCCGTGCTGCCGTGGCTGTACCGGCGGCTGGTCGCGGCGCCCGGGGACACGCCGCGACGGCTGGTGCTGGTGCTGCCGCGGCACAGCCTCGCCGACCAGACCTTCGCCCGGATCGCGGGGTGGCTGGAGCGCCTGGGGCTGACGGGCGAGGTGGGGCTGCACCTGCTCGCGGGCGCGGCGGCGCAGGAGGGCGGCTGGCGGCGCGCGCCCGAGCGCAGCGCGATCCTGGTCGGCACGCACGACGTGCTGCTCAGCCGGGCGCTCATGCGCGGCTACGCGGACGCGCGGACGATGGCGCCGGTCTCGTACGCGCTGCTGCACACGGACGCGCAGTGGGTGTTCGACGAGGCGTACCTGCTCGGGCCCGGCCTGTCCACGGGTGTGCAACTCCAGCGGCTGCGCGATGAGCTGGGGACGGCGGCGGCGACCCGGACGATGTGGATGTCGTCGGTGCGCGGGCCTTTCGACCCCGGCGGCAGCGCGATACGTGCGCCGGAGGCGGCCGGGACGCTGCGGCGGATCGCCCGGCTCGACGTCGGGCCCGGACGGTACGCCGCCGCGCTGGCGCGGGCCGTCGCCGGTGCGCACGTGCCCGGCACCCGGACCGTCGTGGTGCTCGACTCGCCGGAGCGCGCGCGGGCCGTGCACGCGGGCCTGGCCGAACTGGGGTGCGCGGCGCTCCTGCTGCACCCGCACTTCCGGGCCGCCGACCGCCGCCGCGTCCTGGCCGCCGCCGAGGCCGAAGGCGACCTCGTGCTCGTCACCACTCCCGCCGTGGAGGCCGGGCCGGACCTCTCCGGCCGCACCGTGGTCACCGAACTCGCGCCCTGGGCCTCGCTGGTGCAGCGCGCCGGGCGCTGCAACCGGCACGGCGAGCACCCGGACGGCGGCGACCTGCTGTGGTGCACGCCGCCGGAGGGCGGCGATGCGGCCGTCGCACGCTGGCTGACCGCCCACGAGGGCCGGGCCGTCACCCCCGGCGACCTGCTGGCGGCCCGCGTCGGGACGCCGCCCGCACCGCCGGGGCCCGGGCGCGAGGACGTCCTGGCCCTGTTCGACTCCCCCGCCGACCCCACCGACCCCACCGACCCCACCGACCGGGCCGACCCCGCCGACCGGGCCGACCAACGGGCCGACCGGGCCGACGCGGTGGACCGGTGGATCTGCGGGCCGTCCGAGGCGGACTCGCTCCCGGCGCTGGCCGCCTGGCGCGCCTGGGAGTCCGGCGGGCCCGGCGAGGAGGAGCCGGATCCGGCGAGCGCCGAACTCTGCCCGGTGCCGCTCGGCGAGCTGCGCCGGCTGCCCGCCGGCCGGGCCTGGCTGCGCGACGCCCTGGACGGCCGGTGGCGCCCCGCGCAGCCGGACGACCTGCGCCCCGGCGTCCGTGTGCTCCTGGACGCCCGTGCCGGCGGCTACCTGCCGGACCTCGGCTGGAGCCCGGCGAGCCCGGCCCCCGTCCCGTGCGAGGCGCCCGGCCCGCGGACGCCGCTCCACGCCTGCGCCGCCTGGGTCGGTCTCGACCAGCACCTCCAGGAGACCGCCGAGGAGGCGCGGTCGCTGCTCGCCGCACTGCCTCGACTCCCCGCCGGGCTGGGCGGGGCCGTCGTCGAGGCGGCCCGCTACCACGACCTCGGCAAGTGCCACGACGCCTTCCAGGAGAAGCTGCGGGGCGGCCGCACCGACCCGCCCGCCGGCCTGCTCGCCAAGTCGAAGAACGGCGCCGACCCCCTGCCGCCCTACCGCCCGACCCGCCCCTACTTCCGGCACGAGCTCGTCAGCGCCCTCCTGCTGTGGCACGGCGGTCACGACCCCCTGGTGACCTACCTGGCCGCCGCCCACCACGGCCACGTCCGCGTCACCGTGCGCCCGCGCGGCGGCGAGGCCCCGCTGCTGCTCGGCGTCGCCGACGGCGACCGCACCCCGCCCGTCGACCTGTCCACCGGCGAGCACTTCCCGGCCCTCACCCTGCACACCGCCGGCTTCCCGCAGGCCTGGACCGAACGCGCCCTCGCCCTGCGCGACACCCCAGGCCTCGGCCCGTTCCGCCTCGCCTTCCTCGAAACCCTCGTCCGCGTCGCCGACTGGCGCGCCAGCGCCCGCCACGACGGCCCCCTGCCGACACCGGCGGATCGTTGACGAACGACGTGTCAGCATGGACGGATGGATGTGATCTTCAGGGCTCGGAAGCGCGTGACGACGCCGGTTCTCGACATCGCGTACGAGCAGTTCGGGAAGTTCGGGGAGTCCGGGGAGTCCGGGGAGTCCGGGGAGTCCGGGGCGGGCGCGGGGGTGCCGGTGGTCCTGCTGCACGGATTCCCCTATGACGTGCGGGCGTTCGACGAGGTGGCGGCGCGGCTCGCCGCGCGCGGGCGCATCGCGCTGGTGCCGTACCTGCGCGGGTGCGGGCCGACGGCGTTCCGGGACGAGGGGACGATGCGCAGCGGGCAGCAGGCCGCGCTCGGGCAGGACCTGGCCGACTTCCTGGACGCGCTGGGGATCGGGCGGGCGGTGGTCGCCGGGTACGACTGGGGCGGGCGGGCGGCGTGCGTGGCGGCGGCGCTGTGGCCGGAACGCGTCGCGGGGCTGGTGACGGGCGGCGGCTATCTCGTCCAGGACATCGCGGGTTCGGTGGAGCCGGTTTCGCCGGAGGCGGAGCGCAATCTCTGGTACCAGCACTATTTCCACTCGGAGCGTGGGCGAAGGGGATTGGAGCGCAACCGCGAGGAGCTGTGCGCGCTGCTCTGGCGGCTGTGGTCGCCGACGTGGGCCGGGGCCGGGGAGGCGTTCGGGGCGTCGGCGGCGAGCCTGCACAATCCGGACTTCGTCGACGTCGTGGTGCACTCCTACCGGCACCGGTTCGGGCTCGTGGCCGGGGATCCGCGCTACCAGGCGCTGGAGGACCGGCTCGCGGCCGGGCCGCCGATCACGGTGCCGACGGTCGTGCTGGTCGGCGGCGCGGACGGGGTGATCCCCGCCGACGTGCAGGGCGACACCGGGCGCTTCCGCGGGCCGTGCGAGGTCACCGTCCTGCCGGGGATCGGACACAACGTGCCGCAGGAGGCTCCCGGGGCGTTCGCGGACGCGGTGCTGGGGCTGCCCGGCCCGCCCAACTGATCCGCATTAATAGTATTAGCCGACATTACGATGAGTGCTGGCTTATTTTCGGACTGTAATTCAGCTCACTCGGCCACGTGGTTTTTGTCATGGCTCGGCGGACAGTGATGCATCGTCCGCGAACTCGATCAAGCCGTCACCGGCGAAGGAGTCATGACGCATGTCCATTTCCATGTCCCCGCGCGATCGCGAGGCATTCCTCGCCGAACGGCGCGTCGGCGTCCTGGGCGTGGCCGACGGGCGCGGCGGTGAGCGCGCGCCGCTGCTCGTCCCGGTCTGGTACGCCTACGAGCCCGGCGGCGACGTCCTCGTCCAGACCGGACGGGAGACCGTCAAGGGCCGACTGCTGCTCGCCGCCGGGCGGTTCAGCCTCTGCGTGCAGGACGAGCGGCGGCCCTACCGGTACGTGAGCGTCGAGGGCGAGGTCGCCGCGGTCGAGGACCCGGTGCCGCCGGCCGTCCGCGACGCGCTCGCCCACCGCTACCTGGACCCGGACGAGGCCCGCGGCTACCTCGCCGCCACCGCCGGCCAGCTCAAGGACGACCTCCTGCTGCGGCTGCGTCCGCAGCGCTGGCGCACCGCCGACTTCTCGGCCTTCGCCGCCGACTTCCCGGCGCCCGGGGCCGCCACCGGCTCCGACGCCTGATCCGACGCCCGGCCGGCTCCCGCCGCCCACACGAGAGGGACGACACGATGCCCGACACCGACGTTTCGTCACGCCTGCACCGCCTCCACCGCCCGCACCCCCGGCACGCCGCCCCGCCGACCCGTGACCACCTCCCCTCCTACCCGCGCGACCTGCGCCTGCCCGAGCTGTTCGCCCGGCAGGCCGCCACCCGCCCGCACGCGCCCGCCGCCCGGCACGGCGACCGCACCCTGACCTACGGCCAGCTCGACCGCCGGTCCACAGAGTTGGCCGAGCGCCTGCTCGCCGGCGGCGTTGCCGCGGGCGAGCCGGTCGCGGTGTGCGGCGGCCGCTCGCTGGAGGCGCTGGTCGCGCTGCTCGGCATCCTCAAGGCCGGCTGCGCGTACGTGCCGCTCGACGACGAACTCCCGCCCGCCCGGCTGCGGGCCATGGCCGAGGACGCCGGGCTGCGCGCCGCCGTGACACTGCCCAACGCCGCGCGCCGGGTGCGCGGACTGCGCCTGAGCGTCGCCGTCGAGCCGCTCGACGGCACCGGAGGCGACGGCCCGACTCCCCTTGCCGATACCGCTGATGACCCTGCTGCCGATACCGTCGCCGATACCACTGTGGTCGCTTCCATCGCCGGCACCGCCGCCCGGTCCGCCTCCGACTGCGCCTACGTCGCGTTCACCTCCGGCACCACCGGCCGCCCCAAGCCGGTCGCGATCCCGCACCGCGGCGTGGTGCGCCTGGTCCTGTCCGACCGCGAGCTGGCGCCGCCCGGGCCCGGCGACCGGGTCCTGCACGGCTACGGCCTGTCCTCGGACGCCTCGACCATCGAGATCTGGGGCGCCCTGCTCACCGGCGCCTGCCTCGTCATCGCCGACCGCGAGGAACTGCTCTCGCCCGCAGCCCTGGAAGAGCTGCTGCGCAGCCGGGCCGTCACCGTCGCCTACCTGACCACCAGCGTCTTCCACCTCCTCGCCCGCACCCGCCCCGGGGCGCTGGCCGGGCTGCGGTTCGTCTCGGCCGGCGGCGAGGCGATGGACCCGCGCCTGGCCAACGCCGTCCTGGCCGCCTGCCCGGCCACCACCGTGGTCAACTTCTACGGCCCGACGGAGAATTCGGTGGTCTCCACCGCCCACGTCGTGCGCCCGCTGCCCGAGGACGCCGCGCACGTGCCCATCGGCCGCCCGTTCGGCGCCACCACCTGCCACGTCCTGCGTCCCGACGGCACCCCCGCCGGCCCCGGCGAGGAGGGCGAACTCCTCGTCGGCGGCGACGGCCTGGCCCTCGGCTACCCCGGCGACGAGCGGCTGACCGCCGAACGGTTCGTCCGCCTGCCCGCGCTCGACCCGGGCCCGCTCTACCGCACCGGCGACCAGGCCCGCTGGGGCGAGGACGGCCTGCTGGAGTACCGCGGCCGCCTCGACCGCCAGGTCAAGCTGCGCGGCGCGCGCGTCGAACTCGACGAGGTGGAGGCCCGGCTGCGCGCCCACCCGGAGGTCGGCGAGGCCGTCGTCGACCTCGCCGCCAACGGCAGCACGCTGACCGCCTGCGTCACCCCCGCCGTCCCCGGGCGGCGCCCGGCCCCGGCCGCCCTGCGCGCCTACTGCGTCCGGTGGCTGCCCGCCCAGGCCGTGCCCGCGCTCACCGTCCTGGACCGCTTCCCGGTGACCAGCGGCGGCAAGGTCGACCGCACCCGCCTGCGGGCCGACGCCTCCCTGCTCTCCCAGGCGAAACGTTTCACCGCCGAGCCGGCCGCCGTCCCGATACCCGAGGGCCTGCCCGGCGTCCTCACCGGGGTCTGGCAGCAGGTCCTGCACGTGCGCCCCGCCCCCGGGGACGACTTCTTCCACCTCGGCGGCGACTCCCTGCTCGCCTCCGAGGCCGTCACCCGCACCCTCGCCGCACTCGGCCTCGACGCGGCCCTCGGCTCCTCCCTCATCCGGGCCCTGCTCGCCGACCCCACCCTCGACGGCTTCACCGCCGCCGTGCGCGCCGCCCGCGACGGCTCCCCGGCCGACGCCGCCACCGGCGAGAGCACCGTCGACTTCACCCGCGAGAGCGAGCTCGGCTTCGACCTCCCGCCCGCCGAAGGCCCCGCGCCCAGCCCGCACGACCCCCGCGACGTCCTGCTCACCGGCGCCTCGGGATTCGTCGGCGCCTTCCTCCTCGCCGAACTGCTGCGCAGCACCGCCGCCCGCGTCCACTGCCCGGTGCGGGCCACGAGCGCCGACCACGCCCGGCGCCGCGTGCGCACCGCCCTCACCCGCTACGGGCTGCGCCTGGAGGAGGCCGACTGGCGGCGCGTGGAGTGCTTCCCCGCCGACCTCGCCGAGCCCGGCCTCGGCCTGTCCGAGGGCCGGCGCGCCGCGCTCGCCGGCCGCCTCGACCTGATCGTGCACAACGGTGCCCAGGTCAACTTCCTCTACCCGTACGAGCAGTTGCGGGCCCCCAACGTGGACGGCACCCGGGAGGTCGTGCGCCTGGCGGCGCCGCGCCGCGTGCCGGTGCACTTCGTGTCGACGGTCGCCGTCGTCGCCGGCTTCGGCGCGGCCGGGGTGCGCGAGGTGGACGAGGACGCGCCGCTGGCCCACCCGGAGGCCCTCACCATGGGCTACGCCGAGAGCAAGTGGGTCGCCGAGGGGGTGCTGCGCCGGGCGGCGGCGCAGGGTCTGCCGGTGGCCGTCCACCGCCCGTACGAGGTGACCGGCGACCAGGTGCGCGGGGTCGGCAACACCGAGACGGCCATCTGCTCGCTGTTCAAGACGATCGCCGAGACCGGCCTGGCCCCCGGGATCGCGCTGCCGATGGACTTCGTGCCGGTCGACCACCTCGCCGCCGCCGTCGTCCACATCGCCACCACCCGGACGGCCGACGGCCGCACCTACCACCTCACCAACCCCCGCCCGGCGGCCCTTTCGGACGTCGTCGAGCGGATGCGGGCGGCGGGCTGCGCGGTGCGGACGCTGCCGTACGAGCAGTGGGTCGCCGAGCTGGTGCGCCACGTCGCCGCCAACCCGACCAGCGCCACCGCGCCCTTCGTCTCGCTGTGCGTGGACCGCAGCCGCACCGCCGACATGTCCGTCAAGGAGATGTACTTCGAGGACACCTTCCCGGTGCTCGGCCGGCGCAACGCCGAGGCCGCCCTGGCCGACAGCGGGCTGCACTGCCCGCCGGTCGACGCGGCGCTGCTGGACCGGTACCTGGAGTTCTTCTTCTCCTCCGGCTACATCGCCCGCCCCACCGCTCCCCGCCAGGAGGCCGGCGCATGACCGATCTCGACCTCGGCCCCGAGCCCGCGGCCGGCGCCGTCATCCCGGTGCCCGAGCCGGCCCCGGGCACCGCCGGGCCGCCCTGCGCCTACGCCCGGCTGCGCGCCGAACAGCCCGTCGTCAAGGCGCAGTTGCCCAACGGCGAGAGCGCCTGGCTGCTCTCCCGCTACCAGGACGTGCGCGCCGCCTTCGCCGACCCCCGGCTGGTGCGGCCACTGCTCTCCGCCTGGCCGCCCACCGGGGACGGGGACGGGCCGCCGCCGTGCCTGCCGACGTTCCTGGAGATGACCGGGGAGCACCACGAGCGCGTGCGCCGCGCCGTGCTGCCGCTGTTCGGGCGCGGGCGGCTGGAGTTCATGCGGCCCCGGATCCGGGCCATGGCGCACGAGCTGATCGACGCGATGACCGCCGCCTGCCCCGGCCGGACGGCCGACCTCGTCGCCGCCTACGTCGAGCCGCTGCCGCTGCGGGTGCTGTGCGAGACGATCGGCCTGCCGCACGAGGACCGCGACCGCTACCTCCCGCACACCCTCACGCTGCTCGGCGCGGCCGGGCTGACGATGGAGCAGGTGCTGGAGGCGCTGTACGCGCTGCAGGACTACGCGTCGGAGCTGATCGCCCGCAAGGAGGACACACCCGAGGACGCCGCGGGCGGGGACTACATCCGGCTGTTGCTCGCCGAGAGCCGGCGCCCCGGCGGCGCGCTGACCAGGGACGACGTCGTCAGTTTCGTCGTCACCATGCTGATGGCCGGCTACAAGACCAACATGCAGCACACCGCCAACGCGCTGCTGGTCCTGCTCACCCACCCCGAGCAGCTGCGCGCCCTGCGCGAGGAGCCCGGGCGCACCGGCGCCGCGGTGGACGAACTCCTGCGCTACGTCCCGCTGATGAACGCGATCAACATCCTCGTCGCGCAGGAGGACCTGACCCTGCACGGGCAGCACATCCGGGCCGGCGACGCCGTCGTCCCCGTGCCGGCCTCCGCCAACCGCGACCCCGGCGCGTTCGCCGACCCCGACCGCCTCGACCTCGCCCGCACGCCCAACCCGCACGTCGCCTTCGGCCACGGCCCGCACGCGTGCACCGGCGCCCACCTGACGCGCCTGCAGCTCGCGACCGTCATCGAGGTGCTGCTGGAACGGCTGCCCGGCCTCGAACTCGCCGAGCCGGCCGAGACCCTGCCCTGGGACGAGTCCACCCCGCTGCGCGCCCCGGCCCGGCTGCCGGTGCGCTGGTGACACCGTCGTCCGCTCCCTCCGCTTCGCTCAGAGAGGTCCCTCGCCGCATGACCGCACCGCACGCTCCCGAACCGGCGCTCCCCCACTACCCGTTCAGCACCAAGGGCGACCGCCTCGCCCCTGAGCTGACCGAGCTGCGCGGGCGCTGCCCCGTCGCCCGGGTCTCGACCAACTCCGGCGGCGAGGCCTGGCTCGTCACCGGCTACGAGACGGCCCGCGACGTCCTGCGCGACCGCTCCTTCGCCCGCTCGGTGCTCGGCGACGCCGACAGCCCCACCCAGGACGCCCCGATCCTGGCGCCCGAACTGCTCGACGCCATGAACCACCTCCAGCAGGCGGGCCTGCGCGACGAGGTCCTCACCGCGCTCGGCCGCAACCAGCCCGGACTGCCCGAGGACTGGGTCGCCGACATCACCCGCGCCGGACTGGACGCGATGCTCGCCGAGGGCTCCCCCGGCGACCTGCAGCGGCACTTCGCCGCATGGGTCGCCGCCCAGTGCATGTGCCGGCTGCTCGGCCTGCCCTTCGAGGACCGCGAACGGCTCGCCGCACGCGCCGACAAGGACCTCACCATGGTGACGTACTCCGACCAGGAGCTCGCCGCCAACTGGGAGGAGATCCGCGCCCACATGGCCGCGCACATGGCCGCCCGCGCCCCCGGGCGCCCGCGCGGCCTGGCCGACCGCCTCGCCGACCTCAACGCGGCCGGACCGGCGGAGAAGGCGCTGACCGACGAGCAGCTGTCCAACATCGTCGCCGTGCTGTTCGTCAGCGGCTACGAGGACTTCGCGAGCTTCCTCGGCGTCGCGGCGCTCAACCTGCTCCAGCGCCCCGACGACGTCGAGGCCCTGCGCGCCGACCCGCGGCGCATGCCGCAGTACGTGGAGGAACTGCTGCGCTGCAGCGTCGTGCTCGGCAACGCGATCCCGCGCTTCGTCACCCGCGACACCACCCTGGCCGGCGCGCTGCTCAAGGCGGGCGACCTGGTCCTGCTGTCCCTGGACGCCGCCAACCACGACCCCGCGGCGTTCACCGGAGCCGAGGACTTCGACCCCGCCCGCTCCCCCAACCCCCACCTGCGCTTCGGCTACGGCCGCCACCACTGTCCCGGCGCCCACCTGGTGCGCCGGCACTCCGACACCGCCTTCCGCACCCTGCTCACCCACCTGCCCGCCACCCTGCGCCTCGCCGCCCCGCCCGCCGACATCCCCTGGCACCCCAACCGCATGGCCATCACCCCGGCCGCCGTCCCGGTCACCTGGTGAACCGATGAATCGGTGACCCGGTGAACCGGTGTGGGGCGCCCGGGACCGTCCTGGCGCCCCACACCGCGCTTTCACGCCCGGCCGGGCGAAAACCCGTGGCCGGACGGGCGGGTGGGGCGGTTGACTGGGGCGGACACGGCATCGGGCGGCGAGGAGGAATCCGTGGAGGCCCCGGCTTTCGAGGTCCGGCTGACCGGCACCCCGGCCCGCGACGCGACCGCCCTGCGGGCGGTGCGGGCGGTCACCGGCCTGAGCCTGTGGCGCAGCCGGCAGGTGCTGGACGGCCCGCCCGCCGTCGTCCAGGCGGGTGCCCCGTTCGACATCGCCGTCCGGCTGGCCCGGCAGCTGCGCGAGGCCGGTGTGCCGGCCGACGTCCGGTGCGACTGGTGCCGGCGCACGCTGCCGGGCGACGGCACTGCGGTCGATCCCGGGCCGTGCGCGTCGCAGTACTGGCCCGTCGCGCACTGCGGGGCCAACTCCGTGACGGACTGCGACTGCTGGGTCTGCGCGCTGCGCGGCCAGGGCTGATCCCGGGCCGTCGCGGTCGACGGCCCGGGCCGAGGTCAGGGCGTGATGACGAACGAGCGGATGGTGTCGAAGTCGACGAATATCCGGCCCGGCCCGAGCAGCGGCTCGCAGTCGACTCCCCCGGGACCTCGGCACAGCGACACCCGGCCGCCGGTCAGGTTGTTCTCCAGCCATCCCATGCCGTGCACGTTGGACGGGGTGTGCACCCCGTAGCCGTAGAAGACCATGATCGGCTGGTCCGGGACGAGGATGCACACGGCTTCCCGCGGGCATTGCTCGACCGTGTCGGCCCGGGCCGTGCCCGCGCCGGCGAGGGTGGTGGCGGCGAGGGCGGCCGCGGCGGCGCCCGTCGCGAGGACGGCCTTCAGGCTCTTCATCGGCTCTTCCTTCCGTTTCGTGACCGCTCGTCAGGAACCCCACCCATGGAACGCCGTGGGTGGGGTGCCGGTCGAATGGTTCGAAGGAATTCGAAGACGATCACCTGGGAATGCCCGGGCCGCCGGGCGGAGGCCGGCGGCCCGGGGCGGGCCCGGTTCTACCTGTAGCGGTAGCGGATGCGGCCGCGGGTGAGGTCGTAGGGGCTGAGCTCCACGAGGACGCGGTCCTCGGGGAGGATCTTGATGTAGTTCTTGCGGATCTTGCCGCTGATGTGGGCGAGCACGACGTGCCCGTTCTGGAGCTGCACCTTGAAGGTCGCGTTGCGCAGGCACTCGGTGACGGTGCCCTCGACTTCGATGGCTCCTGTTGATTTGGTCATGGTTTCCCGTTTCCGGTCGGTGGGGCGGTGGATCGCTTGTGTGGTGTGGCGGGGCGTCAGCGGCGGACGAGTTCCAGGATGCTGCCCACGTGCTCGGCGCCCACGCCTTCGAGGAGGGCGATGGCGGCCGTGTTGGTCTCGTCGGCCTCGGCCCAGGCCGAGGCCGTCCCGGCGTGGTGCAGCGAGCCCAGTGTGTGGGCCAGCAGCGTCCGGGCGATGCCCCGGCGCTGCGCCTCGGCGCGGACGGCGATGAGGCCGATCCGCGGCCGGCGGGTGACCGGGGCGAGGCGGAGCAGGCCGAGGTAGCGGCCGTCCTGCTGCGCGACGACGTACTTCGACGGGTCGACGACGGTGGTGCCCGCCGGGCGGGGCAGTACCTCGGCCGGCATCGTCCGCCAGCCGGGGCCGACCCCGACCTCGTCGCGCACGGTGCGGTCCAGGTCGTGCAGTGGGCCTTCCTGCGCCTGGCCGGCGGGCACGATCGTCACGCCCGCCGGGGGCCGTGCCGGGGCGAGCCCGGTGGTGTGCGGGTCGGTGGGCACGACGTAGGTCCGCTCGCGGCGGGCGGTGGTGAAGCCGAGCCGCTGCCAGGCGGCCACCGCGTCGTGGTCGGCCTCGTCGGCGACGGTGTGCAGCGGCGCCGGCAGGTCGGCGAGCATCGTGGCGGCGAGGCGGTCGCGGGCCGCGTCGTGCCAGGCGTCGATGCTGACGAAGAGCCGCCCGTCGGGCCTGTTCGAGGCGTCGGCGCGGCCGACGACCAGGTCGCCGTCGAGGGCCTGCCACTGCGTGTCGGCGGTACGGGTGACGGTGAGCGCGTGCTCGCGCGGGCCCGGGACGGGGTGCGGGGAAGAGGATGCGTTCATGGTGTTGCCTTTCGGGAGTGCCTTGTCGCAGGGGCTCCCGGGCGACACCAAACGTCAATCGCCCACCGTGACGACGAGGGGGAGCACCCACACGGATACAGCCTTCATGGGTCTCACACCTCCTCACGTTCTTTCACGGCTGCACAGACAGTAACAGCAAGGAGCGGACCGGCCCAACCGATTTACCGCGGGCGACTGCTCGTATACCGATCGTCGACGGTCCGTTGACGCGCGCCGCATAGCTTCCTGAGCCTGCGACCCGCCCGGACCGCGGGCCGGTGCCGGAGGGAGGAGCTCCGCCTCGGCCGGGCCCGCGACGCGGTCCACCGCGTGTGGTGGCGCCCCACCGGGCGCGCCGCCCCAAGCTCCCGGGTCCGGACGGCCGTCTCCCCCTCGGCCGCCCGGACCCGGGCCCTGTCGCGCGCTGGCGCCGGGCGGTGTCCGTGCCGTGTGGGAGGCTGCCGCGACGGCAGTGGGCGGCGGGACGGAGGGCCGGCGGGATGGGTTTCGGGGACGGGGTCTGGCGGCTGGTGCGGCAGGAGGAACTGCTCGGCGAGATCCTGGTCGACGGGTCCGACTTCCCGTGGCTGGAGGGGCGCTTCGTCCCCACGCCGGCGTTCGCCGCGGTGAAGCCGTGGTTCGACGAGTCGCTGGCCCTCCTGGAGGCGGACGGGATCGAGCGCTTCGACGACGTCTACGACCGGATCGCGCGGGCCCTGTCGCTCGTGGCCCCGTCGGGCCCGGTCGCCGAGTTCCTGTTGCACATCGAGGACGGCCGCGCCTGGTTCCGGTGGAGCGACGAACCGTTCGACGAGGACTGAGCCCGCGGATGTGATGACACATCAGGAATGGCTACTGGCCAATGAGTTGGGCGGGGCGGGGTCGGCATCGGCGGCCGGGTGCCCGGCGTGGCCGTCGCCCTCGATGTCGACGTGCGGCAGCAGGCGGTCGAGCCATCGGGGCAGCCACCAGTTGCCGTCGCCGAGCAGGACCATGGTGGCGGGCACCAGCAGGCCGCGGACGACGGTCGCGTCCAGGGCGACGGCGCTCGCCAGGCCGACGCCGAACATCTTGACGACGGGGTCGTCGGACAGCAGGTAGCTCAGGAAGACCGCGACCATGATGAGGGCGGCGGAGCTGATGATCCGCCCGGTCGCGGCGAGGCCGGCCACCACGGCGCGGCGGTTGTCCCGCTCCCGCAGGTAGCCCTCGCGCACGGCGCTGAGCAGGAAGACCTCGTAGTCCATCGACAGGCCGAAGAGCACGGCGAACATCAGCAGGGGCACGTAGCCGGGGATCGGGACGGCGCCCTCCAGGCCGATCAGCCGGGCGCCCGAGCCGTGCTGGAAGACCGCGGTGAGCACGCCGTAGGCGGCGGCGACCGACACCAGGTTCATGACGGCGGCCTTGACGGCGACGACGGGCGAGCGGAAGGCGAGGAGCAGGAGGAGGCCGGCGACGGTCAGGACGAAGCCGACGACGAGCGGCATCCGCTGCGCGATGCGCGCGTTGAGGTCGGCCTGGGCCGCCGGGGCGCCGCCGACGTGCGGCACCTGGCCGCTGCCGGCGGTGGCGGCGGGCAGGACGTCCGAGCGCAGGCGGTGGACGAGTGCGGTGGTGGCCGGGTCGGAGGGGGCGGTGGCCGGGGTGACCTGCCAGCGGGCGGTGCGGCCGTCGGCGGCGAGGGCGGGCGGGCCGACGGCGGCGACGCCCTCGGCACCGCGCAGGGCGGTGGTGACGGCCGTCAGGCGCGGGTCGGTGCTCCCCGCGCCCGCCCGCACCGGCGCGGGCAGGACGTCGACGACCTGGAGCACGCCGTTGGCGCCCGGGCCGAAGGCCTGGGCCATGCGGTCGTAGGCGGTGCGGCTCATGGTGCCCCGGGCCTTGGCGCCGGCGTCCAGCTGGCCGAGGTGCAGGTGCGCCGCCGGGGCGGCGAGGGCGCCGAGCAGGGCGAGGCCGGCCAGCAGCAGGGGCCACGGCCTGGCCGCGACCAGGGCGGCGATCCGGCCCCAGCCGCGCGGGCGCCCGCCCGAGGCGGGGGCAGGGGCGGCCGGACGGGGTGTCAGGCGCGTGCCGAGCAGGACGAGGACCGCGGGCAGGAGGGTGAGGTTGACGCCCAGCGCCACCACCACGGCGATCGCGGGCGCGAGGGCCAGGGCGTACAGCAGCGGCAGTCCGCCCAGGGCCAGGCCGGCCAGTGCCGCGACGACGGCGCTGCCGGCGAAGGCGACGGACTTGCCGGAGCCGGCGGTGGTGCGCACGGCCGCGTCCTCGACGCCCGCCCCGGCGGCGCGCAGCTCCCGGAAGCGGGTGAGCCCGAAGAGGGTGTAGTCGATGCCGACGCCCAGGCCGATCATCGCGGCGATGGTCTCGCCGGCCTGGGGGACGTCCATCAGGTGGCCGACCAGGCCGAGGACGGGCAGCGCGATGCCGAGGCCGACCACCCCGGCGAGCAGCGGCAGGCCGGCGGCGAGGAGGCTGCCGAGGGTGAGGGCGAGGATCACCAGGGCGGTGCCGAGGCCGATGGCCTCGCTGTGCCCGGTGCTCCCCCGGTCGACCGCCGCGGCGAGCCGGCCGCCGGGGGTCACCTCGATGCCGGCGGAGGTGGCCGGTGCGGCCGCGGCGAGCACGGCGTCGGTCGTCGCGGGCGTCACCTCCCGTCCGGAGACGTCGAGTTCGACGGAGAGGTAGGCGGTGTGGCCGTCGGCGCTCGTCGCCGCGGCGCCGGCCGGGTCGTAGGGGGTGGTGACGGCGACGACGTGCGGCACCGCGGCGATGGCGGTGGCGGCGCTGCGGACGGCGGCGGCGGTGCCGGGGTCGGTGAGCGGGGCGGCGCCGGCGGGGGTGTGCAGCAGGACCGGCTGCTTGCCGGAGGGCGGGGCGGGGAAGGCGCGGGTGGCCGTGTCGAGCACGGCCTGGCTGTCGCTGCCGGGGATGGAGACGTCCTCGCTGGTGACCCGCCCGAGCAGCCCGACGGCGGTGAGCGCGGCGGCCAGCAGCAGGAGCCAGGCCGCGACGACGCGCTTGGGTCTGCGGGCGCACCAGCGCCCCACCGTGGTGAACATCTGCGGCGAACGGCCTTTCGTACGCGGCGGAAGGGCGCGCCGCCCCCACCGGAAACTTATTGCACTCCCCGTGCAACGCGTACACTTGCACTCGCGGTGCAAGAATGTCAACGAGAGTGCGGAGGAGCCCACGTGAAACGGTCCGAGACCGCCGCGCCGGCCGCGCCCGCCGCCGACGGGCGCACGGAACGCGGGCGGCAGACCCGCGAGAAGATCGCCGACGCGGTGCTGTCGCTGCTCGACGAGAACCAGTCGCACTTCCCCGCCGACAAGGTGGCCGAACGGGCGGGCGTCTCCCGCCGGCTGGTGTTCCACCACTTCGCCGACATGGCCGAGCTCGCCGAGGTGGCCGTCAACCGGCGCCTGGAGCAGCTCGCGGCCCGGATCGGGCCGCTTCCCACCGAGGGGCCGCGGGAGCTGCGGGTCACGGCCCTCACCGAGCAGCGCGCCCGCATCCTGGAGGGCGTCACCCCGACCAGACTCGCCGTCATGCGGCTGGAGAACCCGTCCCCGCGGATCCAGGAGGCGGTGCGGCAGATGATGGACTTCGCCCGCCTGCGGCTCGCCCAGGTCTTCGCCGCGGAGCTCGACCCGCTCCCCGAACCCGCCCGGAGCGAGCTGCTCGACGGCCTGGACGCGGTGACCACGTGGAGCGCCTGGCACCACTGGCGCAGCTGCGGCCAGAGCCCGGAGGAGGCGCGGCACACCATGGCCGCCACCGTCCGCACGCTCCTCGCCGGCGCCGAACGGACGCCGCAGGGCTGACGGGGCCGGCCCGGCAGGGGCACACCGATCGTTCACAGGTCGGGGGCGGAGTGGGCCGATCGGCGTGCCGCAGGTATAAAAATGACCAAACCGGGGCGCTTTCCAAGGGATCTCTCATGGACGCACCCGAAGGTGCGGATCATGGCTCTCAACGTCCTCACCGCCCCCGGCCAGGCCCCGGCTCCCCCGTCGCGTGGCCGCAGGGCCCCGTGGAAGTCCCCCGACGACCAGCCCGGCTACGCCCGGCCCGCGCTGCTGGGGATCGCGGCCGTCGCCGCCGTGCTGTACGCGTGGAACATCGGCCACAGCCAGTTCCACGGCTTCTACGCCGACGCCGTGCGCAGCATGACGGAGAGCTGGAAGGCGTTCGTGTTCGGGTCGTTCGACCCAGCGGGCACGATCACGCTGGACAAGCTGCCGGGGTTCCTGTGGCCGCAGGCGCTGTCGGCGCGGGTGTTCGGGTTCCACCCGTGGGCGCTGACCCTGCCGCAGGTGGTGGAGGGGGTGCTGTCCGTCCTGGTGCTGTACCGGGTGGTGCGGCGGTGGGCCGGGGCCGGTGCGGGGCTGCTCGCGGCGGCGGCGTTCACGCTGACGCCGGTGGCCGCGGGGCTGTTCCGCACGGCGGTCGAGGACGCCGCGTTCACGCTGCTGCTCCTGCTCGCGGCCGACGCGGCGCAGCGGGCGGCGCACGCGGCGCGGCTGCGCCCGCTGCTGCTGGCCGGGGTGTGGGTGGGGCTGGCGTTCCAGACGAAGATGCTGGAGGCGTGGGCGGTGCTGCCGGCGCTGGCGGCGGTGTACCTGCTGGCGGCGCCGGCTGCGCTGCGGCGGCGGATCGGGCACGTGGCGCTGGCCGGGCTGGTGACGGTCGTGGTCTCGGCGTCCTGGATGCTGGCGGTCACGGCGACGCCGGCGCGGGACCGTCCGTTCGTGGACGGTACGACGGACAACTCGGCGTTCAGCATGGTGGTCGGCTACAACTTCCTGAACCGGTTCTCGTCGCTGGGGATGAGCGCGGCGCAGACGGGCAGCGTGCAGGCGGTCCGTGGCGGGAACGGCGGAGGCGGTGGTGGCGGCGGGGGCCACGTCGCCGGGGGCGGTGCTGCGGGCGGCGAGCAGGGGGCCCGGGCGCAGGTCGCTCCGCGGGGCCAGGGCGGCGGCGGTGCGGACGACGGCGGCTGGACGAAGATGTTCGGCTCGCAGTTCGCCCCGCAGACCGGCTGGCTCTACCCGGTCGCCGTGGTCGCCCTGTTGTGCGGGCTGGCCTGGCGGCGGCGCGAGCCGCGCACCGACGTGCTGCGGGCGGGCTACGTCCTGTGGGGTGCCTGGCTCGGTGTGTTCTTCCTGGTCTTCAGTGCGGGCAGCGTCGGCGGCCACTCCTACTACATGGGGGTGATCGCGGCCCCGCTGGCGGCGCTGTGCGGTGCGGGGGTCGTGCTGCTGTGGCAGGGCTTCCACCGCGGGGGCGCGCGGGCGTGGGCGTTTCCGGGCGCGGTCGCCGGGACCGCTCTCTGGTCGGTCTTCCTGGCCCGGGAGTTCCCGTCGTTCCTGCCGTGGCTGGCGCCGGTCGTGGTGGTCCTGGGGGTGGCGGCGCTGGCGCTGCTCGCGGCGGTCAGGTTCAGCCGTTTCACCGGGCGGCGGGTCGCGCTGGCGGGCCTGGTGGCGGGTGTGGCGGCGATGCTGGTGGCGCCGGGTGCGTGGGCGTCCTCGGTGCTGGGCTCGGCGTACGGCGACTCGGGCATGGGCACCGTCGGTCCTTCCGGGGGCGGGCACGGCACCGGTGGGCGGCACTCGCTCGCGGGGGCGGAGGCCGGGCGCGTGCAGCGCGCGGGGTTCGGCGGGGGCGGGTTCGGCGGTTCCTCGGAGCACCTGACGGCGCCGGAGCAGGCCCTGTTCGACTACCTGCGGGCCCACCGGGGCGGTGCCCGCTACCTGTTCGCCGCCTCCAGCTGGAGCGCCGCCTCGCCGTTCATCCTGGCGACGGGCGAGGAGGTCCTGCCGATGGGCGGCTTCAGCGGTTCGGCGCCGTCACCGACCCTGGCGGAGTTCCAGCAGCTGGTCGGGGACGGCGCGTTGAGGTACGTCCTGGTCGGCGGGGCCGGCCGGCCCGGTGGCGGCGGCGAGGCGGCGGGGCCGACGACGGCCGCGGAGATCCAGTCCTGGGTGCGGACCGCCTGCACCGCCGTGCCGGCCTCCGAGTACGGCGGCGGGCGGGCGGCGGGCGACGACTCCGGCGGCCGGCAGCTCTACCTCTGCACGCGCGCGGGCTGAGAACGCCTCCGGGAACAGACCGGGCGGGTGCCGGCGGCCGGCGCCCGCCCGGTTCACTTCCCGGGGGTGCCCACCGACAGCTTCTCCCCGTCCACCAGCAGGCCGAAGAACGCCGCTGCGAAGATCGACAGTGCCGGGGCGGCCGCGGACCGGTCCGTGAGCCCGGTCATCAGCGCGCCGGTGACGGCGCCGAGGAAGGTGCAGCCCAGCAGCGCCCACCAGCAGAACCGCTGCCCCTTGCCCTGCGGGTTCGCCAGGGTGCCGATGATGAGGCTCACGATCCCCGACAGTCCGAGCTGGCCCAGGTTGGGCGTGGTGTCCTGGGAGAGTTCGTAGCTCAGGAACCCGATGATCAGTGCGAGCGCCGCCATGGCGAATCCCGAGACCCAGCCCTCCGGGAGGTCCAGTTCCTTCGCGGCCTTGGTGCGGGTGGGGTCGTCGCTCACGCAAGGACTGTAGGCGCCGCCGGCGGCCGGTGCCGGTCGCGGGCGCGCCGTGTTGGCGCCTGCCGCCCGGGCGGAGCAACCGGGCGCCGGCCCGGTCGGCCGTGGGTCGCTCGACGGTGGGTCGGCGAGCACCGGTCAGGCGTGGACGGCGGCCCGGACCCGGTCCAGGTCCGCGAGCAGGGCGTCCAGCTGCGAGGGGTCGTTGGCGTAGGCGAGCACGGCCCGGTAGAACGCGCTCTGCATCGCGTCCGGCATCAGGTCGGAAGCGTCGAACCGTACCGCCCGGGCGTCGACCAGCAGTTGGCCCAGGCGGCGGGACAGGGCGTCCGGGTAGACGGTGGCGGGCACCTGGCGGTTGGGGCTCAGCGCGCCGCCGCGGGCCACCCAGATCCGCTGCGCCTCGGGTGTCGTGAGGTAGGCGGCGAGCTGCTGGGCGGCCGGGGTGGCGTGGAACATGCCGAGCAGGTCGCCCGCCACCTCCTCGGTGCCCTTGAACCCCTCGTCGATGGCCGGGAACCGGGCGAAGTCGTAGTCCTCGCCGGCCTTGAGCCGCGGGTCGTCCTGCCGGTAGTAGTCCGTGATGAAGGACGCCGCGTGCTCGAAGTAGCAGCCCGGCTGCGGGCCGAACAGCGAGCCGCCCGAGCCGGCGAAGCCGGTGAGCAGCATGCCGCGGGCGTCACCGCGGACCATGCCCTTGGCGGCGACCACGTCTCCCCAGGTCTGCCAGGCCCGTTTGATCGCCGGGGAGTTCCAGGCGAGCGCGCCGCTCGCCCACTGGTCGTAGACGTCCGGTCCGGACTGGGCGAGGACGATGTCCTCCAGCCAGTCGGTGCCCGGCCAGCCGGAGGCGGAGCTCGACTCCAGGCCGACGCACCACGGGGGGACGCCCGACCCGGCGATCTGCCGGTCCAGGGTGTTCAGCTGGTCCCAGCTGCCGGGTGGTGTCCAGCCGTGTGTGGCAAGGGCCTTGGGCGAGTACCAGATGAGGCTCTTCACCGTGGCCTTGACGAACACGGCGTACTGCTTGCCGTCCACGGCGCCCAGCCGCACCCAGCTCTCTCCGTACTGCGCGGCCATGCCCGGCAGGTCGAGCGCGCCGTCGAGCGGGGCCAGGCGGCCGGCCCGGGCGTACTGCACCAGCTTTCCGGGACTGGAGAGGACGGCGAGGTCGGGCGGTGTCCCGTTGCCGACCCGGTCGGCCAGCACGGTGTCGGAGTCCCGGGAGCCCTGGTAGTCCACCTTGATCCCGGTCCGCTGCTCGAACGGCGCGACCATGGCCAGGAACGAGTCCCGCTCGCTGCCGGTCCAGGTGCCGAGCACGTGGACCACCGGTCCCGACCGGCCGCCGCTGCAGGCGATGGGGCCGGCGAGGGCGACCAGCAGCAGGGCGAGGGCGGCCCGGGCCCAGCGGCCCGCCGCGGTCATCGCGCGGCCCGGTACTCGTCGATCCGCGGCCACAGGCCGCCCAGGCAGAGCAGCGCGATGGCGGCGCACAGCACCGGGAGCGCGCGGCCCAGGCCCAGGTCGGAGCGGGCCGCCGACTCGGCGTCGGCCAGCCGTTGCCGGTCCGGCTCCGCGAGCCGGGCCAGGTCGGCGTCGAACGCCGCGCCGGCGCCGCCCAGTTGGGCGGGGCCGGGGCCGACGGCGGTGGCCGTCACGGCGGGGTCGGCGGCCGCCGCGGCGGGGCCGCGGGTGGCGGCCTGCCGGCGCAGCTCGGCGTCGGCCGCGGTGAACTGCCGGAAGTCCTGGAGGGTGTGCACGGCGGCGTCCCGTTTCGCTGGGGAGGAGTCGGGGCGGAGGTCGGCGTCGATCAGGTCGGCGAGGATGCCGTGGAACGCGGGCGGCTCGCTCTCGGCCGCCGCGACCTCTCCCGGCGTGACCGGACGGTCCGCCAACTGGCCGGTGTAGGTGGCGAAGTCGTCGGAGAGGTCCTGTCCGGGGACGGCCTGGACCACCGCCAGCGCGTCGCCGCCCGCCGCGTCGGCGGCGAGTGCGCGGGCCTGCCAGGCGGCGGTCAGCCGGGGCAGCGCCTCGTCGGCGGCGGTGGCGAAGGCCCGGTCGGTGTGCAGGGTCGCCGCCGCCGTCCAGCCGGCCAGCGCGAGCAGCAGGAGGGACGCGGTGAGCAGGCACGGGTTGAGCCGCCGGTTGAAGTGGCGGCTCAGGAAGCGCTGGGTGGCGACCAGCAGGACCAGGGCGAGCAGCGCGGGGGCGAGCACGCCGGGCAGCACGGCCGGGGCGAGCCATCCGCTCTGCCGCTGCCGGTCCAGTTCCTGCTGCTCGGCGGCCCGCAGTTGCCGGACCTGGGCGAGGACTCCGTCGCCGGGTTTGTGCATCAGGTTCGTGGCGTAGCTCAAGTAGGCGGTGCCGAGGGCGCCTTGGCTCTCGGTGGCGTGCGCCTGCTCGATCAGGCCGGTGTACTCGACGAGCAGTCCCTCGACGGCCTGCAGGCGCCCGCTGCCGGCCGGGCCGGTCGCGTCGTGCTCGGCGGCCCGGGCGAGCGCCTGGTGGGCGGACTTCAGGTCGTCCTGGTAGCGCTGTCCCGGTCCGCTCAGGCGCACCGTCCCCGAGGCGAAGCTCCCGGCCGCGACCCGGTCCGCGTCGGCGAGCAGGTACGACAGCTGCGCGGTGTCGACGAGGGCCGGATCGGCGTGGGCCTCGGCGGCGGACACCGTCGTGTGCGCGCCGGAGAGCGCCGTCTGCAGCGTCCCCCACAGCGCCGCCGTGCACAGGACCAGCGCGACCACGGTCCGGCGCAGCCGGCCCGGGGTGGTGGGCGGCGCGGCGGGCCTGCCGCCGAAGCGGTGCGCCCGTGACCTCATGCCGGCAGTGGCCGCCATCCGCATCCCGCCCCCTGCTCGGCCCGCCAGGAGCCCGACGGATCGTCGCCCACCCTAGCCGCGCGACTACGGGGTGGCCACCGGAAAACGGGATATGACGGATCGTCAGCTCGGGACCTCGTTGCCCAGGGAAAGCCCGCCCTTGCAATGGCAAGCGTCCGCAACTATTGTTGCAGCAGATAGTGCACCTGCAATCAATGCCGCCGGGGAGCCTCCATGAGCACGACCCTCTTCACCCCCTACACGCTGCGGGAACTGACCGTCCCCAACCGCGTCTGGATGCCGCCGATGTGCCAGTACAGCGCCGCACCCGACGGCGGGGCGGCCGGGGTGGCGACGGACTGGCACTTCACCCACCTCGCGGCGCGGGCGGCCGGCGGCACCGGCCTGATCATCGTGGAGGCCACCGCCGTCTCCCCCGAGGGCCGCATCAGCCCCTACGACCTCGGGCTGTGGAACGACACCCAGACCGAGGCGCTGCGGCGGATCACCGCCTTCCTGAAGGACCAGGGCAGCGTCGCCGCCATCCAGCTCGGCCACGCCGGGCGCAAGGCCTCCACCGAGCGCCCCTGGGTCGAGCGCGGGCGCGCGCTCGCCCCGCACGAGACCCACGGCTGGACCCCGGTGGGCCCCAGCGCCGTCGCCTTCTCCCCCGACCACACCACGCCGGACGAGCTGACGCGCGAGCAGATCCGCGAGATCGTGGGGCAGTTCGCGGACGCCGCCCGGCGCGCCCTGGAGGCCGGCTTCCAGGCCGTCGAACTCCACGGCGCCCACGGCTACCTGATCCACCAGTTCCTCTCCCCCGCCAGCAACCGCCGCACCGACGAGTACGGCGGCTCCTTCGAGGGCCGCACCCGCTTCGCCCTGGAGGTCGTCGACGCCGTGCGCGCCGTGTGGCCCGGGGAACTGCCGCTGCTGTTCCGCGTCTCGGCCACCGACTGGATCGCCGAGAACCCCGAGGACGGGCGCGAGGGCTGGACGCTGGAGGAGAGCGTGCGCCTGGCCAAGGAGCTCCAGGCCCGCGGCGTGGACCTGCTGGACGTCTCCACCGGCGGCCTCGTCCCCGACGCGAAGATCGACGCCGCCCCCGGCTTCCAGGTGCCCTTCGCCGAGGCGATCCGCAGCGGGGCCGGCATGCCGGTGGCGGCCGTCGGCCTGATCACCGAGCCCGCCCAGGCCCGGGACATCCTCGCCGCCGGCCGGGCCGACGCCGTCCTGATCGGCCGCGAGCTGCTGCGCAACCCCTCCTGGGCGCGCCACGCCGCCGCCGCGCTCGGCGGGCAGGTCCACTCGCCGGTGCAGTACCACCGCGCCTGACGGGCCCGGCCGCCCGTTCACGGAAGAACGGGCGGCCGGCGGACCGCGCGGGAACGGGCAGAAGTGATGTGACCTCCGGCACCGTCCTGACGCAGACTGGGCACTGATCACTCGACCGACCGAGGACGGACCCATGGCTGACCGGCCGCTGACCCTGATGGCAGTGCACGCCCACCCGGACGACGAGGCGACCGGAACGGGCGGCGTCCTCGCCCGCTACGCCGCCGAGGGCATCCGCACCGTGCTCGTCACCTGCACCGACGGCGCCTGCGGCGACGGCCCCGGCGGCGTCAAGCCGGGCGAGCCCGGACACGACCCCGCCGCCGTCGCCGCGCTGCGCCGCAAGGAGCTGGAGGCCAGCTGTCAGGTCCTCGGGGTGGGCCACCTGGAGACGCTCGACTACGGCGACTCCGGGATGATGGGCTGGGCGGCCAACGACGCCCCCGGCTCGTTCTGGGGCACCCCCGTCGCCGAAGGCGCCGCCCGCCTGGCCGACCTGATGCTGCACTACCGGCCCGACGTCGTCGTCACCTACGACGAGAACGGCTTCTACGGCCACCCCGACCACATCCAGGCCCACCGCATCACCATGGCCGCGCTGGAGCGCAGCGGGCTGAGGCCCAAGGTGTACTGGACCACCGTGCCGCACTCGACGATGCGGCGCTTCGGCGAGGCCATGCGGGAGTTCGCCGAGGACGAGCCGCAGCCGGAGCGCTCCGGGGAGGGGAGCGAGGCCGAGCAGATGCCGGAGATCGGCCTGCCCGACGAGGCCGTCACCACCTGGGTGGACACCACCGAGTTCGGCGGGCGGAAGTTCGACGCGCTGCGGGCGCACGCGAGCCAGGGCGAGAACATCTTCTTCCTGCGCATGGGCCAGGAGCGCTTCACCGACCTGATGGGCCTGGAGACCTTCGTGCGCGTGCGGGACACCACGAACGCGCCGCTGCCCGAGGACGACCTGTTCGCCGGCCTGCGCTGACGCCGGGTCACGCCCGCGCCGGCGGGGGGCGCCCGCGGGGGGGGGCCCCCCGGGGGCGGGGGGCCCCCCCCCCCCGCGACAGGTCCTGCTCGCCGGACCG
>NZ_JBHYWI010000062.1:33131-52957 GCF_042751525.1 Kitasatospora sp. NPDC059408
CCGATGCCCTAGTACGCCGTGTTCGCCGGCCTGCGGTGACGCCGGGTCACGCGCGCGCGGGCTGCGTCCGCCCGTGGGAGGACGCCGCCGGCGTTCGTCGTCAGCGGCCGGTGGTGGCGACCGGGTCGGGGGCGGACCCGTGGGCGGGGGCGGGGATCACGGCCTTGCTGGCGTGCAGGACGGTGGCGCCCAGCGGCAGGGGGCTCTGGCCGACGAGGTGGAGGCCGGCGTCGGCCAGGAGGTGGGCGTAGTGGTCGGCGCGGCGTTCGCGGCCGCCGACGTTGCACATCATGTGGAGGTCCCAGGCGGTCGCCAGGGACGGTGATCCGTCGGCGGGCAGGACGCGTTCGATGATCAGCAGGTCGGCGTGGGCGGGCATCGCGCGGGCGCAGTGGCGCAGGATCTCGCGGCAGCGCTCGTCGTCCCAGTCGTGCAGCACGCGGGACAGGACGTAGACGTCCCCGCCGGCCGGGACGTCGGCGAAGTCGCCCGCCCGGTAGTCGACGCGCCCGCCGGTGCCGGCCGCGTCGAGCAGGCCGCGGGCGGCCTCGACGGCGTGCGGGCGTTCCAGCAGGACGCCGTGCAGGCGGGGGTGGGCGGCCAGGATGCGGCCGAGGAGTTCGCCGTTGCCGCCGGCGACGTCGACGACGGTCGCGGGGGCGGGCGCCTGGGCGGCGGCCGCGAGGGCGGGGTGGGCCGGGACCGGCTCGAACATGCGCGAACTGGCCGCCATGGAGCGGTCGAAGAGCTCGGCGAGTTCGGGGTCGCGGGCGAAGTGGTCGAAGTGGTTCTCGCCGAAGAGGTGGTCGAAGGCGGTCTGCCCGGTGCGCACCGTGTGGGCGAGGCGGCCGAAGGACTCGTAGAACGGCCCGCCGTACATCAGGGCCAGCGGGCGCATCGAGCCCGGGGTGTCGGTGCGCAGCAGGGCGCCGAGTTCGGTGAGGCGGAAGCCGTCGGGGGTCTCGGTGACGGCGCCGAGCATGGCGAGGTAGCGCAGGAGGGTGGTGAGGCTCTGCGGGTGGGCGCCGATCCGGCGGGCGAGGGTGGCGGTGGCGGTGGCGGCGGTGGTGTCGAGGGCGTCGGGGAGTTTCAGTTCGGCGCTGACGGCGAGGGCCTGGGTCGTCCACGCGCCGGTCATCAGGCGCAGGAGCGTTTCGGCGGGCTGGTGGGCGCGGGAGTCGTGGAGGTGGGCGGCGAGGGCGGGGCGGTGGTCGCCGGGGACGTAGAGCTCGATGCGCCGGTAGCCGGTCTTGGCGTCGGCGGGGGCGGTGAAGTAGAGGACGGTGCCGTCCTCGTGGGGGTTGTAGCCGCCGCCGTCGGGGGCCGCGCCGTGGCGGGCGAGGAGGTCGCACAGGCCGCGCAGGACGAGCGGGTCGGGGCGGGTGACCTCGAAGGCGAGGTGGGTCTCGTGCTCGTGGGCGCGTTCGTGGGCGGCGAGTTCGGCGAGGGCGGAGCCGGGCGGCACGGTGAGGGCGAAGACCTCGACGAGGCGGGGCTCCTCGCCGGGGCCGGTGACGGGCGGGCGCAGGATGCGCACGTCGAGGGCGGCGGGGTCGAGGCCGTGGCGGTGGGCGAGGCGGTCGCGGACGACGACGCTGGGGTGCTGCGGGGTGTCGGGGTCCAGGGCGCAGGCGGCGAGCTGGGCGCGCAGCGTGGCCTCGTCGGGCGGCAGGAGGAGCAGGGCGGCGTGGGCGAAGTGGCAGTGGTCGGCCAGTGCGCGCAGTTCCGGGCCGTCGAGGCCGGGCAGCAGGAGCGGGAGGAGGTCGGCGGTGTCCTGCTGGCGGACGAAGTCGGCGGTCGCGTGCAGGCGGGTCGCATCGTCCGGGGGCGTCGTCGTCATCGAGTGGGCGTCCTTGGTTCGGTGCTCGTGAGGGTGTGGTCGTGCGGACGTGGTCGTGCGGGTGCGGGCGTGGTCGTGCGGACGTGGTCGTGCGGGTGGTGCGGCCGTGGTGCGGCCGTGGTGGGCTCAGATGCCGACGTAGCTCTCGGCGAACCAGTCCTGGAAGGCCCGGGAGGTGCGCAGCGAGTCGAGGCGTGAGCGCCGCATAGATTCGTGGAAGAACGATTCGCCGTCCGGTCCGGGCGGGGCGTGCAGGAGCTGGATCATCCAGTGCGAGAACTCCTGGGCGCGCCATATGTGGGTCAGGCTGGTCCGCGAGTAGCGGTCGAGGGCGCCGGTGTCGCCGTGGGCGAGGGTGTCGGTGAGGGCGTCGGCGAGGAGTTCGGCTTCCAGGACGGCGAGGTTGGCGCCCTTGGCGGCGGCGGGGGCTGGCAGGCTGGCGGCGTCGCCGGCCAGCAGGAGCGAGCCGTGGCGCAGCGGTTGGATGACGTCGGATTCGAGGTCGATGACGGTGCGCTGGATGATCGGGCCGCGGTGCAGGGGGTGGTGGTCGGCGCTGCGCATGCGGGTGTCGAGTTCGTCCCAGACGCGTTCGTCGGACCAGGCGTGGGGGTCGGTGCCGCGTTCGCACTGGAGGTAGTAGCGGGTGACGTCGGGGGTGCGGGCCATGTGGCCGGCGAAGCCGCGGCGGTGGACGGCGTAGCCGACGGCGTCGAGGCTGGGCGGGGCCTGGGCGAGCAGGCCGAGCCAGGAGATGCCGTGGTCGCGGTGGTGGCGGGGGGTGCCGGGGGGCAGTGAGCGGCGGGCGGCGCCGTGGCGGCCGTCGCAGCCGGCGACGTAGCGGGCCTGCCAGTGGACGGTCTCACCGTCGGTGCCGGCGCCGGTGTCGCGGGCGGCGACGGTGGGGCGGGGGCCGTGGGCGTCGTGGACGGTGAGGGCCTCGGTGGTGAAGCGGATGCGTCCGCCGGCGGCCAGGTAGTGCGCGAGCAGGTCGGTGACCAGGTCCTGCTGGGGGTAGACGGTGTGGGCCTCGCGGCGGCCGAGGCCGGCGTAGTCGAGGCGGAAGCTGCCGCCGTCGGTGCGGAACTCGCAGGTGCCGTGGGGCTGTCCGCGCCGGTGCAGGCCGTCGGCGAGGCCGTGGCGGTCGAGGGTGCGCACGGTGTTGGCGGCGAGGAAGCCGGCGCGGGCGCGGGTCTCGACGTGGGCGCGGTCGGCGCGTTCCAGGACGACGCAGTCGATGCCGCGGGCGTGGAGGAGGTTGGCGAGGGTGAGCCCGGCGGGTCCGGCGCCGAGGACGACGACGTCGGCCTTCTCCCGGGCCGTGCGGGTGTTCTGACTTTCGGTCACGGAAAGTGGATCTTAATCACCCGTGGATACAGCGCAGGCCCGGAATCACTCGAAACGGTGAGAGGAATGACGGTCCGTGGTCGCGGTGGCGACGGTCGCCCCAGGAGGGGGCTTCCGTCGCCACCGTGCGTGACGAAGTGGGGCGGGCCGGCACGGGATGCCCGGGCCGACCCGCCGGGCGTGTCAGGGGGCCGGGCGGGTGGCGGCGGTGAGGATGATCTCCCGGACGCGGTCGAGGTACTTCGGCACGCCCTGGACGGCCTGCGGGGTGTCCGGCACGGTGACCACGAGGTCGGCCCGGTCGCGGAACCAGTTGAACCACATCGAGACGCCCGCCGCGCCGTCCGGGCCGGTCAGCAGTGTGGCGTCGGTGCGCAGGAAGTCGCGGGAGCCGGGCGCGGCGCGGCCGTCCAGGTAGGAGACCATCGGCGGGATGACGGGCAGCGCCGTACCGGGGAGCAGGTCCAGCGCCCGGTGCAGCGGCACGTCGCCGGCGGCGCGGGCGCGCTGGAAGCCCTGCTGGGCGGCGGGGACCGCCGCGGCGAGGTCCGGCGCGGCGGGCAGCCGGAAGAGCAGCGGGCCGAAGTTCACCAGCCAGCCGTGCACGGGCAGCAGCCGCGGGTAGGCCCTGGTCGACACGGCCGTCAGCACGCGGTAGACCTCGTTGCCGGTGAACTCCCGCTGCGCGAGCGCGAGCGCGGCGAAGGCGCCGGCGGCGAACCCGCCGCCGTGGCGGGCGCAGAAGGCCCGGAACGCCTCGGCCTGGGCGCCGGTGAGCACCGGGTAGTGCAGGCGGACGCCGGGCACGAGCGCGTGGCCGTCGGTGCCCAGGTCGACGGGGACGCCGGACAGGGCCCGGAAGCCGCCGGAGGCGGTGGCGGATCCGTCGTCGCCGGCGGCCAGGAAGGCGGACCAGAGGGCGAGTTCGGGGGCGTCGGGGGTCAGGGCGAGGGAGCGTTCGTGCTCGCGGCGGTTGTACTCCAGGTAGCCGACGGCCTCGTCCGGGCCGGCCGGCATGGTGGCCGGGGTGGGTCCGGTGGTGGCCGCGGCCGCCGGGGTGGGTCCGGTGGTGGCCGCGGTGGCGCGGGCGGCGTAGTGGGTGCGCAGCTCGTCGAAGAGCAGGGCCATGGAGTGGCCGTCGGTGTAGGCGTGGTCGATCGCGGCGTAGACGGTGGACCTGGTCCCCCGCAGGACGACGCCGGCGAGCAGGCCCGGGCCGGGGCGGCCGGGCGCGGTGTGCTCGTCGATCCTGCGGTGCAGGTGGTCGCGCAGGTCCGCGGCGGTGGCGAAGGCGCCGACGCGCACCGGGCGCACGGTGAGGGCCTGCGGCGGCAGGCGGAAGCCCGCCAGGCCGTCGCCGCGCGGCTCGTACCAGGCGCGGTAGGCCTCGTGCCGGCGCACGATTTCCTGCCAGGCGCCGGCGAGCGCCTCGGGGTCGGCCCGGCCGGGCAGGTCGAAGGCCAGGGCCACCCAGGGCGACTGCCGCTGCCCGGTGGCGCGGCGGGCGGCGGCCATCCCGAGGTGGGCGCGCTGGAAGCCGGAGGGCGGTACGTCGTGCGGCTCGGGGGCGCGGTCGGCGACCGGGAGGAACTCGACCACCTCCCCGGGCGCGGGCCGCCAGTCGAGGATCTGGGTCATCCGCACGGCAGCATCTCCTCCGGGCAGTGGGCGGGAGCGGGGACGAGGACGGGGACGGCGGCAGGGGCGGTCGCGGTGGGGGAGGCGAGGGCCGTCCGGGCGGCGATCCGTGCGACGGCCCGCTCGAAGCGGGCGACGTTCGTGCGCGCCACGGCCGTGTCGGGAAAGCGCGTCGTCAGGTGCACGCCCCGCTCGCTCCTGGTCAGCCATACGTGCACCTCTCCGGGGCTGTGGACGCGGCTGCGCAGCATCCGGTCCTCCTGCTCGGGCGGGGTGCCGTCGACCCGGCGCACGTCGAGGTACGAGACGACGAACCGGAGGCGGACGTCCCGGCCCAGCATCCGGCGCACGTGCGCGAGCGAGCTGCCCGGGCCCGGGCGGTGGCGGCGCAGTTCGGCGGCGGCGTGCCCGAGCGTGTCCGCGAAGGTCGCCCCCGGGGCGGTGGGGATGCGGACCGGCTGCAGGCCCACGAACCAGCCCGGCGCCGCCCGCCACGGGTCGGGGCGGGTGTTGGCGAGCGCCACCGCGGACAGCTGCCGGGTGCCCGCGACCCTCGCCGCGGCGAGGGCGAGGCAGGACAGCAGCCCCGCGGACGTGGTGCCGCCGCCCGCGCGGCAGGCGGCGGCGAAGCGGGCGGCCGTCGGCGCGTCGAGCAGCCAGCGCCCGGTGCTGCGCTGCGCGTGCGGGGCGTCGCCGGCGCCCAGCGGCAGCGGGAAGGCGGGGGCCGCTCCGGCGTCGCCGCGCAGCAACGCCCGCCAGCGGTCGACGTGTTCGGGACGCATGGGCAGCCGCTCGGCCAGGGCCGGCTCCGCGGCGCCGAAGTCGAGGAAGGTCGGGCCCGCCGGGTGCCCGGCGCCGCCGGCCAGCAGGTCGCGGATCTGACCGGGGACCATGGCGAGCGTCAAGCCGTCCGCGACGCCGTGGTCGGCGCCCGCGAACACCGTCACCCCGCCCGGGGCCGTCACGTCCCCGGCCGCCATGTCCCCGGCTGTCACGTCCCCGGCCGTCACGTCCCCGGCTGCCACGTCCTCGACCGTCGCGAAGAGCACCTGCGGCCAGGCCAGCGGGCCGACGCGGTCGAAGAACGCCTCGATCTGCCGGCGCACCGACGCACCGTCGGCGAACACCCCGATCTCCTCGCGGCGCAGCCCGACCGCGCCCGCGGGCAGCGTGCGGCGCGCGCAGCCGCCGGGGGTGGGCAGCAGGTGGCTGCGCAGGTGCTCGTGGGCGCGCAGCCAGGCGGCGAGGGCGTGGGCCAGGCGCTCGCGGCCGGTGGGGCCGACGCGGAAGGACACGCCGATCCACGCCGGGTCCACCTGCCGCGCGCCGCGGGCGGCGGCCGCGCGGACGTGGTGCTCGTGGACGAGTGCGGGCGCCCGCGGGTCGTCGGCCCAGGCCGAGGCGGGGGCGGCCGGCGTCCAGAACACCAGCCGGCCGGCGGGCGTCGTGCGGTCGCCCAGTTCTGTGAATTCCACTGACGCTCTCCTTGTGACGCCCGCGGTGCTGACGGCGCCTCGAATGCAGAGCCCCCGGACTTCCGGGGCCCGGATGCGGGGATCTTTTCCGTGCGGGCCGCCGAAGCTATCCGGCGGCGATGAAGCGGGGATGAAACGAAAACATTTCCGCTGGCCGGGCGGCCCGGGGACGGCCGGGCGGCCGGGAATCGCTTGTCGACGGCCGCGGCCATTGCTAGCGTCGGCGCCGTTCACCGGGCTTCACGGCACGCCGGGAGCGCACCGGAAACGTGCCGGAAACAATTCCGGAAAGAACGCGGGAAGCACGTCGCGAGGGACGCCGAATTCACGGGGAGTCAATTGATGAGCACACGAACGGACAGCGGGCCTTCCACCGACTACGCCGCCCTGCGCCGCGACCCGGCGTACGCCGGGCTGAACCGCGCGCTGCTCGACCTCGTCCCGGTCGGCGCCGGGCAGGCCGTCCTGGACATCGGCTGCGGGGACGGCGCGGTGAGCGAGCAACTGCTGCTGCGCGACCCGGCCGTCGCCCTGACCGGCGTCGACCCCGACCCGGCCCTGCTCGACGCGGCGCGCACCCGCCTGGGCCATCGGGCCCGCTTCGTCGAGGGCGACGCGGCCGCCGTCGCCGGGCTGTTCCCGGCCGGCGGCTTCGACACCGCCGTGCTCGCCAACTGCATCCACCTCGTCCCGGACCTCGGCGAGGCGCTCACCGCGATCGGGCGGGTGCTGGCCGCCGGCGGGCGCCTCGTGTTCAACTCGGCCTTCTACGCGGGCGCGGAGAGCGCCGCCGACCTTCCGCTGTACGCCGAGCTGGTCGGCGCGGCCCGCCGCGCCGCCCGGGCCCGCGGCCTGACACCGGCCCGCACCGCCGCCGTCACCGGCCGCCCGCCGGGGCTGCGGCGCACCGCCGGGGACTACCAGGCCGCCCTCGCCGCGGCCGGCTTCACCGGCGTGGAGCGCACCGAGCGCGAGTTCACCCTCGGCCGGGACTTCCTCACCGCCCTGTGCTCGACCCCGATGTTCGCCGCCGCCGCACTGCCCGGGATCGAGCGGGACACCGCCGCCGGCCTGCTCGCCGAGGCGCTGGAGCAGCAGTACGAGCGCACGCCTTTCACGATCACGCGGCGCTGCGTGTATTTCTCCGCGATCCGTCCCTGAAACACCCCGTCCCTGAAAACACCCCACGAACCCAGCGGAATCACGAAGGGAATTCATCATGACCGAGGTGCTGCCCGTGGTCGTCCGGGCGATTTCCGAGATCCGCCCGGACCTGGGCGAAAACCCGGGTTCCATCACCCGGGAATCGGCCTTGTTCTACGCCGGTGAACCCGGCCGTCCGGTGCTCGGCCTCGATTCCATGGAAGCTCTGGAACTGCTCGTCGTCCTGGAGCGGGAATTCGGTGTCGAGCTCGCGGACACCGGTATCCGGATCGGCGACCTGCAGACCGTCGGCGACGTGGTCGACGCGCTGGGCGGCGCGGTGGGCGGTGCCCGGGCCGGCGCGGTAAGCGGCGCGGCGGGCGGCGCGCTGCCGGAGACGCTGTGACGCCCCGGGCGGTGCGCCACCGCGTCCTGGTCACCGGGATCGGCGTCGAGTCGTGCGCGGGCCCCACCCCCGAGGAGCTGTGGGCCGCCCTGGCCGCCGGGAAGTCCGCGGTCTCGGCGCTGGACCTCGAACAACCGCTGCCCTGCCGGGTCGGCGGCGTCGTCACCGGCTTCGACCCCCGGGACTACCTGAGCGCCCCGCAGGTGCGTCGCACCTCCCGCTTCCAGCAACTGCTGTTCGCCGCCGCCGTCAAGGCCCGGGCGGACGCGCGCCTGCGCACGGCCCCCGGCGCCCTGTACGTCGGCACCGGCGGCGGCGGGCTCGACGAGGCCGCCCGGCAGGTGACGGTCCTGCGCAGGGAGGGCTGGTCGCGCATGGACCGGCTCGGCCTGCTGCGCCTGCTGCCCAACCAGGCCGCCGGGCTCGTCGCCCAGGAGCTGGACATCACCGGACCGGTGCTCACCATCTCCACCGCCTGCGCGTCCTCCACCGACGCGATCGGCGCCGGCCTGCGCGCGGTGCGCGACGGCACCGCCGACGTCGTCCTGGTCGGCGGCGTGGAGAGCTGGCTCGACCTGCCGTGCCTGGCCTCCTTCTCCCTCCTGGACGCCCTCTCCCGGCGGCCCGCGGCCGAGGCCGCCGCCGCCTCCCGCCCCTTCGACCGCGACCGGGACGGCATGGTGCCCGCCGAAGGCGCCGCGGTCCTCGTCCTGGAGTCGGAGCGCTCGGCGCTGCGCCGCGGCGCCACCGTTCACGGGGAGGTGCTCGGCGCCGCCACCACCTGCGACGCCCACCACGCCCTGGCCCCCCGGCCGGACGGCGCGATCGCGGCCCGGGCGATCACCCTCGCCCTGGCCGACGCCGGGGTCGGGGCCGACGCCGTGGACCTCGTCAGCGCGCACGGCACGTCGACCCCGCTCAACGACCGGGCCGAGACCGCCGCCCTCAAGCGCGCCTTCGGCCCGCACGCCCGGAACCTGGCGATCACCGCGCCCAAGTCCGTCATCGGGCACGCCTGCGGCGCGTGCGGGGTCCTGGAGAGCGTCGGCGTGCTGCTCGCCATCCGCGACAAGTACGTGCCGCCGACGGCGAACCTGGAGCACCCCGACCCCGACTGCGACCTCGACTACACGCCGCTCACCGGCCGGTCCGCCCCGATCAACGTCGCCGTGAAGCAGAACTTCGGCTTCGGCGGCCAGAACTCGGTGGTGGTGTTCGGCGCCCCGTGAGCGGGGGACGGCGGGCGCGGCGGGCGGCCGGTGACGGGGGACGGGGGACCGGCCACCCGTCACCGGCCGGATATGGCCGGTGGCTTGGCCTGTCCCCGGCCCGGCGGCCGGACCAGCATCGACGGCGTCCACCGCAGAGAGCCATCCAGTGTCCGGGGGCCACGATGCCGATCACCACGCCGCCACCCAGCACCACCACGATCACCGCCCGCCCGGCCGACGCCGCGCTCGGGCCGCGCGAACGCGACCTGCTCTACGCCGTCGGCTGCGGCCTGAAGGACGACGAGATCGCCGCCGCCCTCGCCATCCCGCCGCGCGCCGTGGCCGGGCTCCTCGCCCGCCTCCTCGCCCGGCTCGGCCTGCCCGACCGCACCGCCGCCGTCGTCCACGCCTTCGACTCCGGCCTGGTCTCCCCCGGCCACGGCCCGCGCCGCCGCACCACCGGGCCCACGCCCGCGGACGGCACCCGCCGCACCCCCGGACCGCCGCTGCGGATCTCGCTGCTCGGACCGCTGCGGGCCTGGCACGACGGCCGCCCCCTCGACCTCGGGCACCTGCGCCAGCAGGCCGTCCTGACCGCGCTCGCGCTGCGCCCGGGCCGTGCCGTCAGCCAGCGTGAACTCGTCGACGGCGTCTGGGGCGAGGAGCCGCCCGGCACCAAGGTCGTGCCCGTCTACGTCTACCGCCTGCGCAAGGCCCTGCGCACGGGCGGGGGACCGCACGCGGTGATCGCCAGCGACCGCGACGGCTACCGGCTGGTGCCCGGCACGGTGGCCGTGGACGTCGCCCGCATGGAGGACCTCCGGGCCGCGGCCGGCACCGCCGAACGCGCGGGCGACCTGCCCGAGGCCGTCCGCCTGTGCGCCCTGGCCCTGGACCTGTTC
This sequence comes from Kitasatospora sp. NPDC059408, assembly GCF_042751525.1. Taxonomy (NCBI): domain Bacteria; kingdom Bacillati; phylum Actinomycetota; class Actinomycetes; order Kitasatosporales; family Streptomycetaceae; genus Kitasatospora; species Kitasatospora sp. NPDC059408. The sequence goes on from NZ_JBHYWI010000062.1 coordinate 43,094, forward strand.
CGCGGCGAGCCCCTGGCCGGCCAGCCCGGCCCGCTCGCCGAACAAGAACGCCTGCGGCTCACCGAGCACCGCACCGCCCTGGCCCAGCGCAAACTCGGCTGGCAGCTGCGGCTGGGCCGCCACCGCGAGGCCGTCGCCGAACTGTCCGCCCTCGCCGAGGCCCAGCCCCTCAACGAGCCGGTCGCCGCGATGCTGATGCACGCCCTCTACCTGGGCGGCCGCCAGGCCGACGCCCTCGCCGTCTTCGACCGCACCCGCCGCCGCCTGCGCGACGACCTGGCCGTCCACCCCGGCCAGGACCTCCGCCGCGTCCACCGCATGATCCTCCACGGCGACGGCCCGGCCCCCGCGCCGTGACCGCCCGGCCCGGCGCCCCGTCCGGCCGGGGCGCCGGTGCGGCCGCGCCCCTCCCCGTCCGGCTGCCGGTCAGGGGCGCGGCGCGCGGGGTTCGATGTGGAAGTCGAAGGCGAGGGTGCCGGGGTCGACGGCCGTGCCGCCGCCGTCGACGGTGAGGACGGCGCCGTTGACGAAGGAGGCGGCGGGCGACAGGAGCCAGGTGATGGCTTCGGCGGCCTCCTGCGGGGTGCCGGGGCGGGCGGCGGGCAGCAGGCGGGTGGCGGCGTGGTAGGCCTCGTCGAGGGTGTCGAGGCCGCTCTCGGCGGCGAAGCGGGTCATCCGGCGGTCGGCCATGTCGGTGCGGATCCAGCTGGGGCAGACGATGTTGGCGCGCAGGCCGCGGCCGCCGTAGTCGACGGCCAGGGAGCGGCACAGCTGGAGGAGGGCGGCCTTGGAGGTGGCGTAGGCGGCGTCGCCGCGGCCGTTGCGCAGCGCGGAGACGGAGGCGACCGCGACGACGGCGCCGCGGGTCTCCAGCAGGTGCGGCAGGGCGGCGCGCTGGAGCAGGAAGGGGCCGGTGACGTTGGTGCGCATCACGGCCTCCCAGCTCTCCGGGGTGAGGTCGCCGACGGCGCCGCCGACGCCGGTGCCGGCGTTGAGCACGAGTCCGTCGAGGCGGCCGTGGGCGGCCAGGGCGGCGTCCACGAGGGTGTCGGCGGCGGCCGGGTCGCCGGTGTCGGCGGGGTGGGCGAGGGCGCCGGTCTCCTCGGCGATGCGGTGCAGCGGTTCGGGGCGGCGGCCGGAGACGACCACGTGGTGGCCGGCGGCGCGCAGCAGGCGGGTGGTGGCGGCGCCGATGCCGGTCCCGCCGCCGGTCACGATGTACACGCGCTGGTCGTCGGTCATTGTCCGCCCCTTGTCCGGCCCTGCTGTTGACGGCCAGTCAATCATGGCCGTGCTCCTGACAGGTGTCAGGGACCGGTGGGGCCCGCCGGTTCCTAGGGTGCTGGTGAGCGGCCCGACGGGGGCCGCTCACCAGCACCTGGAACGCGAGGGAGAACCACTCATGCGCAGGTTCCTGCACGCCGTCGTCGCCCTGGCCGTCGCGGGCGCGGCCCCGCTGGTCGCCCTGGCGGCGCCGGCCGCCGCCCAGCCGTCCTCCGTGCGGACGGACGCCTGGCCGTGCGACGGCCCGGCCCAGTTCTTCGCCGCCCGCGACGGGGGCGGCAAGTGGACGTGCTGGGCGAACTCCGGCGAGTCGTACGCGAAGGCGTACGGGGTGCGGCACTGGCAGTCGGGGCACAACTCGGGCCTGTTCGACTACGAGTGCCACGGCCAGACCGGCTCCCACCGCTTCGGCCAGGACGACGGCGGGGACCTGCCGGACTGCACGGTCTACCACGTCGAGATCGACTGACCGGTCCGCCCGCGACGGTCGTGCCGGGTGGTGAAATGTGCGTGGTGCAGCGGGTTTTGACGGTACGTCGACAGTCGGGCGGGTAACGTCGGGGCTCCGGCCCGGGTGGGGTGTGAGCAGCCGGGGCCGGTGCGGGGAGTGTCCGTTCGGGTGCGACGAGGGAGAGAACGTGTCGAACGTCAGTCGACGGGGGTTCATCGGGGCGGCCGCGCTCGCGGGCGCCGGGGCCGCGCTCGGGCCCCTCGCACCGCCCGCCGTCGCGGCGGGGGACGCCGAGGAGGGCCGCCGGTCGCGGACGCTGGCGTTCACCGCGGGCACCAACGCCTGCGCCGCCCTCTCCCCCGACGGGCAGCGCCTGGTCATCGAGGTCCAGGGCGTCCTGTGGGCGCTGGCGCGCGGCGGCGGCGAGGCGAGCGCGCTCACCGCCCCCGGGCTGGAGCCGACCCGCCCGGCGTGGTCGCCCGACGGCTCGGCGCTCGCGTTCTGCGCCTACCAGGGCGGCGGCTTCCACCTGTGGACGATGGCCCCCGACGGGTCGGACCTGCGGCAGCTGACCTCCGGTCCGTGGGACGACCGCGGCGTCTCGTGGTCCCCCGACGGCCGTTTCCTCGCGTTCTCCTCCGAGCGCGGCGGCGACGCGGTGGCCGGCAGCTCGTACGACATCTGGACGGTGGAGGTCGCCACCGGACGGCTGGCCCGCCTGACCGACCGGGCCGACGCCGAGGACTACGACCCCGCCTGGCACCCGGACGGCGACCGGATCCTGTTCGTGCGCGCCGACGCCGCCGGCGCGCGCACCATCGCCGCCGTCCCCGCCGCCGGCGGCCCGGTGAGCGTGCAGCGCACCGTGGACAGCGGCACCGTCGCCTGCCCGGCCGTCGCGCGCGACGGCCGCGTGGCGTACGTGTGGTTCGGCGAGGTCTCGGCCTCCTACCAGGTCGCGAGCTCGTCGCTGGCCGTCGACGGCACGGTGGTCTCCGGCACCGAGGACGTCGCGCCGCTGCCGCCGTCCTGGACGCCCGAGGGCGGGCTCGTCCACTTCTCCGACGGCCGCCTCACCGAGCGCTCCCCCGCCCTGGACGGCGCGAAGGAGATCCCGTTCACCGCCCGCCTGGAGGTGCCGCGGCCCCGCTACCGCCGCAAGGCGCGCGACTTCGCCTCCACCGACGAGCGCGACGTGCGCGGCGTCCACCTGCCCGCACTCTCCCCCGACGGCCGCTCCGTCGTCTTCTGCGCGCTCAACGCCCTGTGGCTGGCGCCGATCGGCGGACGGCCCCGCAAGCTCTTCCAGGCCTCCCCCGCCCACTACGTGCAGATGCCCTCCTGGAGCCGCGACGGGCGCAGCGTGGTGTACGTGTACGACGGCCCCGAGGAGGGCCCCGCGAACGGCGGCGCGGGCGGCGACGGCCTGGGGGCCGTGCACCGGCTGGTGCTGGACGGCGGGGCGGACACGGTCGTGGCGCGCGGCGGGCGGTTCAACCCGGCGCTGTCGCCCGACGGCACCCGGCTGGCCTGCCAGGACGTCACCGGCACCCTGCTGATCGTCGACCTCGCGACCGGCGCCGAGACGAGGCCGGCGGCGCCGCTGGGCGGCAACGGCCTGCCGGGGCGCCCGAGTTGGTCGCCGGACGGGCGCTACGTCGCGCTGTGCGACCGCAACCGGCTCAACCACCGCTTCCGCGAGGGCTACAACGTGGTGCGCGTGATCGACACCCGCGACGGCAGCGCGAGGGCCTACCTGCCGCTGCCGGACACCTCGGTGGCCGACCGGTGCGACAGCGGCCCGGTGTGGTCGCCGGACGGCGGGCACCTGGCGCTGGTCGTGGACTCGGCGCTGTGGGTGCTGCCGGTGGGCGCGGACGGCACACCCGCGGGCGAGGCGCGGCGGCTGACCGACGAGGCGGCCGACCACCCGTCCTGGTCGGGCGACTCCCAGCGGCTGCTGTACCTGTCGGGCCGGCGGCTGCGGCTGATCGGGCGCGACGGGGGCGGTGCGAGCACCGTCGCGCTCACGTTGCGCACCGCCCGCAGCCTGCCGGCGCGTTCGGACGTCACCCGCATCCACGCCGGGCGGCTGTGGGACGGCACCGGCGAGGAGGTGCGCGAGGACGTCGACATCGTCGTCACCGGCAACCGCGTCACCTCCGTCGAGCCGCACCGCCAGGGCGCGCGCCGCGCCGGGGAGCGGCTGGTCGACGCCACCGGCTGCACCGTGCTGCCGGGCCTGTGGGACTCCCACACCCACCCGTACCAGAACACCTACGGCGGGCGGCAGTTGCGCCTGAACCTCGCCTACGGGGTGACCGGCACCGCCTCGCTGGGCGGCTTCGCCTACGAGCAGGCGCGCCTGCGCGAGTCCGTCGACGCCGGGGAGATGGCCGGGCCGCGGTTCCTGAGCACCGGCGAGCTGCACGACGGCACCCGCGTCGCCTACAGCATGGGCCGCGCCCACCGCACCGCCGAGGGGGTGCGGCGCAGCATGGAGCGGGCGGCGGCGCTGGAGTACGACTTCGTCAAGACGTACGTGCGGGCGCCGGCTTCGACGATGGCCGAGGCGGCGCGGGCGGCGCACGAGCTCGGGGTGCCCTCGGGCAGCCACCTGCTGACGCCCGGGGTGCAGGTGGGGCAGGACCTGACGACGCACCTGCAGGCCACCCAGCGCCAGGAGTACGGGCGGGTGTCCTCGCCGACCGGGCGCAGCTACCAGGACGTCCACGAGATCTACCGGGGCGGGGACTTCGCGATCATCATCACGCCGTTCTCGGCGTTCTGCCTGGTGGGCGCGGACCCGTCGCTGGCCGAGGACCCCCGGGTGACGGCGCTGATGCCGCCGTGGGACGCGGCGGTGGTGCGCCAGCAGGCGAAGAGCGCGCCCACGCCGGACCAACTGCGCGCCCTGCAGCGGGAGATGGCCGTCTACCGGCGGATCCTGGACGACGGCGGGGCGCTGGCGCTGGGCACCGACGCGCCGCTCACCCCGGTCGGCCTGCAGGTGCACCTGGGGCTGCGGGCGCTGCACCGCTACGCGGGGCTGTCGCCGGCCCAGGCGCTGCGCACGGCGACGGCCGCGCCGGCGCGACTGTGGGGCGTGGCGGAGGACCTCGGCACGGTGGAGGAGGGCAAGCTGGCGGACCTGCTGGTGGTGGACGGGGATCCGCTGCACGACTTCGCGGACCTGGTGCGCACGGCGTGGGTGATGCGCGACGGGGTGGTGTACCGGCCCTCGGAGCTGGTGGACGGCGGCGGGCAGGGGGCGCGGCGGCCGGCTGTCGCGGCGTCCGGGGGCGCGGCGCCCGGGGGCGCGGCGCCCGGGGGCGTGGACTGGCTCGCGGTCGGCGAGGCGCTGCGGCGGGAGGGCTGCTGCGCGCCGTGACGGCACGCCGCGGAATGCATACGAACGGCGCGGCGGCGAGAATGACCGGGGGCCAGGCGTCGGGGGCCGGAGGACGGAGTCGGCGGTGAAGGCGGTGTCGGTCGGCGTTGCCGTGCTGCTGACCGCCGTGTCCCTCGCCATATCGCCCTCGCCTTCACCGTCGCCTTCCCCTTCCCCCTCGCCCTCGCCGTCGCCGTCGCCATCGCCGTCGCCGTCGCCGTCGCCATCGACGTCGGCCGCGCAGAAGCCGACCATCACGCTGAGACCGTCCCGGGCGCCGCGGCTGGGGACCGTTCGGGTGACGGTGTCCGGGTACGGCACGTGCCCGCCCGGCTCCACCGTCGAAGTGGCGTGGGACGAGCGGCCCGACATCACGCACTTCCCGATCGGCAATGACGGGAGCGCCTCCGGCACGTTCCCGGTGCCCTCGGATGCCGCAGACGTCGAACACAGGGTCACGGCGACATGCGGGGACGTCTCGCGGGACGACGCGGTGACCGTTGCACCGGCCACCCTGGCGGCGGATCCGGGCCAGGGCGCGCCGGGCTCCGCCACGACCGTGTCCGGGACGGGCTTCGCCTGCCCGGCGGGCGACGCCGTCGCCCTGGCCTGGGACACCGGCGCGCCGCCCGTCTCCGGCACGCCCGACGCCGACGGGCACCTCGCCACCCGCATCACCGTGCCGCCGGACGCCACTGTCGGTGACCACACCGTGCGGGCGTCCTGCGCGTCCGTCCCGGGGATCACGGCCGACGCGCACTTCCACGCCCTGGCACCGGCACCGACGCCGACACCGTCGTCGTCGCTGTCGCCGGTACCGTCCCCCGTCCGGGCGGTGACCGCCTCACCGGGCGCGGTCGTACGCGTCTCGGGCCGGGCGAGCGCCTGCCCCAGCCTCGTCCTGGCCCTGGACAACGGGCCGACCTCGCACCCGATCCAGGCCGACGGCTCCGGGCGGTTCACCGCGCTCACCACCCTCCCGCCGAACGTCTCCCCGGGCCCCCACTCCATCGCCGCGGAGTGCGCGGACACGCACACGGTGGCCCAGACCATCCCGATCGTCGTCACCACCTCGGCGTCGTCGTCGCGTCCGCACGACCGGACCTGGCTCTGGATCGTCCTCGGCGCTGCCGTCCTCGCCTCCGCGGCGGCTCTCACGCTGCGCCACCGCCTGCGGCCGCCCCCCGTGACGGCCCGCGTGACGGCCGCGCCGGGCACATGGGGGAACCCCGAGACCGGGCTGACCGAGCACGGCGGCGGGGGTGACGCAGCCGGGCACAGCGTCCGGCTGGAGCCGAAACCGGGCCGACGCCTTCCGCCGAGCTTCGAGGAGCTGCACGATGACGATCGTCGCGACGGATGACCCGTACTCGCTGGCGACGTTCCTGGGGGCGGTGGAGCCGTTCGCCGACACCCTCCGCCGGCAGGGAGCGCTCAGTGCCCTGGAGGGCCTGACCAGGCCGCTGTCCCACGCGGCCGGGCAGGAGGCCGAGAGTGTCGTCCACGGCTTCCTGGGGCTGGACATGATCGACCTCCTGGCGGGCGGCTGGCTCACCTACACGAAGCTCACCGAGGCGGCGCGGCGCACCTGCGAGGTACCCGGGAGCGAGGAGGTCGTCGCCCTGCTGGACCACCGGGTCCGCTCGGTCCACCACCCCACGGTGAAGGTCTTCGTCGACGACCAGCCGGTCGGCACCCTCCGGGTGGACATCGAGGTGGTCTTCGACCTCGAAGGGCTCATCGCCGTGGTGCGCGCGGGGAAACTGGCGGCCGTGCGCGCCGGGCGCTGCACGGCCGGGGCCACCGTCGCCGTCGAGCGGATCACCGTGGCGGACCGGCGGGCGAGCTTCGACCTGCCCGGCGGGCTGGGGCTGCGCGGCGGTGTCGTCCTGCACCCGTGCACCGGGCCGCCGGCCGGCGCCTGAGGGGCGCGGTCAGGTCGTGTAGAGGCACTGGGGTTCGCCGAACTCCACGAAGGTGTCGGCGAGTTGCAGGCCCAGCGCCGCCAGGAGGCGGCGGGAGCGGTGGTTGGCCCGCTGGGTGACGGCGATCACCGGGGTGCCGTCCGGCACCGTCCGCGCCCACCAGGCGAGGGCGGCGGCGACCGCCTCCCGGCCGAGGCCGCTGCCCCAGGCGGCGGGCAGCAGCTGGTAGGAGACCTCGGCCCGGCCCTCGCGGCGGTAGTCGGCGGCCAGGGTGACCAGGCCGATCGCCGCGCCGCCGGCCGCGGGCGCGACCGCCCACGCGCCCGGTTTCGCCGGGTATTCGCGCCGCCGGGCTTCGACCCGTTCGGCGCAGGCGGGGCCGCCCAGGAAGGCGCGGACCTGCGGGTCGGTCAGCAGCTCGCCCATGACCGGGGCGTCCCCGGGGGCGACCGGGCGCAGCACGAGGCGGGGGGTGCGCAGGGTGACGGGCCAGGTGCGGGCGAGGACGGCGGTGACGGGGTCCATGACCGTCAGGATGGCAGCCGGGCGCGGAGTTCACCGGGATGATCGGCGGGCGTCCGGCGGTGTTTTCCGGAGACCGGGACACATCCTGGAGTTTTTGTGCAAAGCGGTGTCAGATGTGCCGCCCGGGTGCGGATTTACTCTTTGACGTGCACGGATGTGAACCGATACCGTCCGGCTGGTCTTTTCTTTGCCGGCTCTGGGGGGTGTTGGCACCTCCCTGGGCATGTCCTTTTCGGGAGAGTTTGTGCACGGGAATCGCGTCATACGCGGAATTCGAAGACTGGCCTGGCCCATGGGCCTGATGGTGGCGATACCGGTGATCGCCGGGTCGGTTCCGGCGGTGACGGCATCGGCTGCGGATGCCGTCGCACCGGCGGTGGTGGAGGACTACTCCTACCCGGGCGCCGCGAAGGTCCTGGCGGACCACAACATCACCCTCAAGGCGGGCGACGGGCACATCGTGCTCGCCGACTGCGCCTCGGGCCCGGGCCTGGTGCAGCTGTACAGCCGGGCGGCCAACCCCAGTGAGGTCTGTTTCAGGATCACCGGGTCCACCGGGTACCTGTCGCTGGAGATCCCGCAGGTCTACAACATCCGCGGCGACGACCACACGATCAAGGCCACGCTGAACACGGCGGGCACGGTCACGAGCGTGGCCGTCAACAAGAACGACTGGACGCCGGTCGGCGAGGGCGGCACCAGCGGCTCGACCACGCTGCTGGAGCTCAACGCCACCGACGGGCCCGCCGCGACGGCCCCCGCCGGCACCTACCCGGCGGTCGGGACGCTGACGGTCGGCCAGGCCGGTCACCCCGGCTCGCGCGCCTGCACCGCGACCCTGGTCGCCCCGCAGTGGGTGCTGTCGGCGGCCGCCTGCGTCGCCGGCAACCCGGCCGACCCCACCACCGCCCCGACCGGTCTGCCGCGCACCCGCACCACCGCGGCCGTCGGCGGCCACACGGTCGAGGTCACCGAGTTCGCCCCGCGCGCCGACCGCGACCTGGTGATGGCCCGCCTGGCCGCGCCGGTCTACGACGTCACCCCGATCGCCGTCTCCACCGCCGCGCCGACGGCCGGTGAGGACCTGACCGTCGCCGGCTTCGGCCGCACCACGAGCGCCTGGGTGCCGAACGCGCCGCACAGCACCACACTCACCGTCTCCGCGGTCTCGGCCGCCGGCGCCGACCTCGCCGCCAAGACCGCGGCCGACACCGTCTGCAAGGGCGACGCGGGCGCCCCGGCGCTGCGCACCGAGAACGGCAAGCCGGCGGTCGCCGCCGTCACCAGCCGCGCCTGGCAGGGCGGCTGCCTGGGCACCGACCCCGCCGAGACCCGCACCGGTGCCTCCGAGGCCCGCGTCGACGACCTCGCCTCCTGGATCGGCGGCCTGGTCAACCGCGCCTACCAGCTCGTCAACCCGGGCAGCGGGCGCTGCGTCAACGTGTCCGGCGCGGGCCCGTGGACGAACGGCAACCCGATCATCCTGTTCGACTGCGTGCCGGGCGCCGGCAACGAGGCGTACCAGCTGACCGCCTCGGGCCAGCTGCGCACCACGGCCAACGGCCAGTGCCTCAACGTGGCGGGCGCGGGCCCGTGGGCGAACGGCAACCCGATCATCCTGTGGGACTGCGTCCCGGGCGCCGGCAACGAGACGTTCCAGCTGACCGCCTCGGGCCAGCTGTACAACCCGGCCAGTGACCGCTGCCTCAACGTCTCCGGCGCGGGCCCGACCTGGGCCAACAGCACGCCGATGATCCTGTGGCAGTGCGTCGCCGGCCAGGCCAACGAGACGTTCGCCCTCGCCTCCGCCGACAAGCAGACCGCCGGCCCGACCGGCGCGATGCTCAACCCGGCCAGCAACCGCTGCCTCAACGTCTGGGGGGCGGGCCCCTGGGACAACGGCAACGCGATCGTGCTGTGGGACTGCGCCGCGGGCCAGGCCAACGAGCAGTTCCAGCTCACCGCCTCGGGCCAGCTGGTCAACCCCGCGAGCAACCGCTGCCTCAACGTCTCCGGTGCCGGACCGACCTGGGACAACAGCACGCCGATCATCCTGTGGCAGTGCGTGCCCGGCGCGGCCAACGAGACGTTCCGGGTGACCGCCGACGGCCAGTTCCTCAACCCGGCCAGCGGCCGCTGCCTCAACGTGGCGGGCGCGGGCCCGGTCTGGGACAACAACAACCGGATCATCCTGTTCGACTGCGTCCCCGGCGCGGGCAACGAGAAGTTCGTGTCCGGCGCCTAAAGCGCGGACGGCGGCGGGGCGGGCAGCGAATGCCCAAGAATCT